>JAICKC010000014.1 GCA_025928155.1 Candidatus Saccharimonadota bacterium
ACGGCAGCAAAGGCTCCGACGACCCGAGTATGACTTCCGAGCGCCTGGTGCAGACCCGCGAGCAGGAACAGCGCGATGCTGCCACGACACTTGGGGTCAAGGAAGTACACTTCCTGCACTACGAAGACGCTATGCTGGAAGTCACGTTGCCGCTCAAAAAGGACATCGTGCGGGTCATTCGCCAGGTGCGGCCCGACACGGTGGTCGTGATGGATCCGACAGTGGTGTATGGGAGTATGAATGGCCTGTCGTTCCTAAACCATCCTGACCACCGCGCCGCGGCTCAGGCTACGCTGGATGCCGTGTTTCCGCTAGCGCGTGACCGGCTAACTTTTCCAGATCTGCTGCGACAGGAAGCCTTGCAGCCCCATAAAGTTGAGCATGTCCTACTCATGAACGCGCTTGGCAACCAAGACTATTTTATAGACATTAGCGACGTGTTCGAAACAAAAGTGGCGGCGTTTCTAAAGCATGCCAGCCAGTTTCCGGATCAGGCTGGCGCGCGGGCTATGCTGGAGCAAATGGGTTCAAGCGCCGGTGCCAAAACCGGCAGCAAGTATGCCGAGGGGTTCGTGCGCCTAGACATTCAATAACCTTACCGACAAGGGGGAGATAAGTAGCCATGAAGCAAACGGTCAGCCTCAATAGTGGTACCGATATGCCCATTCTCGGGCTGGGCCTATGGCGGGTTAAAGAGGAGCAAGAGTGTGCGCGGGTAGTCAATTGGGCTCTGGCAGCCGGGTACACGCACTTTGACACGGCGCAGCTCTATGGCAACGAAAGCTACCTGGGCAGCGCGTTCAAGGATGCCGATGTGAAACGCGAAGACCTCTTCATCACGACCAAGATTAAAAACAACAATCAGTGGTGGGTCGACCTGATTCCGAGCTTTGAGGAGTCGCTCCAAAACCTGCAGATGGAATATGCCGATTTGCTGCTCCTGCATTTTCCGGTTACTGAACTGCGCCGGCCGGCTTGGCGGAGAATGGAAGAGTTGGCAGCCAGCGGCCGTGCTAAAGCCATCGGGGTAAGCAACTACACTATCAGGTACCTTGAAGAACTGCTGAGGGAATGCGCTATTAAACCGGCAGTGAATCAGGTGGAATTGCACGTCTATCTACAGCAGCCCGAGTTGGTGCAGTACTGCAAAGACCATGACATTGTAGTCGAGGCATATTCGCCGCTCGCCCACGGCCATGGTCTAGACAACCCTACACTCGCGGCAATTGGTAAGAAGTATGGCAAGAGTCCGGCGCAGATTATGATCCGTTGGTGTCTAGAGGCGGGCACGGTGCCATTGCCAAAGTCGGTACACGAAGACCGCCTTAAGGAGAACTGTGACGTATTTGATTTCGAGCTTGATGTGGATGGCATGACACAGCTCAAACAGCTGGATACGGGCTACCGAACCGCGTGGGATCCAACCCACGTAGCCTAGTAGAATGTGTGTCGCCGGCGGATGTAAAAATTATTACTTACTGCCTAGACGGCTTGCGATAGTATAAGTACGGAAACGAGGTTTTCCAGGGAAAGGGCCCGATACTTCCGGGCCTTTTAAAGTGGACGCACTACTCGGGCCAGGCTATGATTACCCTATGTATACATTTCACCACGTCGCTCTGAGCGTCACAGATCGGGATCGTTCGGTAGTGTTTTACGGCAAGCTCGGGTTTACCCAGGTTCATTTATGGGCGGCCGATGATGGCAGCCTAACCATCACGCATCTTAAGAACGGCGATATGATTCTGGAGCTATTTTGCTACAAGAATTACCAAGCTGCTCCGGAAAGTATTCACACCACAAAGACTGACCTACCAATAATCGGCACCAAACACTTCGGGCTCAAAGTGGATTCAATTGAGGCGGCACGAGAAGATTTGGCTGGCAAAGGCATGGTAGATAAAGCCGTCGAGATACAGCAAGGGCGCACCGGTCCGCGCTTTTTCTTTATCGAAGATCCGGATGGTATATTGGTAGAGATAGCGGAAGATAAAAGGAAGTTTTTACATGGCTGAACTCGAGCAAACCTACGAAATCAAAGCGCCAGTGAGTAAAGTATGGCAGGCGTTGACCGATGCGGAGACGGCTGGCAAATGGGGCGCCGCACCCGCCAAACTGGACGCGCGTGAGGGTGGCCAGTTCAGCTATTGGGATGGCGACATCCACGGTACGTTCACCAAGCTTGAACCCATGCAGGTTATTGAGCAAGATTGGTATGGTCATGACAACCCCACCTGGAGATACAGAGTACGATTTACATTTGAAGACCGCGGCGATAGCACCACAGTGCATATGCTCTACGCCGGCGATATCGTGGATGAGCAAAGAGATATTGCCGATTGGCGTGACTACTACTTTGACCCTATTAAGAAACTGCTAGAGGTCTGACAATAAAATTACAGTCGCCAAGGTTACCGCGCAGCGATGGGTTTACGGTGATTGCTGCAAACGGTATTGCAGCCGAAGCTTCGTTTAGACGGACGTGTTTGAGCAATGCAGATCTAAGCAGCGTGAGGGCCAGAAATCTCAGCTTTGACGAGGCTGTACTTAAAAAAATACTCTTTGGTGAAGCTTGGCTGGAGCAGCTCAGTTTGATGGATACTGAGCTGATACGGTGCGATTTTGCAGCAGCCCGACTAGTCGGTAGCTCGCTTATACGCGTGCATGTGAGGGGTACACGTTGGGCAGGTGCCGATCTGAGCTGGTCGATTATAAAAGATGTAGTATTTGAGGACTGCAAGCTTGATATGGCTAATCTTCGGTTCTCCAAGCTGGCTCGGGTGCAGTTTATAAACTGCACCCTGGACGAGACTGACTTCCAAGTAGCGGAGCTAACAGACGTTGTATTCGACTCCTGCAGGCTGGATAAAACTGCGTTCGACCGCTGTAAGCTCAAAGCAGTTGACGCTCGCAGCTCGCAGCTGTTCGACATCCGCGGTTGGCACTCACTGCGTGGTCTGACCATTGACTCCGTCCAGCTCGCTGCCGTCGCGCCGGAGCTCGCTGCTGAGCTTGGTCTGGTTGTCAAAGCGTAGCATACCCGCGTGCTACAATGCCTCTATGGATACGAGTAAGGATATTGTACCCACCGACTCGAGGTATACTCCGTTCACGCAGCAGCCCTATTGTTGTGTCCCGACGAGTATCTCCATGATTATGTACCGGCACGGTATACCGCTCATGTCCACTGAAGAACTTGGGTATCATTTGGGGCTAACCGTCCCGCCGGAAGACGAACAGTTCTTCTACAACGTCCGGGTCGCCAAGCAACCGCCATCAGCTGCGGGTTACGGCACCCAAATTTATAACCCTGACTATGAGCCGAACAAGGTGTTTGAAAGGCTCGCTATCCCTTTGAGCGTTAGGCTGCAACTAGCCACCGATATCCCGGACGAAGCTACGTTGCTGACTGCGCTTGAGGAGAGCGAAGCAAACGACACGGATGCGCTTCTGTGCTTTAATCACGGTGTTATACGCGGCGAGTATCGGCCGAACACCGGACACGTGGTGGTGTTTGACCGGATAGTTGACGGTAAGGTGCGCATCGTCGACCCGAACCCAAAACACCCGAAATGGCGACTTGTGGAGCCCGAGCTGCTGCTGGAGGCGATACGGCGACATGGCAATGGCTATTCTGGCGGCGTTTGGCATTTTAGGTGGCAGGCATGAATGGTATTGACCCCAGCCTGGACCAAATAGCCGACTGCCTCTACCGTTTGTCGGCGAAGGCGGTAATCATCCAAGACGGCAAGCTGCTCATGGCCAAAGAGCGCGAGGGGTGGTGGGGGCTACCGGGCGGCGGCATTGACCACGGCGAAACAGTGGAACAGGCGCTCCGGCGTGAGCTATCAGAAGAACTCGGCCTTGCATTTGGCGATATACGCTGGGATTCTCAGGTTCTCTTCGTAGGCCTTGGCGCGGTACTGAACGGTATTCCAAAGGCGAACTTATTTTACCGCGTGCATGTGATCACCGAAAAGGTACAGTCGACCGACCACCTCCTCGGCTATGCTTGGTACGCGGCTGACGAGATTCCGCAGCTGCACCTAGGCCCGTCAATGCGCAGCTGCGTCGAGCAACTGACCACGTTTTTGCGAGCCACTGAAAGCTAAGGCTGCAGAAAAGTATGACGACGCACGTTCTGTACTTCAACGGCCTCGGCCGAGGCAAAATGCGCTGGCGTGAACGGCTAGTCGTACGGTATCTTGCCAAGCGGGAAGTTGCGGTTACCCATGTGCCGATTGACTGGTATGCGGACGAATCGTTCCAAGCTCTGCTCGCACGTACGGTCAAAATCACCAAGGCGCAGCTCAAAGAGGGCGGTGATCTGGTTCTGGTCGGTTCAAGTGCCGGCGGCAGTCTGGTAGTGAATATAGCCGGCGAGCTGCATGACTCGCATCTCAGTGCGGTCACTCTTTGCAGCCGTCTGCACGAAGCGCCGCTCAAATGGTGGGACCGGCGCGATCTGACGCGCATGGCACATATTGGCAGCAAGCATCCTGCTCAAGCCTTCTATGATTCAGTGACATATTGCGGCAACATCACCATTCCAAAACTTATAGCTAAAGATAAACAGCGGATCATTATCACGCAGCAGTGGGCCGACTTTGTCGTACCGCGCCAGACTATGGACGTACCTGGTGTCCGCATCTACAGGGTTTCTGGCCTCGGTCACGGCTGGGGTATCGCCATGGCTGCCCGCCGTTTACCCAAGATTATAGAGAGCCTACCGTTGGCTGGCAGGTTGCGCACAGACCACTCAGCTCAATCTGATGCTTCCGTAACGTAAAATTGTACGCAACAGCCAAATCGTGTAAGTAGGCTTCGAGTTTAGGGTCTTCTGACAGCGGGACTACTTGGCCGCAGTGCAAGCATGTTGCGTGGTGATGATGCTCGTGAAAGGCATCGCTTAGCTCCAGTTTATATTTCCAACCGGCTTGCAGTCGCTGTACTATAGAGAGCCGCTCAAACAGTGCCACGGAGCGATACACAGTCGCCCGGTCGATGTCATTGCAGCGGATCACGAGTTCACCCATGGTGAGTGGTTCCTGCCCCTGCAAGGCAGCCAAGACAGCCTGCCGAGCTGCAGTTACACTTTGTCCGTGCTGCTTCAGAACCTGTTCTAGTTGTGCCGAAGGCTGCATGTCGCAATCGTAGCATAAATTGCGACAAAGTTGCAAAAATAATTATTGCAGCGCAAACTCATGTGCAGGTAAACTTAACGTGAAGGCACGCAACCTATGCTCCCAATTTTACTATCCTGCGGAACGTTCTTTTCCACCCTGACGGGTGGGCTTACTGGGCTTAAGAACAGCGATAAACTGCACCGGCTGCTCGGCTTTACCGCTGGCGTGGTCATGGGCGTGGTAGCCTTTGATCTCTTACCGGAAATCTTTGACTCACTGGGTCACGGCGTATCGGCGCGTGACGCTATGATTGCGCTGATGTGCGGCTTTCTGCTGTTCCATGTCGTCGAAAAAACCATCCTCATCCACCACAGCCAGGAGCATGACTACGAAGTACACCACCACCCAGAGGTGGGCATTGTGAGCGCGCTGGCGCTCTCCGGCCACAGTTTTCTGGACGGACTTGGCATTGGCCTTGGCTTCCAGGCGGGTAACGCGGTCGGTGTTGCCGTGGCCATTGCCGTTATCGCACACGACTTTTCGGACGGCTTAAACACTGTGACCCTAATGCTCATAAATCGCAACAATCGTCGTCGTGCGTTCGCTATGCTGTTGCTCGATGCACTGGCACCAGTCGTTGGAGCGGTTGTCGGCACGTCGGTGCACATAAGCGATGCCGGGCTCACGTTGTATCTCAGTTTCTTTGCCGGCTTTTTACTGTACATCGGAGCCAGCGAAATCCTGCCCGAAGCCCATAGCAAGCATTCGTCTTATGCGACCATCGGCCTGACTGTCCTGGGTGCGGTGTTCATGTTTTTTGTCACGCGTTTTGCCTAGAACCTATGAAATTAGTGATTCCCCACCTCAGAAAAGTGCCTGAGTTGCCGCTGCTGGCGGTGGTTGGGGTGCTATTTCTGGCTGTCGTCGGCACATTCATCTTGGGCGGCCGCGCCGCTGAACTGCGCGAAAGCGGTGTAACGGCTGCCGAGGCAGCCGTTCCTAGACGCACGCAGCAACTGTCGTTACCAGCCCTGGCGTCCGCCACCACGGCGCAGTCAGCGGTAGGCCCGAATTGCGCTGAAAATGGAGCGAGTAAGCTACTACTCGTAAGTATTAGCCAGCAACACCTGTGGGCCTGTGATGGCACGAGGCTTGTTAAAGACACCGCTGTTACCACCGGTGCACCCAACGCTCCGAAAGGTGTGGACGACTCGACACCGACCGGCAGCTGGCACGTTTACAGTAAGCAAACCAACCGCTACTTGAGTGGCTGTGATGTCAATGGCTGCTGGCACGATTACGTCCAGTACTGGCTGCCGTTCGACGGCAGTGTCGGTTTCCACGACGCCAGCTGGCAGACCTTCCCGTTCGGTAGCTCAGAATATCGAACAGATGGTTCGCACGGCTGTGTCCACCTGCCGGCTGATTTTATAAGCTGGCTCTACGCCTGGGCGCCGGTAGGCACAACCGTTACCGTTGAGGCGTAGCCCCGTCAGTCAGCGCCGCTAATAGCTCAGGGAATTCTGGAGTGCCGAGATCTTCGAGGGTAAAGTGACCTTTGTCTTCGAACTCGTGGATGTCCAAGCCGCGAACAGCGCCCTGCAATATCTCTACGGTTTTGTGCACGGCTTGCTCGTCGTTCTTGGAAACAAAGACGCTTGTGACGGCAGTGCGGGCTGGGAAGTCCGGGTCAATAGCAAACTCAAAGAAGTCAGCCGTATCGCTGGCGGGGTTGTTGTCCGGGTTTGTAAACGGCGCCACGAGCGCCACCTTGCCGACATGCAAGTCCGGATGTTCACTCAGATAGCGGACCAGGAAGCCACCCCCGCAGCTGTGGCCGACCAAAATCGTATCCGATGCAAGCTCAAACCTCTCAAGCTCCTTTTTCCATTCGTTATAGCGCGGCCGGAATGGAAAGGGCGGTTCAATGCTCACCGCATGAATATCGCGCAGAATCAGCTGCCGCTTCAGCCAGCTAAACCAATGGTCCTCGCTATTGCTTGGCCGTTTTGGGTCGTAGTGTTCGTCTCTGTCTGGCCGGCCAGGCACAAGTATGGCGTTCATGCGAACTACTATAGCAGATGGTACAATAGCGTTATGCTTGTGGCGGTAATACTTTTGGGGTTGCTCGTACTCGCGCTCGGCGCAGCTGTGCTAGCGCTGGTGTTGCACGCCCCGAAGCCGGCTACACCAGATAACAGCGCACTGCTTATCAAAGAGGATCTGACTAAGCTGAGCGGCGACATCACGCGCTTGCAGGATGGCCTGCAGCGGCAGCTTGCCGAGCAGCTGGGCACCAATAGCAAACAAATGGCGGCACAGTTTGCCAGCAGCGCTAAAATCATCAAAGACGTTACCGAAAAACTGACCGAGCTCGATCGTACCAACAAAAACGTCGGTGATATCGCCAGCGAACTCAAGACCCTCCAAAACGTACTACAGAATCCTAAACAGCGTGGCGTACTCGGCGAATATTATCTGGAGCAGATCCTCAAAAACATCCTACCGCCAGGCGCGTTTACTCTGCAACTCAAACTTGGCGAAGGCTTGGTGGTAGACGCGGCTATCCGCTACGAAGACCGCTGGCTGCCGGTAGACAGCAAATTCAGCCTAGAAAACTATAACCGCATGATCGAGGCGGAAGGTGAAGAGCGCGAACGCTACGAAAAACTATTCAAAGCCGACATCAAAGGTCGTATTGACGAAACTGCTAAGTACGTCAGGCCAGGCAAGGGCACATTAGATCAGGCTCTGATGTTCATTCCTAGCGAAACCATCTACTACGACATCCTCACGGAAAGGGTCGGCTTGAGCGGTCGCAACCTGCTGGCCTACGCCTCCGAAAAGAAAGTAACCATCGTGGGGCCGACCACCTTAAGCGCCATTTTGCAAACCATCGTGCAGGGTTTGCGCAGTATGCAGATACACAAAGACACTGAATTGATCCGCAAAAATATCGAGCAGCTTGGCAAACATCTGATGACGCACAATACCTATATGCAAAAGCTCGGCTTGTCGCTCGGTACTACGGTCGGGCACTTCAATAACACTTACAAGGAGCTTGGCAAGATCGATAAGGACATTGTGAAAATCACTGATAAAGCGCCGGATGTCGAGCCCGTATTGCTTGAAAAACCGCTGCTCGACGAAGACTAGCTACTCGGTCGCTATTTCAGCACGCTTGAACCGGTCGCCGGCATGCAGGCTCAAGACAAGCAAGAACAAAAATCCCAATAGTACCACGAACACCGACCGGTCAATCACGCTCGCCGCCAAAATGCCGCTGGTCGGTACGTGATGCAGCTGCCGACTAAAGGCCAAAAACGCTTCGCGGAACCCAATCGCGCCCGGCGTAAGCGACACGAACAGCGCAAAGTTTGCCGCGCCGCCGTAAGTAATCGCCTGCAGTAAGCTGGCACCGGTGTGCACGGCACGTAGCTCTACGTAATAGATAAGTGCGGTTACCAAAAGCTGACAGAGCGTCGCCACCCCCAGTTCTGTAAGCAAGACAGGCGTGACGTGAAACCCGGTAGTCTGTCCGGTAAATTTGCGGTGGGCAAGCATTAAAATGCCAGCACAGCCTAGGATAACTAGAGCCGTAACCCCCAGCATTAGCGGCCAGTGCCTGCCCGAGCCGGCCAGCAAGAACAGAGCGCTTATCACCGCATAAAACGCGTAGTACGTTAGCGAGCCGAGGGTGTACGCCCGCAGGCTCAGCTGCAGCCGCTGCTTAAGGTAAGCGCCGCGCATGGCCGGGCCGCTTTGCAGCGGCCCAAAAAAGTTTACAAGCGTGGTGTAGCAGGTGAGAAGAATATTGTCTCTGACACCTTGCTGCTTGCTACAGAGCCGGAGGGTAATGTCGTTTGTCCAGGCTACGCAGAGCAACATGACCACGTAGAGAACGGCTATCAGCAGTAACACCCAAAAGTTGGTATGTGCTAGCGTGTGGCGGTACTCCGGATGCTTGGCGAACAGGTATACGAATAGGCCCGCCGTCATGGTTACCAGGGCTGGGGGTAATAGTTTGCGGAGCGGTGTAGGCAAGCGCTTCATATATAACTTCAGTCCCAAGCATACCACACTGCACATAATGGAAAGGCCGGGTGCATCACTCTGGAAACGCATGCATGCGTCGCTAGTAGTGAGGCCCCGGCCGGTCCGAGTCTTAGGGGTAGGGTGCGCGTGGTTACATGAACAGCGCGTAGACCAGGCAAGCCACCACGTCAGCGTCAAGAAAATGCGTAACCACTTAACCTTTGCTGAAGAGGGTGAGTGGAATTATGACAATGGTGATTCCCCAGCCATATTGGCTATATGTCACACCAAGCACGACCAAAAGAAACTGAACCGGCAGATGAAGAAAGCTCTCAGTGACAGCAGCGATGCCGATGATACGCCTTGCGGTACGACGACACTTGAGCAACTGATGAACGCAAGCAAAGCTACGGATAAGATCTGGACGTCAATAACCTGGGTGGATGATGCGAGGCAATCTACGTTATTGGGGATTACTCGGAAATCCTAACATTAGATACCGTCACCAACAACCGACTTACAGGGTCACATAGTACAATAAGGTCATGCGGCTACTTGTTGTTGAGGACGAAGAGCGTATTGCGAAAGCTATTAAACGTGCGCTTGAATTGCATCACTTCGCGGTTGATATTGTAAGTGACGCAGACAGTGGGCTTGTTGCCGCAGCCGATCCCGATTATGACATGGTAATTCTTGACCGCATGCTTCCCGGCAGTATGGACGGCGTAGCCATTTGCAAGCGCCTATGTGACCAAGGCGTAGACACGCCAATTATTATGCTGACTGCACTTGGTGAAATTGACGACCGCGTGGACGGTTTGCAAGCCGGCGCTGACGACTACCTACAAAAACCATTTGCTATGAAAGAGCTGATTGCCCGTGTACAAACCCTCCTGCGTCGTCCGCGCCACACACTCGGGACGACACTCACCGTTGACGATCTGCACTATGACCCGGTGACTTTTACGGCCACGCGTAGCGGTAAACCATTGTTACTCTCAGCGAAAGAAATAAAGTTACTATCGTACATGCTCTACAATCCGGGACAAGTGGTGAGCAAAGACAAAATTATCAATCATCTATGGGATGAGGACGCGCTGGTTATTCCTAACACAGTCGAGGTCTATATGGGCTACCTGCGCAAAAAGATCGATACTAACTTTCCCGACAGGCCACCGCTTATTCACACAATCCGCGGTTTCGGCTATCGGATAGGGGTGATGGATAATGTTTAAGTCGGCAACCGTCAAACTGACGTTTTGGTATGTGTTGCTGGCGGTGGCACTATGCCTAGCGTATAGCGTTGTTGTCTACCACCTCTCAACCGAGGAGTTGAGTGAGGCGCTCAATCACCAATACCATAGCTATACCGATAATGACCATGGCCGTTATAACATACCACTGCCAGAGCCGTACATACACGAACATGGTGCTCATTTACTGAAGGGTTTGGTTTGGTTCAATGTCGTTGTTGTTGCCGGATCATGCATTGCTGGTTACTTTTTAGCGCGCCAAACACTCAGACCGATCGAGCACGCACACCAAGCACAAGTTCGTTTTACAGCTGAAGCAAGCCACGAACTGCGCACGCCACTTGCCGCCATACGTGCCGATACTGAAGTGGCGCTCATGGAAAAAGGCCTAACCACCAAAACAAAACATACCCTCGAGGGCAACCTCCGTGATATCGAGCGTCTTGAGCAGTTGACGGCCAATCTACTTGATATTGCTCGCTACCAAAATGGCTCACAGATAAAACTAGCTGTGCTGGATTTTGATGAGCTAATTCGACAGGCCATAAAACAGCTTGCACATAAGGCAGAGCAAAAGCATATAAAGTTCAAAGCAGCCATTACACCCGTACAAGTTATGGGCGAACAGCGTGTATTAGAGCAGCTTGTCATTATTATTCTCGACAATGCCATTAAATATAGCCACGAAAAGACTACCGTTACCATTTCGCTCAACACCGATGATACCCATGCTGTGCTGATAATCAAAGATAAGGGCGTTGGCATACCAACCAGTGACTTGCCGCATATCTTTGAGCACTTTTATCGTTCTCAAAACACCGATGCAATCTCCCACACATCCGGCTACGGACTTGGCCTACCACTGGCTCAAGAAATTATCAAAGCCCACAACGGCCAGATAACAATAGAGAGTCATGAGAAGCGTGGCACCACCGCGACCATTACGTTGCCACTAGCCTAAACCCCAGTAAGCAAACCTACAGCCTCCGTCTGTATAGTTCTAAGCATGAAGAAAGTGTTTATTGGACTCGCCGTGTTTGCTGTTCTTGTTGTATATAGTCACGGCATACGCGACCACCAACCGAAGATCAGTACCCCCTCATCGTTAACCGCCGGTAATTCGTCAAACGGGGCAGGCTCAACCGACACTACACCAAGCAATAACAGTGCCAGTAGCGGCAGTCAGAGTTCCAGCCAGTCAAGCGGCTCATATAAAGACGGCTCATACACCGGCAGTACTGAAAATGCCTACTATGGTGACGTACGGGTAAAGGCAACTATTTCGGGTGGCAAGATTACCGATGTGACATTCTTACAGTACCCAGATACCCACTCAACTTCTGTCTATATCAACAAACAGGCTATGCCGTACCTCCAGCAAGAGGCTATCAAGGCCCAGAGCGCCAACGTCAACATTATTAGTGGTGCGACATACACCAGTCAGGCATTTATACAATCGCTGCAAAATGCTCTGTCGCAAGCCTCGTAAACTGCATGAAGCAAACAAAAATCATCATGGGTATGCCGATTACTGTTGAGATTACGGACTCCAAATACACAACACTACTTGCTGACACCTTCGCTTTTTTTCGTGAGGTAGACAACCGCTACAGCACCTACAAAGACGACAGTGAAATCACGCAGGTCAATAACGGTATGCCGCGGAGTGACTGGAGTGACGAAATGAAAACAATTATGCAGCTCTGCGAAGAAACAAAACAAGCAACGAACGGCTACTTTGACATCAGACATGACGGCAAACTCGATCCATCCGGCCTTATAAAAGGCTGGTCTATTTGGGAGGCTGCGAAGCGTCTTAAAAAGCGAGGTGTGAAAAACTTTTATATTGAAGCTGGCGGTGATATCCAGGCTCAGGGTAACAATGAATCTAATGAACCATGGACGGTTGGTATACGGAACCCGTTTAATTCTGACGAGATCATAAAGGTACTCCATGTAAAAAATAAAGGTGTCGCCACGTCAGGCACATACATTCGCGGCCAGCATATTTACAATCCTCACCTGCCACAAGACGAGCTGCACGATGTACAAAGCCTGACAGTTATTGCTGACAATATCTACGAAGCCGACCGTTTTGCCACGGCTGCCTTTGCTATGGGTCAAGACGGTATTGCTTTTGTCGAACAACAAGAAGGGCTTGAGGGGTATATGGTAGATGACGCTGGTACAGCAACGTTCACCAGTGGCTTCAAGGAGTATGCGTATGCTTAAAAGCATTGATGACTTTCTGAATAAAACCACCATGTACCGACTGCTCATCTACTATTTAGGCGGACTGCTCGGTATTGCTTTTGTCGTGGGTATTTTTGGTAAGCTAGGATTTAACCCAGTCGCACTCCTAGTATCAGTAGTGATTCTTATTGCTGCCTGCTGGGGTATTAACCGTGCTTTTGCGTTTGTTTTCAAGGTGCCGGTTAACCATGAATCCTCGATTATTACGGCACTCATTCTGGCATTGCTAATTACACCAAGTCTTGATAAGTATGGTTTACTATTCCTATTGGCGGCTTCCGGTCTGGCTATGGCCTCCAAGTATATTTTGACCATTAAAGATGTTCACATATTCAACCCAGCAGCACTAGCGGTTGTGTTGACTGCGCTCGGCCCGCAGCAAAACGCCAGCTGGTGGATTGGCACAGCTATCATGTTGCCATTCGTGATTATGGGTGGTCTATTGATGGTGCGAAAGATCAGACGCGAGGCTATGGTTAGTGGGTTTTTGTTGGCAACATTTGCGGCAACTGCACTCTTAACGGTCATTGATCACGGCAATGCGCTCACAGCCCTCAAACAAGCAGCAGTAACCTCACCAATCTTTTTCTTAGGATTTGTTATGTTAACCGAGCCACTTACCTCGCCAGGCACAAAGGGTAAGCAAACATGGTTCGGTATATTGGTCGGCCTACTGGTGCCACCACAGGTTCACCTATTCAGTTTCTATACATCGCCAGAGATTGCATTAGTAATTGGTAACGTCTTTGCTTATGTGGTTAATCCTCGTGTTCGCGTATTCCCTGTGCTTAGTCAAAAGCTCCACATTGCAGCAAATACTATAGATTTTGTCTTTAACCCAGATAAAAAACTAGCCTATCAACCGGGGCAATACATGGAGTGGACGTTGCCACATGGCAATATTGACGATCGCGGCAACCGCCGCTACTTCACCCTTGCCTCATCACCGACTGAGGCAACGCTACGACTTGGTATCAAGTTTTACGAACCGAGTAGTAGTTATAAAAAGGCCATGATTGAGATGACTGAGCAGACCAACATTGTTGCCGCACAGGTCGCTGGTGATTTTGTTATGCCTCGTAATAAAAAACGAAAGCTCGTGTTTGTTGCCGGCGGTATTGGTGTAACGCCATTCCGTAGTATGATCAAATACCTCACAGACACCAACGAGCAACGTGATGTAAAAGTGCTATATGCTGCCAACACGATTCAAGATATTGCCTATGCAGATGTTTTTGAGCAAGCACGAAAGCAGCTTGGTATAGCAACAACATACGTCTTATCTAAGCCCGATCCGAATAATCAAATCCCTGGACAATACTGGCGACAAGGTTATGTCGATGCTGAGGCTATTCGTGCCACCGTACCTGATTATCGCGAACGTACATTCTATATTTCAGGCAGTCACCAAATGGTTATTGCCGTACAAAACGCTTTAACAAATATTGGCGTTCCGCGACGAAACATTAAGACAGATTATTTCCCGGGTTATGTATAGCGGGTTGTGTAAAATTAAAGCTGACCAAGCAAAGCCAGTACGAGAAAATGAGCGTCGCATCCGTATTAGCATGAACTTCAAAGAAGCTGTAAAAAAGATGTCCAAAACTCCGCCTATCAGCAATAAAGGCTTAGGCAAGTGGGTTAAGGAACAGCGAAAGATAGCGACAATTAATTAGCTCTAGTGAGTTATTTTGCTGGCTTGGTAACGTCAAGTATATAATTGCTTAAAATCCATAGACCGTAAAGACACTGTAGGTGAAATCACCAGGCTCGTGGGGTAAAATAGAGTCATTATCAAACGGTTCGCTGAAAATATCCGGTTCGTACTGGCCTCGCGGCTATTTTTTTGGCTTACCGTTGCCTTTTTTGCAGTGCAGTCGGCGTGGATTGCACTCTCGGCGCGCTACCCTCAGGCGTTCGACGAGCAGTTCCATTTTGGGATTATCCAGGCGTACGCGCGCCACTGGCTGCCGTTTTTAAAAACCCAGCCGCCGGGCACCGACCCGTATGGTGCGGTTACTCGTGACCCGTCATTCCTCTACCATTATGTGATGAGCTTTCCGTATCGGATAATTGAGTTGTTTACTCACGAGCAAACGACACAGATCATAGCGCTGCGCTTTATTAATATCGCTCTTTTTATGCTGGGCCTGATACTATTCCGCAGGATGTTGCGCAGAACCGGCCTGCCTAGTAGTGCTGCCAACGCCAGCGTCTTCATAGTCACTTTCATCCCAGTGGCGCCGCAGCTGGCTGGCCAAATTAACTACGATAACCTGCTGTTTCCTATGACGGCGTGGGCCTGCCTACTAACATTCACGGCGATAGACCAACTGAAAGAGCGGCAATTCACTATCCAATCGCTCTTGGCGGTCACAACGGTGTGTCTGGCCGCATCTATGGTGAAGTACGAATTTTTGCCGATTTTCTTTGGCATCGTCTTATTCTTGGCGATCTTTGGGTGGCAGCGCCTGCGGGACCGTTGGCACAAGGCCTGGCAACAGGCACTCAACAGCTGGCGACACGGAGGTGTAGCGGTGTGGCTGCTAGTCGCAGCCTTTATTACCGCCTTCTGTTTGTTTACGGAGCGCGACCTGGGCAACGTCGTTATGTACCATACGGTTGTGCCGGACTGTGCGCAAGTACTCAACATAAACCACTGCAGTGCCTATAGCGTCTGGACTCATGATCACCAGTCACACCAAGCGGTTGTCGACCAGGGCTCCCACGTCAATCCCAATCCGTTCGGCTATCTGTTCGAATGGGTCTACTGGCTGTGGTACCGGCTGTTCTTTGCGGTTAACGGACCGGATGATTTTGCGAACTATCCGCCGTTGCCGTTGCCGGCCGCCGCTTTCGCGCTGTTGCTCGTGGTCTCAGTCGCCGCTATCGTGGCATACGGACGAAGCGTATTCGCAGGCAAGCCGTACCTGATACTGCTGAGTGTGGTTGTCGCGGTATATTTGTTGACGCTCCTCGGCGCCGGATACCTAAAGTATCTCGATACGGGTGTGTTGGAGCTAATGAACGGCCGCTACCTGTTTCCTGTCTTACTTCCCGGTGCCGCCGTAGCGCTGCCGGCCTTGGCTGCCCTGGCTCGTCGTGCGCCAGAGTATATTCGTTATGGTACGGCTGTAGTACTGCTGCTGTGTTTCCTGGAGGGCGGTGGAATCTTTACATTTATTTCTCGCAGCGACCATGCCTGGTATTGGCAAAATGCTACGGTGCAACGCGTGAATGATAGCGCTAAAAGAGTACTAGGTCCGGCTATTATCGATGGTCCGCGTTATTATTCTGGCAGCCGCTGGTTCTTCGACTAGAGCGTCTATATGTGTCATAAAAGTACGAACGCAGGACGGAAAGAAGATTGGAGCCGACAGACGACCACCGAAATACTTCTTTCCGACCCCGCGCAGGCTAGCGTAGTTTGCGGCTAACCTTATGTACCTACAATTGAGAGGCTTGTTCCTCGTTCACGGAGCCGGGCAGGCTGGGTGAGTCGCTGGGCGCGTCAGTACGTCCAGGGGAAGATGCCGGCTAGGGGGTTGAGGACGTGCGCGAGCCACCACTGCTCCATCTGGACATCCCAGCTGTGGAACCAGCGGAACAGGAGGGCGTCGATGCTGACCACGATGAACAGGACGGTCGCGATAAGCAGCAGGAGGGTGAGTACGCCAAGGACGGATCGCTTCATCCAGGTCGGGATGCGACGGCGACGACGGGTGCGGCTGTGGGTGTGGACGTTGTTCTGAGCGCTGGTAAGACGCATCGCTTGCTCCTAACGGTAGTCGTGCGGGTTTGCTGGCAAGGTCGGTTCCTAGTACGACGCATGCCGTGCGTGCCCATAATGAACAGGGCAGCTCCTGGTTGCAGGTACATAAAAGAACATGAGCGGCGCATCAGCGCTAAAGGAATATCGTCCCAACCTCGTAGAGGTCACTCAGCGTTATATAATACAATTTTAACAGATATTTAGCAAATGTGGCTAGCCGCCCATTCGACTGCGCTTAACTTGTTCCAGTATGTCTTCGAGTAAAAGGCGGTTAATGCGAATGAGATCAGCAATGACGCCTAGCGTAAAGCTGATGAACGAGGCGATGAGCAGCACAGAACCGATGATCAGCCCTTGCAAGTGGTGCGGCCCGAATACAATGCTCGTGCGCTCCGTCAGGTAGTCGTAGCCGAATTTGGCGAATGGGATAAGTCCCAGCGTCAGGAGCAGAATGCCGAGTGAAAAGAACAGCGCGTATGGCTTGTACATGACGAAAGCTCGGGCAATCGTTTTGCCACCGCGGCGTACGGGCGTCCAGATACTTTTGAACTGGCGCGATTCACGCAGCTTGGCGTTGGTAGGAATGGGTACGATGGCAATGCGGTGCATTTTCTGCGCTGCTTGCATAGTTGTTTCGGTGGCCCAGCTGTGGTCGGCGATAGGATTTAGTTGCATTGCCGCCTGTCGAGTGTAGGCACGGAAACCGCTCATAACGTCCGGCACGGTAGTGTCGGCGGCCATGTTTAGCATCAGCGTACCTGCCCGTTGCAACAGTTTTTTGGTTGGCGAAAAATGCTCGATAGTGTGTGTCATACGGTCGGAAATCACTACGTCGGCCTTACCGTCCGTGATGGGTTTGATAAGATCGGGAATACGTTCCTGTTTGTACTGATTGTCGCCTTCGGTCATAACAATGATGTCCGCACCGAGCTCCAGCGCACGATTTAGCCCGTGTCGGAACGAGCGCGCTAGCCCTTGGTTACGGCGATGGCGCATAATCTCTTTGACGCCATAGCTTTTAGCTACCTCTGAAGTTTTGTCGGTGGAGCCGTCGTCGATCACTACTGTTTGTATTTCGTCAATACCTTTGATGTGGCTCGGCAGACTCTCGAGTACTAGCGGCAGAGTCTCCTCTTCGTTGTAGCAGGGGATAAAAATAACTAACTTCATATAAGACTCCGTTCCTCTCTATTGTAACAGAGATAGACTGCGGTTTGACTGGCGTTAGCGCTTCAATAAATCGATGGTAAGGGCGGCAGTCCACGAGAAATTATGGGCGCCAAGCGGTTCGCCGGTGTTGGGGTCAAAATATTCAGCAAAGCCGCTTTTTTCGACCATTTCCAGGCTTGTTTCGCGCAGCGCTGCCGCATGGTCGTCGTAACCGTAGCGCTTAAGCCCATCCATGATGAGCCAGTTGACGTTCATCCAGCTAGGCCCCTGCCAGTAGCGCTGCGGGCCAAAATCGGGACTGTCAAGCGGTACGGTAGGAACCGGGTAAGCGGGCCCGAATTTCCTGTCGTTTTCGAGTAGTTTTACGAGCTTGGCGGCGCGTTCTTTGGAGATGGTTCCGGCATACAGCGGCATAAGTGTGGCGATGCTCGGCACTTTAAGTAGGCGGTGGGTCACAAAATCGCGCGACCAATAGACGTTGGCGTACTCGTCCCACAGGGTATCAAGTGCGTCTTCGGACTTTTTCATGTTAGCCAACAGTGGCTCAGGCAGTTCGTGTCTGACAGCCTTGGCAACTTCTTGTAACCGAGTGTTAGCGCGGATGAGTATACAGTTATAGGTTAGATCTTCAATAGCGAACAGGGCGTGGTCCAATATGCGGTTGGTATCATATTGCTTGCGGCGCAGGCGGCGCTGGGCGTTATATAAGCACAAGATTTCCAGCGTGCTGAAGCGCTGACCAGGCGGCACATAGTGTAAGTCTCGGCGGAACAGATTAATTACTTTGTCGGTATGCGTGGCACGGACAGCGCGGACCCAGGTCGGCATCAGGTGCTCGTGCAGCTCGTGCATCCACGGCGGTGTGTTATCGAGCCCAGTTTCCCAGGGGTGAATTTGTAATACCAGACCTTCCTGATGTGGGTCGCGCTCGGCGTACAGCCATTCGTGGTAGGCTTGCAGACCCGGCAGCATGTGTTTATACCAGGCACGGCGTTCAGCGGCGTTCAGCTGTTGGCCCACTTGCCATACGGCTTCGGCTAGCATGGGGGGTTGAGTAATGCCGCTGGTAGCGACTTTATCGGGTGAGTAGGGGTTTAGCCAGCTGCGCCAGAGCTGGCGGTCGCGTCCATACTCGCGCTTATCGCTAAAAATCATGCTGGGTACCATGCCGTTGGCCCACTGACCGCGCAGCAAACTGGCCAGCTCGGTCTGGGCGCGGTCCACATTCAGCCAGCGCAGGCCGATGGCGATAAAACAACTATCCCACAGCCATTGGTGAGGGTAGAGGTTTTCAGATGGCACCGTGTAAGTGTCGCGGTCGTTGATGCGCAGCACTTCTGTAGCCTGCGCGAGCAAGTCCGGCTGGCCAGGCGTGTCGGTAGTTTCGCTCATGCTTACGCTTAGTATAACGCAAACTGGGCAAGTGCCAGAAGTCGCTAGATTTCGGCAGCGACTGGCGTCAGGCCCTGGATGCCGCTGGTATCGAAGTGGCGGGCAATCCGCATACCGCCGAGCACGAGGTCTAAGTAACAACCGGCAGTCAGTCCGGTCACCTCGGCTTCATACGATGGCATGTTCCCATTGAGAGCGGCAGGAGCGTCGATCTCAGGTACTTCCCGGCGTTCGACGCTGAAAACCTGAGAGGTTCCACTCGGCGTCATCTTGTATTCGACCGCTACCATGCCGCTGGGAAGGTATCTAAAGCTGCTGCGTGTTCGGACGTCTGGTCCGTTGAGGCTGAGGGGAACCAGATCCTCACCTTCCGGCCGGTAGTCGCCCGGCCTGAATGAGACAGTCCCCGGTCTTGCTTGGTACAGCTTAAAGGGCCGGGTAGTCAGCTCGCGGTCTATGCTGGCTAGTATGTCGAGGCGGTTTTCTGTAACGACGCCATACGTACCGGTGATATCTACTGCACCCCAGAGCCGTTGTGTCGGAGCGCCATCAGCAGGGCCTTCTGATAGGCGTATGACGCTTTTAATATTTTCGTGGCCGATCATTACGCGTTATCCCTTTCGAATGAAACCAACTTTATAGAACGCCGCACTGTAACATGCAGACACAACAAACCACCTTTTTGCTATGGCAGGCATACACTTGTCACGAAAAAGAGATACTTTTGCCACGCAAATAGTACGCCCATACTCGAGTCAAGTCAAGAAAATTGTGACTTTTATCACAGAAACTAACGATAGTTTGTGAAACTGAGCGGAAAATCGAAATCCTGGCCCTTGAGGAACTGCATGACGGCTTGCAGATCGTCTTTGCTGGCGCTCATAATTCGTACGGCATCGCCCTGGATCTGTGTTTTTGCTTTTGGATACATATCACGGAGAAGTCTGGTAATTTGCTTGGCTTTGTCTTGGTCAAGCCCTTGCTTGAAGACTACTTCCTGGGTAACCTTTAGATTGCTTTCTAGGGTATCACGGCTGGTATCAAGCACTTTCTGGCTAATGCCACGGATCGCCAATTTCTTGCGTACGATATCAAGGATGGCATCGATTTGCCAGGGGCCGCTACCGGTAACTTTGAAACCCTTTTTGTCGTCCAGCCACTCAATGGCGGCCGGTGTGCCCTTAAAATCGTAGCGGCTGTCCATTTCACGCTTCACCTGGTCGAACACGTTATTCATCTCGGCCTTGTCATACTCGCTCACTACATCGAATGAAAAATTAGCCATACCACTAGTGTACCAAATCGCTGGTAAGCTGCACGGCTACCCCGAGATTTGTTGAAACTGTCAAAACTCGCGTTATACTAACTAGTACTTAAGCATAAAGGTTTTTATATGAAACATGTAGTAGCAATGAAGAATGTGGCGTACCTGCTGGCGTCGCTCGTTACAGTATTGAGTCTGGCAGCTGTGCCGGTGAGTGCGGAGCATGGCTCCGACGGCGCGACCTCAGGCAGCGGTAGCTCTACCACCTCCAATACTGGCAGCGGTGGTAGCGGAAGCGGCGATTCCACCAGTGACAGCAGCCAAGGAGGTGCACCGAATTCCGGGCCAGGGACGGTGGCAGGAGATAGCAGTGAATCTGGGTCGGGTGATGACAGTTCTGGGCCTGAGTCCAGCAAACTTCGGAGCGCAGCGCAGCTACTGCTTCAGAACGAGCGCCAGGACGGCAAAGAACACACCACTGTGGAGCGTCAACACGCCTGCGAACAGCGTGCGCACAGTATCGCTACACGTACTGCTAACTTTGGGACTGCCGCTCAACGTCACCTTACTGTGTTTAACAGCATATTTACCAAGGTGCAGGCCTTCCAGACTGATAAACAACTGAATGTAAGCAACTACAGCACCCTTGTCACTGCAGCGACCGCCAAGCAGACCGCGGCGCAGTCTGCCGTGAACGCGCTGAAGGCGCTTGATGCGCAGATAGATTGCACGCAGAGCGATCCGGCCAGCTCGGTAGCTACCATCAAAATGGCTGTCTCAGATGCTCGTACGGCCTTGCAAGCATACCGTAGCGCCATCAAGGATATAATTGTCGCCCTGAAGGGGGCTTCAACCGCGCAAACGAACGAAGGGGGTAACCAATAAATGAAACGACTTAACCAATCTGGCTCGCATATCATAGGCATTGCGCTGTTCGTGCTGGCGCTTGGCGTGGTAGGTTTTGCAGGTTACAAGGTAACGCAGGCGCACCATCAGTCAGCTGACAGCAGCTCGACCACAACGAGTAAGACTACCCCAAGCGTCCCCGCAAGCATCAAAACATCTGCCGATTTGAATCAAGCAGGTACCGTACTGGACGGCTCCTCGGCGCAGCTGAATAGCGGTCTGGACGATAGCAGCCTGAATACCGACCTAGACAGTATGCTATAGGCCTGGGAGTCTAATAGTGGCCAGAGCTATTACTTCACTCTGGCCTCTGGTACAATTTGGTAAATGAACTATCAAAACCCGAAGGTGCAGGAGACGGCCGAGCTGCTCAAAGGCCGTTTCGCCGAGCTTACCAGTAAGTCCGACATCTTAAAGGCTGCGGAGCTACGTGCTTTATACGGCGAAATCCCCACACTACCTGTCGACCGGCGCGGTGTCTTCGGCAAAGAGCTAAACGACTTACGCGCCGAATTACAGGAGATGGTTGACGAAGCTGGCGAGCAGGCCGAGGCGCTGCCACCTATTGACCTCACCGCGCCATTCGATGTCAACGTGTCTGTCGACGAGCGTCCTACGCTGCTCCCAAGCGAAACCGGCACCAAGCATCCGCTCATGACCGAGCTCGAATTGGTACTCGACATCTTCTACCGCATGGGCTTCATGGCGCTCGAGAGCCGGGAAATCGACGACGACTTCCACATGTTCGGATCCTTAAACTTCCCCGAAGATCACCCGGCGCGCGATGATTACGATACTTTCATGACTACCCAGACCGACCTCAACGGCAAACAGCTCATCGCTCCTGCTCACACCTCCACGATGCAGAACCGCGTACTACAGGCCCACAAGGGCAACTTAGAGAAGGGCGAACCCATTGCCGTGCTGCTCCCGGGCCGCGTCTTCCGTAACGAAGATCTCGACGCCCGTCACGAGCACACTTTCTATCAGTTCGAAGGTGTGTATGTAGACAAAGGTATTCACGCTGGCAATCTGCTTGCCACCTTTAAGACATTCCTGGGCGAATACTATCAGCAGGACATCGAAATCAAGAGCCAACCGTTCTACTTCCCATTCACCGAACCGAGCTTTGAATTGGCACTGAGCTGCCCGTTCTGTCAGAAGAAGGGCTGCCACGTCTGCAGCTACACCGGCTGGATCGAACTGCTCGGCATGGGCATGATCCATCCCAATGTGTTGCGTGACGGCGGCATCGACTCTGAAGTTTACACCGGCTTCGCCTGGGGTTGTGGCCTGGAGCGCCTGGTGATGATGAAATACGGTATCGAAGATATCCGCCACTTCGAAAGCGGCAAACTAAACTTCCTGAGGCAATTCGCATGAGCGACCTGAAGGAGTTAGCGGCGCGTGCTCAGGAAATCCGTGAGCGTTATAACGAACTTAACGTCAAAGACGGGCGCAGCAAGTGGGGCGGCAAAGAATATGCCATGGGCTTTGTCGCTGATGTTGGCGAGCTGCTCGAAATCATCATGGCTAAAGAAAACTTGCGTCGCGGCGAAAATGTCGACACCAGGCTCCCACACGAGCTGGCCGACTGCTTGTGGTCTGTGCTGGTACTGGCGGACCACTACGGGATAGATTTGGAGAAAGAGTTTCTAAAAACGATGGATGCGTTAGAACAAAGGATTGCCGCAGCATGAAAGTCAGTCTGAACTGGGTTAAGGAATACCTGGATTTTGAACTACCACCGGTGGACGAGCTAGCAGAGCGGATCGGAGCGCAGCTGGGCGCGGTCGAAGAAGTGGAAGATCTCGGTGCTAAATATAATGGCGTCGTTATCGTAAGAGTAGTGGAGTGTGACCCACTCGAAAATTCCGACCATTTGCACCGCTGCTTGGTGGATGACGGTGGCAAAGTTCAAGGCGTAGAGCGGCAAGCGAACGGCTTAGTGCAGGTGCTCACTGGCGCACCGAACGTGCATAAAGATATGTGGGCTGTCTGGTTGGCGCCGGGCGTGACCGTCCCGGAAAGCGCTGGGAAGGAACCGTTCGTGCTCGAGAGCCGAAACATGCGGGGTAGTGTAAGCCACGGGATGTTGGCGAGTCCCCGCGAGCTGGCGCTGGGTGACGGCCATGAGGGTTTGCTGGAACTCGACGGTGACAGCATAAAACCCGGCGACGACTTCGCAGAGGCGTACAAGCTCAATGACTATATTATCGATATCGAAAATAAGATGTTCACGCATCGGCCAGATTGCTTTGGCATTTTGGGTGTGGCACGTGAAATCGCAGGCATCTTGGGCCACCAGTTCACCTCGCCCGACTGGTACATCAACGGTTTGCAGGATATGCTGCAAGCAGATGGAACATCACTGCCGCTAGAGGTGCACAACGAACTGCCCACCCTCGTACCGCGCTTTGTGGCGATTCCTCTCAGCAACATCGAAGTCAAGCCGTCGCCGTTTTGGCTTCAGTCCTATCTGCTGCGCTGCGGCGTGCGGCCCATTAGCAACGTAGTAGACGTCACGAACTACATCATGCTGCTGACCGGTCAGCCGATGCACGCCTACGACTACGATAAGGTCAAGGCCGTGAGCGGCGGCGATACCGCTACTGTTGTGGTGCGTTACCCGCACTCCGGCGAGAAGATTACGCTGCTAAATGGCAAAGAAATCCAGCCGCGCGAAGAGGCTATCATGATAGCTACCGACAAGGCGTTGCTGGGCGTCGGCGGTATCATGGGTGGTGGAGCCACTGAAGTAGGCGCTGGCACCAAGAATATCATCCTGGAGGTCGCTACTTTCGATATGTACTCCGTCCGCCGAACCTCTATGACTCACGGTCTCTTCACCGACGCGGTAACCCGCTTTAATAAGGGTCAGAGTCCGTTACAAAACGTCGAGGTAGCAGGCAGGGCAGTGCAGCTCCTGTCTGAACTGGCCAGCGCCTCCGTAGCTGGCTCACTTATCGACAACAATCACGTGGGCGAGCAAAGCCGCGAACGCCGCTGGGTGCACCCGCCGGTGCCAGTAACGACTGATTTCATCAATTCACGTCTTGGGCTACAGCTCACTGCCGCGGACATACAGAAACTGCTCGGCGACGTTGAGTGCAGCGTGACAGCTGATGACGATCGTCTACTCGTGCAAGCACCGTTCTGGCGAACCGATATCGAGACCCGGGAAGATGTGGTTGAGGAAGCCGGTCGACTGTATGGTTTTGACAAGTTACCGCTTGAGCTACCAAAACGGAGTATCAAGCCTGCTGCAAAAGACACAACGCTAGAACTTAAAAATAGGCTTCGCACGAGGTTGGCCAAAGCGGGAGCCAACGAAATTCTCACATATAGCTTCGTGCATAGCGACTTGATCAAAAGGGTTGGTCAGAACCCTGAAAACGCCTTTCAGGTGAGCAATGCCTTGAGCCCTGACCTGCAATATTACCGATTGAGTCTCATGCCGAGCCTCCTCGATAAAGTACACTTAAACATCAAGGCTGGTTACGATGCGTTCGCGTTATTTGAGCTCGGCAAAACGCACTTTGTCGGTGAAATGGATGCGCAAGACCCGGAGCTCCCCAACGAAGATAACCAGGTGGCACTCGTCGTAGCCTATGGTGACAAACGTCAGCCTGTCGGTGCAGCGTATTACCAGGCGTGTAAGTATCTAGAGGGGCTAATAGATCCGCACTCTCTCGAGCTGACATCGCTTGCTGACTTTGACCTTACGAAAGATGCATGGGGCAAAGAGCTGACTGCCCCCTATGAGCCGAGCCGGTCAGCAGTCATTGTCAAAGATGGACAGATTTGGGGCGTGGTTGGTGAGTTCAAAGCAAGCGTTAGGCGAGCGCTGAAACTCCCTGTATATGCGGCAGGCTTCGAGCTGCACCTAGACGCTATAAACTTCAGCACAGCGGCGCGCTACCTGCCGCTTCCGCGCTTCCCGACCGTCTGGCAGGATTTGACACTCAAAGTCACAGCCGAAAAGTCGTATGCCGAGGTGCGTGGATTTGTTCATAGGGCACTTGAGGCCAACGCTCCTCACGATACGCTCATTCGGCTCGACGACGTCGGCATTTACCAGGCCAAGGGCGACCAGGCGCACAAAAACATCACCTTTCGTGTGCGTATTACTGGCCAAAACCGCACTCTGACTGACAAAGAGGTGAGCAGGGTAGTCGAGGCGATTGCGGGGGCGGCCCAAAAAGACCTTGCCGCCGAGTGGGCCTAGTCGTGCGCCGCTGGAGCGCCATTATTGCCTCGACCGCGAGCTTGCTCGTGCTGCTGGTACCCGGTATTGCCTCGGCCGACGTCAATGACTTTGCGGTCACGAGCTTTTCGGCCGACGAAACCCTTACACGGGCGGACCCCCAGGGCGAACTGCGCATCATCGAACACATAGACGTGGATTTCAACGACTACAACCACGGCATCCTGCGGGCTATCCCGCAGAGCTACCACGGGCATACGCTCAAACTGCACATAAATAAGGTGAGCTCAGGCTCTAGCGCACCGGCACAGTACACGACCTCGAGCAGCAGTGGCAATGAGGTCTTAAAAATCGGCGACCCGAACCGCACGGTCACCGGCCCGCAAGCATACACCATCGACTACACCGTGCGTAATGTTATCGGATTTACCAAAGGGGACGATGAACTCTACTGGGACGTCAACGGAGATCAGTGGGACCAGCAATTTGGCACTGTCACCACGGTGCTACACCTGCCAAGTGGCTTGCAATTGACTAATACGCCGCCCCAGTGCTTTACGGGGAGCTTTGGATCTACAGCCGCAAACTGTCTGGTGATAGGTGCTAACCGTGCTATAACTATTACCGCCCCGGGTGGTTTGCTAGCCAACCAAACACTGACCTACCGCGTATACTTTCAAAAAGGCTACTTTGCGCCCATGACTTTCTGGGAGACGTTCGGAGATTACGCCGCCCCAATTCTAGAGGTGGCGGTGCCGATAGTGCTGGCGTTTGGCATTGCCTTTAGCCGCTGGTGGCGACTCGGCCGCGACCCCAAAGGGCGGGGAACGATTGTGCCGGAATACGCGGCGCCGGAAGGTATCTCGCCGCTCGATGCTGGCACGATTGCCGATTTCAAAACCGACAACCGCGATATAACCGCCACATTTATAGACCTGGCACGCCGCGGCTACCTGCGCATTATCGAGAACCGCAAGGATCGGAAAATTCTTAAAGACCAGGTATCGTACACGCTGGAACTGCGCAAGTCTGACTGGTCAGCGTGTACGCCGTTTGAAACCCGGCTGCTTATGGATACATTTTCGGGCAGCATCGTCGGCCTCACAGCAGACCTGAGCGATCTGAGCCACAAACTGTATAAGACCGCCAAGGATATCCGTAACGACCTCGGCGGTAATTTAGCTCTGCGTGGCTATTTCCGCAAAAACCCAACGAGATACATTGGCGTGAGTTCTGGGATAATCGTTGTGGTGCTGGTGGGTGGAAATATTGTCGGTCCGGCGCTCGTCGGCGCGCACCTGTTACCGCTGGCATTCGGTGTCGGCATTGGGGCGGCCATCTGGCTAGTATTTGAACACTTCATGCCGGCGCGGACAGAACTTGGCGTTGCGGCCAAAGAGGCACTGCTAGGACTCAAGATGTACATGGAAACGGCTGAAAAGGATCGTTTGGAAAAACTGGAGGGACCAAATGCAGCGTACGCTGCCGGCGCAGGCCAGCCACAGCGCACGGTTGAGCTGTTTGAGAAGCTGCTGCCCTATGCCATTGTACTCAAGGTAGAGAGCCAGTGGGCTGCTAAATTTAACGACATCTACAAGTCCGCACCGGATTGGTACGTGGGGAACTGGACAGCGTTCAATGCCGGTTACTTGGCAGGTTCGCTGAGCAGCGGTTTTGCCTCGGCCATTAATACAGGCTTTACGGCGCCCTCCAGCTCGGGTGCTGGCGGCGGTGGCTTCGCTGGAGGTGGTGGCGGCGGCGGAGGGGGCGGAGGCTGGTAGGGCTCGCGTAATTCTGTAAGCTGTCTAACAACAATTTTATCCATAATTATGGTATAGTAGTGCCAGTTTTAGGAGTAATACGTCCAAAAACGTTTTTGGCACTTGCCAACTCCAAGACTACTGACAGGTACATGCTAGCTTTTTCAAGTGGGCAGAGTGTGTTAGTCACCGGGCTTTTTTGGTTTCCCCCAGTTGCCGTGGTGCGTGTGCCAGCACAGCCATGGGCACTCTGCTCTTGAAGAGCGATGACGCGAGCCAGCCGCCCCGACCCAGGTTGGTAAACTGTGGTTACCCCCGGTAACTGCATGTTGGTGCTCATTGCTCTTCAGGCGGTGGCCGGTGCGTAAGGCGCGAGTTTCTAGGCTAAGGTTGAGCTCCTTCCCCTATGCTCCCTCCCTAGCTCTGCGCAGCACTGGTCACCGCCCCTCGGTTGAGTTGAGCCTGTAGGCTTGAGAAACTTACTGGCTACGGCCACGTTTTTCGCTTCGCTCCTCCCCCTAACTACTGTACCTGTCTCCCTACCAGAGTCCACGAATATAGTTCTCGCGGACTGTGGCAGGAAATGGTACGCTCTAAGGATATGGCAAGCGTGTCTCATAGAAAATCGGTGCGGGCGATTGTGCTACACGGTGACAAGATGCTCGTTATAAAACGCAATAAATTCGGCAGTCGGTACTACATGCTTGTTGGCGGCGGCGTTGACCTGGGGGAAGACCTCGAAACCGCGCTCCGGCGCGAGCTGCGCGAGGAAACCGGGCTGGAGGTGGGTAGTGTGCGGTTAGTGTTCGTGGAAGATGGTGGATCACTGTTTGGCCCGCAGTATGCATATCTGTGTGAATACACAGGTGGCGAGCCCGCTCTGAACCCGCACAGCGAAGAAGCCAAAATATCTGCCCTAGGGCAGAACACCTACGAGCCGCTCTGGCTGCCTGTCAGTGAGGTGCCGAATGTGCCATTTCGCTCGCAATCTGTAGCTGAAGCCGTTCTGGATGGTATCAAGAACGGGTTTCCCGACGTCCCACGTGAGCTTGCCTGGAAGCCCGAAAACGTGCAACAATAGAGCGAAGTTAAGAGGAAGATTTCTATGGCGCGAATGCGTGATCGAGTTTTTGCGGGAATGGGCGCACTACTGTTTTTTGGGAGCGCCTGTGCACTCACCGTTTTTGTTATCTTAAATCCTGGCAAAGACAATGCGTCCAACACGAGCGCGCAGACATCGCAGCAGCAAGCCTGCAGCGACACCAGCACGAGCGAGCCCACGCTGGCCGTACCGGACATCTACAAGCCGGGTGGTGCGGTTACCGAGCTGCAGACGACTGATCTCGAGCCGGGTACCGGCCCTGCAGCTAAAGACGGCGACTGCTTGGTGGTAAAGTACTACGGTACTTTAGCTAGCAATGGCACAAAGTTCGACGAGAATTTTACCAGTGGTTCGGCATTTGCCTTTACGCTCGGCCAGGGACAGGTCATCCAGGGCTGGGACAAAGGCATGGTTGGTCTGAAGGCCGGTGGCATGCGTCGGCTGGTTATCCCGGCGGCTTTAGGGTACGGCAGCCAGTCACCTAGCTCGTCAATTCCGGCTAACTCCGACCTCGTGTTCGTCGTTAAGTTATTAAGGGTACAAAACTCATGATGCCAGATTTTACGCCCCTTGCTACCGTCTCGGAACTTACAGTAGAAGACCGTGTGCCCGGTGCGGGTGCCATGGTCGAGCCGGGCGACACCGTCACCTGTCACTACACTGGTGCGGTTGCTAAAACTGGCCATGTGTTCCAGACTTCGCACGATTTCGGTAAACCGATCAGCTTTCCTTTAAGTGGTGTTATCGCTGGCTGGACAGAAGGCGTGCCTGGTATGAAAATTGGCGGTACTCGTCGCCTGCTTATCCCGGCCGCCAAGGCATATGGCAGCCAGCCTCCCCGTGGCTCAGGTATTCCGGCTGATGCCGACCTAGTATTTGACATCGAACTTGTCGCTATCGAAGGCAAATAGACTAATGCAGGGCACTGACCCGGAAGTCGCAAAGTCCTTTCGGATTGCCATTGCACAGATCCCTATTAGCGGCAATATTCACCGCAACAGTATCCGGGTGCAGAACAATATGCGCAGAGCGGCTCGTAGTGGTGCTCGGCTGATACAATTTCCGGAAGGTATGCTTTCAGGCTATGCCAAGCACCCCATTCAAGATTGGGCGGAGGTAGACTGGGGGCTGCTAAGACAAGAGCTCAAAGCCATCATGGCACTAGCGGCTCAATTGAAGTTGTGGGTGTGCTTAGGGTCGGCGCACCAGCTGACATCGCCGCACTGGCCGCACAATAGCCTGTATATCATTTCCGACGAAGGTAAGTTGGTGAATCGTTATGACAAGCGTATCGTATCGCACACTGAAGTCACTCGTTTCTACACACCGGGTGCCGAGCCGGTAGTGTTTGACGCAGGTGGCTTTCGATTCGGCTGCATTATTTGTGTCGAGATCAACTTTCCGGACCTGTTCGCGGAGTATGAAAAGTTAGGGGTGGACTGCCTGCTATTATCGGCATACCCAGAAGCTAGGGTTTTCTACACCAAAGCTTGTGCCCACGCCGCCATTCAATGCTACTGGATCAGCCTGTCTGTCCCGACAGAGTGTAGCGATATGATGCGTTCGAGCTTGATCGATCCGAATGGAGAGCCCATTGCTGTCGTCGATAGTGATGAGAGTCTGCTGATTGCGAATATGAACCCGCGGGATCCTGTCTATGATATCGCGCTTACCAAAGCGCGGCCGTGGCGTGCTAGCGTGGCGACCGACAAAGCCTATAGGCCGCGGGCAGCTAATGACCCGCGCAGCGTCAATCGGACTGTCCTGTAGGTGGGCCATACGTTTGTGTTAAAAAGCACTACATGTAGCGGTCTTGACGGTAGTGATTACGCTAGCGTATACTTCTCATTACGACTTTGAGGCGACCAAACAAACACGCGTAAAGGTCAACAATAAAGCCAAAAATAAAACAAACCAGTGGAGGGGGTTTACTAACTATGGTCAAAAATATCACTATTTTCACGACAACAACTTGTGCATACTGCCCGATGGTCAAGCGATACCTGGGTGCTAAAGGCCTCGCCTACGATGAGGTCAACCTAGACCAGCATCCGGAGCGTCAGCAGGAAGCACTAGCAATAAGTGGCGCGCTAACAGTGCCAGTGACGGTTGTTACTAAACACGACGACACCAAAGAGGTGGTAGTGGGCTACAACCTTGCCAAACTAGCCCCTGCAGTGGCCTAGCTGATACAATTAAGAATAAGCAAACGGAATGCTCCCATGCGGAGCATTCTTGAATGTAAGAGGAGCAGTAACGATGGCCGACAAAACAGAGGTACCTAAGCACGATGTCATTATTGTCGGCGCGGGCCCGGCAGCTCTGAGCGCGGCCATTTATACGACTCGCGAAGATATCGACACGCTATTATTTGAGCGTGGAGTGCCCGGTGGTCTCGCAGCTATTACCGACCAGGTTGACAACTATCCAGGCTTTCCGGATGGGGTGCCCGGCTTGGAGTTGGCCAATAACTTTCAAAAACAGGCGGAGCGCTTTGGTGCGGCCATCGAGTTCGGTGAAGTTACGGCCATCCACGACGACGGCCACTGGAAGCGGCTCGAGACAACGAGTGGCGACTATTTGGCGCGGGCGGTGCTCATTGCGACTGGCAGTGACTATAAGAAAGTGGGGGTACCCGGCGAGGCTGACTACTACGCTCGCGGCGTGCATTACTGTGCTACCTGTGATGGCGCATTTTACCGTGACAAGCGGCTGGTGGTCATCGGCGGCGGCAACAGCGCCGTGCAGGAGGCTATGTTCCTAACCCGCTTCGCGAGTCACATCGACCTGCTGGTGCGGAGCACTATCAAGGCTAGTGAAGTGTTGCAAGACGAGCTGCAAAAATACATCGACAGCGGTAAGGTAACAGTGCACCTGGAAACGTCTACCGAGGAAATCGTCGGCGAGGCTGGCGCAGTTACAAAAGTTATTGGCAAGCACGACGGCAAAAAAGTCGAATTTCCAACCGACGGCGTGTTCGTGTTCGTGGGTCTGAAACCCAACAGTGAGTTCTTGGCTGGTAGTGGCATTGAACTTGACCACTTGCATCTCGTGAAGTCCGACGAAGACCTATGTACTACCCTGAAGGGCGTGTTCGTAGCGGGCGACATCCGATCCGGCGCCACTATGCAAATAGCCTCCGCAGCCGGCGAAGGCGCTACAGCAGCTCTCAAAATCCGCGAATACCTCGAGGGCCATAAGCGCCCTATCCAGAACTAGCTACGTTACTGTATACTGCGCCAGTTCTCTAGTAGCCTTTTGTTCTCGTACTCAAACGTATGCATGGCGATGGGGTTAGTTTTGAGCTGCTGCCAGTCACCGCGCTCCGCCTGGCCGAGAGCGGTTGCAAAGCGATCCCGGAAAAAACGCGGTGTAGCTAGTTGGGCATCTACTACCCATGCTTGGTTACCGATGGCAAAATATAGGTATCCACCGTCTTTCTCTCTGTGCTGTGTAAGCTCGTCGAAACTGCTTATTACCTCACAGCGATCCATTCCCTCGGGGATAATTGCCTCAGGAGGGCCGTTAAAAGGCAATAGGTGCACATGGGAATGAGAGATGGTCTGCCCCAGCTTGCCGTGCTCGAAGGTGGCGACGGTGCCGTAGTATGTTCGTAGGAATTCGCGAAATATAGCGTGCAGTTTTTTAAGTTCTCGCAGCTGCTCAGGGGTGTAAGTACCGACAGACTCCGTATGCTCGAGAGGTACGATTAGGATATGACCTGCTGTAACGGGGTGCGGGTCACCTACGACGGTAAATAAGTCAGTTTGGAGCAGAAAGTATTCTGGTTGAGAACGCAAGCTGCAAAGCCGACATTCAGGGTCAACTGCCATAGGCGAATTATAACAGGCCGGCTGACTAACTAACCTCATTGCATGCTAGCCTATAGCTCAGCGTAGCCGTCGTAGTAGTCGAAGACAATGCGGCTACGTGGGGTGCCGAGGGCTTCCAGGCTGCCGCGCAGATCTTCCACAAAAGTCTGGCTCCCTGAGAGGTATACAAGCGAGTCGGGTGGGGTCGTGGCTTTGATTTCTTGGGCGGTGAGTTCATTAGGTGCGAGGATGATTTGCTTGAGCTGCAACGGATAGACATCGGTAAGCTCGCGGAAGAGCTGCTCGCGTCGAGTGCGCAGAACATAGAATAAGAAAATGGGGCGTTCCTCCTTGCGCGCAATCAGGTCACGCAGCATGCTGGCGTATGATGCCATGCCAATTCCGCCGGCTACGAACACCAGCGGCACGTTGGGCGATTTGGGCAGCACCAGGTCGCCCATGGCCTCGCCGATGCGCGCTGAGGCGTCCGCGGTCAGAGTCTGCAGAGCATACTTATATGGAGTTTGCAGCTCGAAATGTTTGGTTATAAAGGTGATTGATGGCTCACTGGGTAGCGAAGCCAGTGTAAATGTGCGCGAGCTACCCCGCGGGTCGCCGGCAACATCCGATAAAAACAAATCCACATACTGCCCTGGCACGAAATCTACCGCCCGCTGGGACCGGAACCAGTACTGCCAAATTCCTAGAGCCAGCTCGAGCTTCCGTTCAAATACCACGTCCATCCCTTAATTATACTCGTTGTAATTTTGTGAGGGCGGACGTATAAGCGATACAAGTTAGGCTTTAGTAAAGCGTTCAGGGCGGTTAGTGCACAGGCTGACGTCTGGATACAGCCAATGCAAGACGTGAGCCAGTGCTGTGCCGTTGACGGTGTACAGGTAAATCTCTAGGTGGTAACGCTTGGCAAGCCAGTAGGTGAGCGGATTCATAAGCCATTTGTTGAGTCCTATGCCAGTGGCATGCATGTGCCGAGCACTGTTGATGATAGCGATTGGCGCATAGTGCTCCAGTACGTAAGTCGGTACGTGCGGCATTACCCGCCGTACATTGCGGAGCTCGTCGTGTTGGTATGATGCAACGCTAGGGTTGGCGTCAGGGTGCCGCTCGAGCACCAGAAGTAGATCATCCACGCTGCCCTTATCCTTGAGCTCGATGATAACCGGCGTGGTACCAATGACATCTAGGGCTTCGTCCAGCGTCATGACCTTCTCGCCGTTGCTGAGGCTGACTTGGCGAAGCTGTGCTAGGGTTAGCTTGCGCACAGTTTGCTTGTCTGTGGCTACACGGCTGGTCTCTTTGTCGTGTATAACCACTAGGTGGTCGTCGGCCGTAAGACGTACGTCGAACTCAATGGCGTCGACGCCTTGTTCGATAGCCGCCAGCAAACTGGCCCGGCTGTTTTCCAACGCCAGGCCAGCTGCACCACGGTGCCCAATTATTTTCATCTTGCAATTAGTGTACAATAGAATCGAAGTAAAACAGAAGTTTAGAGGAGTCGATCATGGCTGATTTTAACCAAGTATTAACGCCGGGCGACTGGCAGAACGGTACCGTAAATACGGTCGTAGAAATCCCGCAGGGTAGTTTTCTAAAAATCGAGTGGCACCGTGACACAGCCACGTTTATGATTGACCGCGTCGAACCGAGCATCTACGCGAAGCCCGTTAACTACGGCTTTATCCCGCAGACGCTTGATGAGGATGGTGACGAGCTTGACACTCTCGTGGTATGCGACCAGCCAATTCCGACTGGCGTGTGGCTGGAGGCCAAAGTGATCGGACTACTGAATTTTACCGATGACGGCGAGGCAGATTACAAGGTTGTAGTTGTACCGGCCGACGATCGCAACACCGGTGATAGCATCACTAGTCTGGATGATTTAGGTGAGCGCTGGAAGCAGATGGTGGCTGAACACTTCAGCCACTACAAAGACCTCAAGAAGCCCGGCACGACTGTGGTAGAGGGCTGGGGCGATGTCGAGGCGGCCAAGCTGGTCATTAAAGAGTCAATCGATCGCTGGAACCAGCAGAAGAAGTAGCTGGCGGAGTGGTACAGAAAGTCATCCCCGAAAACGCCACGCTCATCCCCGATCAGGCCGAGCGTGTGTTCGAAGGGGTGATTTACGACGTTTATCACTGGCAGCAACAGCTGTTTGACGGATCAGAAACGACATTTGAGATGCTGCGGCGAGCGGATACGGTCTCTGCCATCTGTATCGTCGACGACAAGCTTCTAGTGCTGCAGGACGAGCAGCCGCACCGAGGGCTGCGTACTACATTTCCCGGCGGTCGGGCAGAGGAAGATGAGGATTGTCTGGCTGCTGCCAAACGCGAAGTGCATGAAGAGACCGGCTATAGCTTCCGAAACTGGCGGCTGGTACATGTCTTTCAGCCGCATACTAAAGTTGAGCAGTTCGTGTACCTGTACCTCGCCTGGGACGGGAGGCGCGAAATCGAGCCCCATGTCGACGCCGGGGAGCGCATAAAGGTTGAACTCCTACCATTCGGCCATGTGAAGCAGTTGGTGGAAGCGAAGATAGGCTATATGGGCGAAAGCCAGAAAATTTTTGATACGGCAAGGAACATTCACGGATTACTGGCTTTGCCTGAGTTTGTTGGTAAGAAGGTGGAGCGATGAGCGCTTCAGGCGAAGCCCGCGCAGTACTGAATGCCTATCTGGAGCATTTTCCGGAAGATGCTGAGCGCTTGACCCTCCTACGCAAGCAGCTAGCGAATCGCGAGGATATGTTCCGCAAGAATTTTCGCGGCCACCTGACGGCCGCAGGAGTAGTATTCAATTCTGAGCGCACGGCCGTGCTTTTGATACACCACCGTGCGCTTGACCGATGGCTGCAACCAGGCGGCCACATTGAGCCGGGCGACGTTGATCTGCTCACTGCGGCACGCCGTGAGGTAGCGGAAGAAACCGGCCAGACCAACCTGGAACAGATTGTGCTGTTCGGTGATCCGCTGATGCCGGCGGATATCGAAACGCATTACATCCCAGCTCGCCCCCAAAAGAACGAGCCGGAGCACTATCATCACGACTTCCGCTATGTATTTGTGGCGCGCTCGACGGACACTGCCAAACGGGTGGAAGAAGTCAGGGACGTAGCATGGGTACCATTGGATGACGAGCGATTCCCACAGGATCTAAGATCGGTCATCGGCCGTGTCGCCTCACTCGCACCATAACAGGTGATATTTTGCATACGCCTCGCCGCTACGCTACAATTGAAGCGTAAGCACTATTTAACTATTTCCGGGACAGGGGTGGAGAGATGAAAACACGAGTAGCTATTAACGGGTTTGGCCGCATCGGCCGTAATGCCTTTAAGATTGCTTTTGCGCGCGATGACCTTG
>JAICKC010000019.1 GCA_025928155.1 Candidatus Saccharimonadota bacterium
TGGTGACAGGGGAAGGGCTGGCCGCCAACATCCGCAAGCACTTTTCAACGCGGGTGCTGCGCATCTGCGCGTTGCTGTTGTTCGTGACCAACGCCATAAATATCGGCGCGGATCTGGGCGCCATGGCCAAGGCTGTACAGCTGCTGAGGCCTAGCACGCAGTTTTGCACGCTGGTATTGGGGTTTTCCATCTTCACGATTGCACTGCAAATATTCGTACCCTATGCCCGCTATGCCAAATACCTGAAATACTTGTCGTTTGTGCTAATCGCGTACATCGTGTCGGCTGCTATGGCCCACCTGAACTGGCATGACGTGCTGGCGCACTCGCTCGCGCCACACCTGCAGCTCACCAAGCAGGATTTTATAATTTTGTGCGCCATCATGGGCACGACTATCTCACCCTATCTGTTCTTTTGGCAGACCAGCCAAGAAGTAGAGGAAGAAATCCTACACGGCAAAAAAACCATCGCTGCCCGGCGTGCTCTGACCACCCGCAAAGAAATCCGCAACATGCGCTTCGACGTATGGTCAGGCATGTTTTTCAGCGAAATTATCATGTTCTTTATCATAGCGGTGTGCGGCGGTGTGCTCTACGCCAACGGCATCACCAACATCACGTCGGCGGCTCAAGCCGCTCAGGCACTCAAACCGTTTGCGGGCGAATGGTCGTACTGGCTGTTTGCAGGGGGCATTATCGGCTCCGGCATTTTAGCCATTCCGGTCTTGGCGGGCGCGAGCAGCTATATCGTGAGCGAGAGTTTTAAGTGGCGCGAAGGACTGTACCGCAAGCTGGGGCAGGCCAGCGCATTTTACGGCATTATCATCATTTCGGTGCTGGTCGGCTTTGCCATTAATATGCTCGGCATCGACCCCATAAAAGCACTAATTTACGCGGCCATGATAAACGGCATCGTAGCGCCAGTGATAATGGTGCTAATTTTACGCATCAGCAGCAATAAAAAGATAATGGGTAAGTGGGCTACAGGACCCATCAGCCAACTCGTCGGTTGGCTTACCACCGCGGCCATGGCCGCTGCTGGTATTGCTGCCATCTACGCTTTGTTTTAAGTTCCGCTACTCATGGCGGAGCGCTTCAATAGGGTCTTTGCGAGCAGCCTTGAGCGCGGGCATACTGCCGAAAAATACACCAATAGCGATAGCGATGAGCGGTGCCACAATCATGACCTGCCACACCAGCACTGCCTGTACGCTCGTGTAGGCCCGCAAAAGCCCCACGCCCGCAGCCGAGAACAGCACGCCGAGCACCGCACCAATGGCGCTCAATACAAATGCCTCGGCTACAAACTGGCGCATGATTTGCTGGTTAGTAGCGCCGATGGCTTTGCGGATACCGACCTCGTGCATGCGCTCCGTAACGCTAACGAGCATCACGTCCATAATCCCCACGCCACCAACAACCATAGCGATGACTGCTGCGCCTGCTACCAGTGCCGTAAGCAAGTGGATAGTCTGGTCAGAGCCCGATTTGCTGTCACTGGCCCGGGTGACTGTTACATCCTGTGCACCGCCGTGAGCGGAAACCAACGCTGAGTTTATCGCCGAGCCGACTTGCAACGCATCACTGGCACTACTGCTACGAACCAGGATCTCGTACATATTCAGCGCGTTACCACTTACTTTCTGCGCCACGGAGTAGGGTATAAAAACTGCGTCATCGAAGTTGGCTTCAAGCGAAAACGGTGGTGCGTTAAAAGGGTCGTACACGCCAGCCACTAGGAATCGCTGTCCGCGCCAAATCAGCCCCTGGCCAAGTGGCGCATTATTATCAAACAGCTCTCCAGCGATTTTAGTACCCAGTACTACCGCTTTAGTGTTGTCGGTGGCGTCGAAAAATCCGCCCGAAGCAAATGGATGGTTAATGAGATCGGGCATGTCCGCGCTGGTAGCAACGATGAACGGTGAGGTAACGGCGTGGTCTCCCTTCATGCTACCGCTGGTGATAGCCAGCGGTACTACTTTGGACACACCATGCGTTTTTTGCACGGTGTGCAGATCTGCTGCAGTAAGCAAGCTGCTGCTAGCACCGCTCAGGCCGGTGAGCATACTCAACCCCGGTGCGCTCGACGCGCTCGGCTCCACCGCCAGAACATCCTTGCCATAGTTGCCTAGCTGGCCGGCAATCTGCTGCTTGATGCCCTGACCAATGCAGACTACCAAAATCACCGCCATCACGCCGATGACGATACCGAACATAGTGAGCGTGCTCCGCGCACGCGTTGCCCGGATGCTCTGGTAGGCCAATCGGAAGTTGTTATTACGCAGGCTGATCACTTTTTGAGTACCTTCCGCTTCTTATGCGATGTACTCTTTCGCCGGGGGAGTTTGGTTTTCTTGTCGGCTGCCACTCCACGCTTATCGAGCACCGGCATAATGGCCGACACGCCGGCCAGGTCATCTTCCTCAGTCGTTTCGGGTACCGCGTACATCACCTGGCGGGCGTAACGTCCAACCTCGCCGAGCTTAGTTTGCTCGTCGTACTTAATAGCGCCATCCTGCATATATACCACCCGGGTCGCATAGCGGGTAAGCTCAGGGTTGTGTGTCACAAACACCACCGTGTTGCCGGTTTTGTGAATTTCGCTGAGTAGCTCCATGACTAGCCGGGAACTATTGCTGTCTAGGCTGCCGGTCGGCTCGTCGGCGATAATAAGCTGGGGGTCGTTGACGAGGGCACGGGCAATCGCCACGCTCTGTGTCTGGCCGCCCGACAGTTGCCGTGGATAGTAAAACACGCGGTCGCCCAGGCCAACGCGCTCCAGCATATCCCACGCCTTGCGCGTCCGCTTAGCCGGTGATCGACCCTTGTAGAGCAGGGGAAGCGCCACGTTCTCAAGCGCTGTCAGCCGCGGCAACAAGTTAAAAGACTGAAAGATAAAACCGATGCGGTCGCGCCGCGTGCGTGCCCGCTGATTGGCGCCAAGCCGGCTGACATGCTTGCCGCTCAGGTAGTAATCGCCGTGCGTCGGCCGGTCGAGCAGTCCGATGATGTTCATGAGAGTGCTTTTGCCGCTACCGCTCGGACCCATCACCGCCACACATTCACCCTGTTCAATAGCGAGGTTGACCTCCTCAAGCGCAACGCTCGTGGCATCCCCGAAGCCGTACAGTTTGCTAACATCTTTAAGTTCGATCAGCGCCATGTACATGTTAGTGTAAAGCGCTCCAGTACCAGCCCGCAACCCGTTTTTAAGGTGTTTTTCACGACAATTTACGCTATAATGCTCACACGTTGCGGAGGGGTCGCCTAGTGGCCTATGGCGCCGCCTTGGAAAGACGGTTTACTCGCAAGGGTATCGAGGGTTCGAATCCCTCTCCCTCCGCCAAACTAACCCGGCAATGCGGGATTTTAGTTTAATCAACCGGCCATCGACTCCTATCCGGCTCAGCGATCGGCTGGCACACTTCTGCCCAGTAGCCTGCTTGGTTGGGTTCATCGACCCACCCCAATATGTGTATATCGCCTTGATACCTTTCGCCCGCCACCTCGTAATCCATATGGCGCGCAATTTCTGCCGGCACCTTATCGAATCCCTGCAAGCCCAATTCTTTTACCCGAGAAGGTAGTAGGCCGGGATCGGTAGGATCAGCCTTGAGAATTCCGAGCAAACCATACCATTTAAAATCCGTACCTTTGGCGACAGGTAGCGCTCCATTTGCTAAATTATCAAACGCATTTCGAAGGTACGGAATAGATTGCCGCTCGCTGTTCATGCCTATTTCCACACAAAAGCCGTTGCGTGTATGTTGAGCAATAGAATTAATGGGTGCAATGACAATATCGGTAATCATTCAGCAAGCTGAAGAAGCCAAGCAGCCGCCTACTGACCGGCCTGTCGCCAAGCCACATGGTGTCCTTACCATATGCATTAATGCCGTGCAGGTCGGCGACAGCCCAGTATCCCCGATTGGCTAGGGCTACCATGCTTGAGCGCTGCAGCCCATAGCTCTTTCCGTGAAAGTCTCCTGGAATCGTATGACTCATATTATCGCCGTCGCTCGTCAAGCGCGTACCGTTAACCCGGCCCTGGACATTCACAGTGCCGGGCTAAACACCAGGTATCCGCTCACGGATTAATGAACTCGCAAGCCCCCGATAGTGCAATTCATCTGGGTGCGTATCGAATGCCACTCTAACTCTGCGCACCTGGCAGATTATACTACTTGCCACACTACTTATAGTAAGAGGCGCCAGATGGTACAATACCGGCAGCGATGTTTATGCTTGACCTCTTCAGTTGGTGGTATGGCAGTGGGTGGTTCGGGGTGCTCGCCGCCACCCAGCGGCGCTTAAGCAGGCTGGCCGAAGCGTTCTCCATCAAAATCCTGCTGAACACATTATTTTCACCCTGGAAGCGCATTATCACATACCCGGGCGCCAGCCTGGATGCTAAGCTGCGAGCCTGGGGCGACAATCTCGTCAGCCGCTGTGTGGGCTTTGTAGTACGGTTTATCGTGCTGCTGGCTGCTACTTTATCATTTGTAGGACTGTCGCTGCTTGGCCTCACCGAACTCATCCTATGGCCATTACTGCCGCTGGTGGCTATAGCGCTCATCGTAAAAGGGTTGTTGTAGTGAATACAACAATTAAACTGAGCGCACCTCGAGCTCGCAATGCCCGGCTCGGATATCAAATCGGCAAAGGTGGCTGGCTAATACTAATGCTGGCAGCCGTTCTCTGTGTGGCAGCTGGCGCCGGACTAGCCGTCGTAAGGATAAGACTCGGGTACAGCCTGGCTGGAATTGGCCTGTTACTGCTAATGCCAGCAGTGTGGTGGCGGTACTACCTCAAGGAGGTACCGCCCAACGACAATTCGCTTATGGGCCGCTTGAGCTCTGATGTCTTGGCGCTGCTCAAGCCGGGAGTGGATTATTCACCCCATGCGCTCTGGGAGATAATCAGTCCCAACGGACAGTCACTGTTTATCACTAACCACTTGGCGTTAATAGCGGACAAATTACAAGGCTGCTTTAGCGAAGACCCGGCCGCGTTATCGGGTGTCCTGCAGCGGGCTACCCAAATTGCCGATAACTACGGCTGTCGCACCATAGAAATCGGCCACCTCGCTGCCGCGTTACTGCAGGGCTCTCCCGTCGCTGCCGACATGCTCACGCGTGCCAAGCTCACGCCAGCCGACTTGCAAGCGGTAACCGACTGGTTTGACCGAGTATACGTCGGAATACACCGTCTGCCCGACAATTTCGGCGGCATCGGCCGCGACTGGGCCAGCGGCTTCACGCCGCAGCTCAACCGGTTCGGCCACAACTTGTCAAATGCCATCGAGCGACACGGGGCCAATTTCGGTACGCTAGTGGAAGGACCTGGCGTACACGATATGAAAGCCGCCTTTAGCCAAGGCGCCGGTGCATTAGTGCTCGTAGGTCCCGACGGCATTGGTAAGACCAGCCATGCCTACGCACTCGCGCAGGACGTGCTAGCCGAAGCACAAGACAAAGCTCTGCAGCATAAACAAATCGTTGAGCTCAATGCCTCGGCAATCTTGTCGGTGGCACACCAGCCGGGAGAGCTGGAATACATCCTAAACACACTCTTCAATGAGGCGCACCACGCCGGTAATATCATCCTATTTTTTGACGACGCCCAGCTCTTCTTCCACAGTGGGCCCGGCAGTTTCGACGCCACCCAGATTTTGTTGCCCATCGTGCAGAGCCGCGCGCTGCAGATGATTTTTGCCATCACGCCGCACGATTACGAGAGTCTGCGTGCCACCAATCCGGCCCTTGCTGGTTTGCTGACACCAGTAGTTATCCACGAACCGCCCGAAGCTCAAGTGCTCGAAGTTGTAGCCGACACCGCTGGCGGATTTGAGAATCGCCACAAGGTACTCGTTTTGTACGAAGCCATCAAGGCCGCCTACACCTTAAGCGGACGATATGAAACCGACATGGCCTACCCAGGCAAAGCCATCCGCCTGCTGGAGCAATCGCTGACGCATAGTGACCAGGGGATTGTCACTGCCGCCAGTGTTGACGCCGCCATCGAGCAGACCCGCGGCGTGAAGGCCGGCTCGGCAGCGCCGCTCGAGACCGACCAGCTACTGCACCTGGAGGACCGCATCCATGAGCGTATGATCAACCAAAGCCGCGCCGTCGCCGTGGTGTCCGACGCGCTACGCCGGGCCAGGGCGGGAGTGTCCAACTCCAAACGGCCCATCGGCAGCTTTTTGTTCCTTGGCCCCACCGGTGTCGGCAAAACCGAGCTTGCTAAAGCCATTGCCGCCACCTACTTTGGAGCGGAGACTAACATGATCCGACTCGATATGAGCGAATACCAGCAAGATACTGACGTAGCACGTATTTTGAGTGACGGCCAGCACGAAGCAAAGAGCCTCATAATGTCCGTCCGCCGGCAGCCGTTCAGCGTGGTGCTGCTCGATGAAATCGAAAAGGCTCACCCGAATATCCTCAACCTGTTGCTGCAGATGCTCGACGAAGGCATGCTGACTGACACCGGCGGCCGCACCGTATCATTCAAGGACGCTATTGTCATCACCACCAGCAACGCCGGTGCTGGCAGCATCCGGGCGCACATTGAAAAAGGCGAGGAGCTGGAGCAGTTCGAAAGCCAACTTACCAATGAACTCATCAACAGCGGCCAGTTCAAGCCTGAGCTCATCAACCGGTTCGACGAAGTGGTGCTGTTCCGCCCGCTCACACCTGACGAACTGGCCCAAGTGGTACGCCTGATGCTCGGCGAAGTTAACAAAACGCTGAGCGCTCAAAATATTACGGTTGAACTCACCGATGCCGCTATCACACGCATTGTAGAAGTCGGCAATGATCCACGCCTTGGGGCCCGCCCAATGCGCCGAGCCTTACAAAAGGCCGTAGAAAACACCGTGGCCAGCAAAATTTTACGCAAAGAGGCCAACCCCGGCGACCACATCACCCTCGATGCCGGCGATTTAAGTATTTAGCTTATTTTCGTGCCGATGGCTTCGCCGGAAACGACACGGGCAATATTGCCCTCGACCATTGGATTAAACACCGTGATCGGCTGCTTCTGTTCCATAGCAAGACCGAGTGCTGCTTTGTCCATCACCGCAACTGCGCCGTTAGTTACCGCTTCTTCTAAGCTCATAGTAGGGAGTAGGGTAGCGTCGTCGAACTTGGCGGGGTCTTTGTCGTACACACCGTCCACTTTAGTGGCCTTGAGCACAACTTCGCAGCCTAGCTCCAGACCAAAACTCACTGCTGCCGTGTCGTGCGTAAAGTACGGCCGGGCAATGCCGCCGGCAAGTATCACCACGCGGTCCTTTTGCAAATGTTTCTCGGCCCGCCGGTAGGAGTAATCCTCGGCTACCTGCTCGGCGAACACGTTGCTCATGCAGCGCGTGCTGAGCCCGTGTGCTTCAAAAATATCCGTCAGCGCCATACAGTTAATAAGCCCGCTCAGCATACCCATCTGGTCGGCCGTCACGCGGCGGATGCCATGTCCGGCCACCTCCGCGCCGCGCACCATGTTACCGCCGCCTACCACTAACGCCAACTGGCAGCCACCAGCCACGGCCTTTTTAATTTCTTCTGCCAGAAAGGCGGCGATCTCCGGGTCCACACCGAAGTCATATTTGCCGGCCAGCTGCTCACCTGAAAGTTTGAGTAGCACTCGTTTGTACGCCATTGCCCCCTAGTATACCAAGCGACTATACTGTGGCAATGGTGAAAATCTACTCGTGGAATGTCAACGGGATCCGTGCGGTCGTCAAAAAGAACGCGCTGCAGCCGTTTTTGGACGCCGAGCAACCCGATATTCTATGCCTGCAGGAAGTCAAGGCTCGCAAGGAACAGGCCGAGCTCGCGCCTGACGGCTACCGCGTTATCTGGTTCGCCGCCGAAAAGCCCGGCTACAGCGGCACCGCCATACTGACCAAACTCGAACCGCTGCAAGTCGTGAACGGCTTTCCCGAGGACCTCATCAGCCAATACAAGGTCCAGGGCGAGGACACCTACGGCGACGCCAACAAAGAGGGCAGGGTCATCGCCGCCGAGTTCGACGGCTTCTGGCTCGTAAACGTCTATACCGTGAACGTCAAGGACGACTTAAGCCGGCTGAAAGTGCGGCACGAACACTGGGATCCGGCTTTTCTGGCCTATTGCAAGCGTCTGGAAGAAAGCAAGCCGGTGGTACTTTGCGGCGATTTAAACGTTGCTCATACCGAAGACGATCTGGCCAACCCTAAGCCCAACCGTGGCAAACGCGGCTTTACCGACGAAGAGCGAGCCGGGTTTGACGCCCTGGAGCAGGCCGGGTTCATTGACACTTTTCGCCTGTTCAAGCAGGGCAACGGCTACTACAGCTGGTGGAGCCATTTCGCCAATGCCCGCGCCCGCAACGTTGGTTGGCGCATCGATTACTTTTTGGTTTCGGAAAGCTTAAAAACTAAAGTAAGAAATGCAGACATTCACCCCAAAGTCACGGGTTCTGACCACTGCCCGGTGAGCGTCACGCTCGACGTATGAGCCAGAGCGTCTGTATTTTATACGGCCTGAACGAAGGCCCGGCTACAGGCCGACAGTTCGTGGCAGCATGCCAGCGGGCGGGGTTCGACATAGTACGCGACCCAGTGACTGCCGACATTATTTTCGCTCATTCCGGCGGCTGTCTACTGGTGCCGTCGAAAACCCATGCACAGCTGATAACTATGGTCGGCGTGCCCTATTGGCCAGGTCGCCCATGGCTCGTCTGCACGGCTATCAAGATCTGGCGCGAGTTCCGACTCTACCGTAGGCAGCGCCGACTAAAGCACTGGGCGCATAAGTGGACCTGTTATTTCCGCTACGCGCGTAAATTCAAAGCAGGCTGGCGCATGGCCGTAAGCCTCAGCCCAGACAATCCCTGGAACAGTAGCCAGCACCAAGTCATCGTACGCAACCGCCACGACGTCTATTGCTCGCCGCATATCCTTAAGCTGTCGTTCAGAGGCCCGCGCACATTTATCTCGCTCCCCGGCGAGCACGACGACTGCTGGGATAATCCCCAGCGCTACGTGGAGCTGATACAATCTCTAACAGAGGACCTATGACACTTTCGCCCGCCACACTCGCAGAACTCGACAGATTGTACGCTATTCAAAATAGCTATCGGCCGAGCGAGGCAATAGCTGCGCAGCTGGCCGGCAAAACCATTCTGATGCTTGTCGGACCGACCTGTGCCGGCAAAAGCACCGTTATGGAAGCGGTTACGAAAGCCGATGAGCGCTTCAAAGTAGTCGGCACCTTCACTAGCCGCGACCCGCGCCCGAGCGACCAGAACTATACATACTACCAAAATACCGACGAAGGCCTGCAGCCCATCCTGGCCGACATCGCCAAGCGCCGCGTCGTACAGTACGCCGTCAACCAGCACGCTCATCTGCTCTATGGCAGCAGCCCCACGGATTACGCCGGCGAGTTCAACCTGGCCGACGTCTTTTCGAGCGCCGTCGACCAATTCCAGCAGCTCGGTTTTAGCCATACACTGGTTATTTCCGTTGCAACTGATCCCGCAGCCTGGCTCCGCCGCTTTAACGAACGCTTTCCAGCCGGCCATCCACAGCGGGCCGCCCGCCGCAGCGAAGCCATCGAGAGTATTAAGTGGTCACTCAACCAAACAGCCTCAGATCACTATTGGATCGTCAACACTGACAACCGGCCAGTAATAGCTGCCCAAGCGGTTATCGCCCTTGCCGAAGGTAACGGTCCCCGTACCCAGGCCCACACCTTAGCCCAGGCGATGCTCAAGACAGTACAGGAGACGACAGTATGAAAAAAGTACCGCGAGCCATGGATACAAGCACCACGCTGGAACAGATAAAATCTGCCCTTACGGCGTACCAGGCCGAACGCGGCTGGAGTAAGCCCGAGCCGCGCGACCTAGCCACTTCGGTTACTATTGAAGCCGCCGAACTGCTCGAGTACTTCCAGTGGAGCAGTCTTGTTGACGTCGCCGCCAATCGCCAAGGCATCACCGACGAGCTGGCCGATGTATTGACCTACCTCGTTCAGCTCGCGATAGCGCTCGATATCGATGTCGCCGCGGCTTTCTTTGACAAACTCGAACGTACCAAGCAGAAGTACCCTACGACCATATTCAATCCCGATAGCCAACCGAACTCAGAAGCCTACCGGAAACTTAAAGCCGAATCCCGCAAAGGGAAAGTGGTATGAAGCACGTTACGCTCGTTTTCTTGCGCCGGGACGGTGAAGTGCTGCTGGCCATGAAAAAGGTGCGGTTTGGCGCGGGCAAATGGAACGGCCCCGGCGGCAAAGTAGAAACCGGGGAGACGTACAAGCAGGCTGCCGTACGCGAATGTCAAGAAGAAGTCGGCGTCACGCCACGTAACTTACAAAAGGTAGGTGAGCTCCACTTCTTCGACCTACCGGACGTTGAACACTATTGCCACATCTACACCGCCACCGAGTGGGATAGCGAGCCGAGCGAAAGCGAAGAGATGCGCCCGCAGTGGTTTGCCGAAAGCCAAATCCCATACGACGCCATGTGGCCCGACGACAAGTTCTGGCTACCGCTCCTGCTCGCCGGTAAACGCTTCAAAGGGAAGGTGGTGGTAGACAACGACCGCATACGCGAAAGCGAATTCCACGAAGTTACCACGCTATAGCCCTGCTACAATTAAGGCATGGACACGAGTTATTGGGCCAAGCAGGGCGATAAACCGCTATTTCCGGAGCTGGAGTGGAGCCAGCCGGAAACGCGACAGCAGGCTGGCAAATTGTTGATAATCGGCGGCAACGGCTATGAGTTCAAAGCGCCCGCCAACGCCTACGGCGACGCGCTGGAGGCAGGTATTGGCACAGCCAGCGTCTTACTCCCGAATAGTATGCAAAAGGTGGTGAGCGACATCTTTCCCGAAGCCGAATTCGCGCCGAGCACGCCCAGCGGCAGTTTCGCCCAAAGCGCACTGGCGCCTATGCTCGATTTGTCTGTCGGAGCCGACGGAGTATTGCTAGCCGGTGATCTCGGCCGCAACAGTGAGACTACTGTTTTGATAGAGAGCTTCCTGGGTAAGTACGACGGGAGAGTCACACTGACCAAAGATGCGGCAGACGTACTGGTTCAGCAACCGTTGTCTATTTTACAGCGGAAGGACACACTGCTTGTTATAGCCATCGGCCAACTGCGGCAACTAGGCAACGCAGCCCATTTTCCCCGCGCTATCACAACTGATATGGGGCTGGTCCAGCTTGTAGATAATCTCCACGAATTTACCAAACGCTTCCCACTTGCTATTGTTACCCGACACCAAGATCAGTATGTTGTGGCCACCAGCGGCCAGGTAAGCACCACGCCACATGGAACCAATGAGCCCGTTTGGCGCCTAGCCACTGCCACCCGCGCCAGCGTCTGGTGGCTACAAAACCCCACCAAGTTATTCGAGGCCCTAACCACTGCGGTCAATCAGTAGGTTCACCTGAATTAGTAGCGTCGAACGCTGCCTGCCAAACTATCATTTCGACAAGGTTATTCCAGCGAACAGCAGTATCCTGATTTTCCCAAGCAAACGGGTGGATGTCGCCCGCGTACTTGCGGGATAGCTCGCGATTAGGAGTTAGGCAGAGCGGCCGCAGCCCGCCAACAACACTTAACGACTGACCCGGCAGGTTGGTGCCGATAAAACTATGCACTTCTACACGATCTGTTAGCATTTTTTCAATGGCAATTCCGTAAGGAACAGTGTTTTTAGTCATGTCCGAAGCAATTACTTGCGCCGCGTCTAGGAGTGGACTCATACCAATGTTCAGAGCAGGGTAACCTAGAGATTCCTTAAGGCGCCAGGACAGATCAGGCCGCATCCGGGAAGCAAACTGGTGGCAATTCCACCGTAGGCCAGCCTGCGGCTCAAAGCTTACTCTCTGCCCACCACCGCAATATAGTTCATACGCCTCTCCCTGGTAGGTCTCGGTACAATAGGCCGCCAGCCGGCCGAGCATATGAGCCGGCCACCGCAGTTGCCGCGTAACCGTCTCACGGTAGTACCTACTTGTGTTTGGAAGGAAAGTTCGCCACCGCAACTGACCGCCCCAAGGCATGACGAGGCCAACCACTTCGTGATCCCACTCCAGATCGTAGACACCATCACTATCAAGCCCCGGAGCAATGCTTTCGCTCGCCTCGGGTGTTCGGCGCTGGCAAATTAATGTTGCTTCTGCTGTTCTTATAGGCATGCCAATGAAAAACAGCCCGATATGTAGGCTGTGATTAGGCCGTATTACTTACTATTTGTACTAACCGCGTTGCTGTTCAAGCACGTGGTGGGCGAGGAGGGACTTGAACCCTCACTGGATTACTCCAACAAGATTTTGAGTCTAGCGCGTCTACCAATTCCGCCACTCGCCCGTTGCTACTGTTAGCTGGCTAACCGTAGTTATCAGAGGTGTATTGTACTATACTGGGACGAGAAACGCGAGTGGGCGGCCTCGGCTTCCGCTCGGGTCACCAACCTATGAGCAACAACCCCTTAATCCCGACAGCCGACGACCAGCCCGCCAACCCAGCGGTGGAACTCATCCGTGCCAAAGTCGCCCGTGCCCTCACTGACGAACCAAGTGCCAGCGAAGAACTGGCTGAAACGCAAGATGTCAAACCCTTAAGCAAACATCAGCAGTTTATGGTGGATCTCAGCCGCTCAGGTAAAAGCCTGGCCGAGGTTCAGACCGCATGGCACGACTATTACAGCCAGCTGCCCGACACCGAGAAGCAAGAAGTTTGGCAGGAGTTTTACGCTGCACAGCAGCACACGCCGTACCAAAAGCTGTTCCAAAAACAGCAGGCAATCCTAAGCCGTAAACGGGAAGAAACCAACCAGCCGACAACACCCATGGTCTCTCCGCAACCTGTTACCACCGCCAGTGGCGTCATCGTGGCCAACCACCTACCAACTGCACCCGCTCGCAAGCCCGTCAAAGCAGGCGACAAAGCCGCCACGCGTCAGCTCAAGCAGAAAATCTCCAGCCGCGTAACCGGAGGCGGCCGACTGACCATGAAGCACCATTTGCAGTCGCTCATGTTCGGGCTGGCAGTCGGCACCTCCACGCTGGCGATATTTCTGTTCACCTTTTTCAATAACTACATCATCGCCCCGTTTATACAACCCAGCCGCAACGTAAGCAGCACGCCCATCATCTTGACAGGCACAGCGACCGCCTCGGCTGACACGCCGCCCAATGTCACCGTCCCTAAAATAAACGTACAAATCCCCATCGACTTCACACTGAACACCTACGACGAAAATGTCATCGAAAACGACCTGAAAAGTGGCGTTATTCACTACCCTAATACGGTTCTCCCAGGGCAGAATGGCAACGCAGCGTACTTTGGCCACAGTAGCGGCAACATTTTTAATAACGGCAAGTACAAGTTCGCGTTTACGCTGCTCCATAACCTGACCACTGGCGACCTGTTTTACATCACCTATAACGGCAAAACGTACGCCTACCGGGTATTTGACCGCGAAGTAGTGCCACCGACCGATGTGGGGGTAATAAACGATACCCGTGGCAAACAGGCCACGGCCGAACTTATCACCTGCGACCCGCCGGGTATTAGCACCAACCGTTTAGTCGTGTGGGGCGAGCAGATCAGCCCAGCCATTAGTGGTAATACTGCCGGGGCGGCACCGGCCGTCAGCGGCCAACCCACCGAAATCGCCAGCAACGGCCCCACGCTCTGGAGCCAGTTCGTCAACTGGGCTGAGTTCTGGAAATAACAGGCCATGAAAAGGCCGCGTATATTCCTACCTACTGGTCGGCCGGAGCGAGTAACCACGTACTCGAAAATGTAGCCGCCGAAGCATTCCTAGCGCTCGGCGCTATGGCGAATACATGTGTATAACCACCGTCAAACACTGGTGTAAAAGTGGACAGCGCAGACATAAGGGTCTGGCGGTTACGGTTGTCGTAATCAAATACCACCAGCTTGCCGCCGCTGATGTACATCAGCCGATCACCGTCCATCCAGGTGGCGTGCAATTGGGGCGGATCCAGAGGCGACTTCGCCGTGTAGCGATACTGGTCGACGTTCTCCAAGTCGTAGACGACAAAATTCTGGCCGCTTTCGGCCACCAAAAACTGCGTGTTACTACTAAATGACACATACGTCGGGCTAGTTATGGCCATGCGGCGCCACGGGGCGGGGTAGCCGTTGTCATTCGCCGTGAGCTGGTTCTGCGGATTTTTGTATACGTACACTGCCGAGTCGTTGCTAGCGCCAACCGCTACATACCAGTCGCCATCGTATTGTGCAAGACTCAGCGTATACGAAGGAGCCGTTGGCAATGTGCGCAAAGTATAGCTTTGCTGGCCGTCTTGCAGCACTACGCTGACCTGACCAGCAGGCACCTTTTGGCCCTGCGGCTGGTCAGTCACGTACAAAATTTGCTTGTCGGCATAGGTCTTGTAGGCCAACACGTGCTGCAGAATGCTTACCAGAGAGCCGTCGCTGGCGTTGATACGCTGCAGGCTTTGGCTGCTAGAATCGTACACATAGTATTGGCTGATCCGGTTATTAAATAGAGTCAGAGACTGATCCTGCGTGAGTTTAAGCGTGGTCGTCAGATCCACCGAATCAGTCGGCGAGGCACGGTCGACCAGCACGTACTCGTGGCTGGTCGCACCCTTAAAAGTGTATGTGTGCAGTAGGACGACGTGACGGCTATCGCTTGCCCATTCTTCAAGCGCCCACTCCTGTGGACCGTCGCCCGGCGTAAAGCTGCCGGCGGGCAGGGTAAGGTCACTCGATACGGGCTGCTTGGGGGCTTTGAGGTCATAGAGCGTAAATGTGGCCGCCGAATCGGGGTGATCTATAAGCAACCAGCGGTGGTCAGGGCTTTGAGTAAACAACCGGGGGGTGGCATTCAGGTCTGCAGCAGGAGTAGTCTGAAGCTTGTTTGGGAGAAGGAAGGGGTAGTCAAAATGCTGCACGTCGCCGCCCGCAATGTAAATCGGCCGTGTCCAGTCACGGTAGCCAGAGCGTGAAAGCTGCATTGTGTAGCTACCGGCCAAGGCACTCACCCGTGTATTGGTTTGCGAAGCATACAAGACGCCGTTGAGCGAGAGGGTGGCGCCGCTGGGTTGGCTCGATATAAATACCAGGCCACTGCGCGTAATCTGGCCTTTGCTGTTTACGCCATACCCGATCGAACTCAGCAGCAAGAATCGCGTGACAATAACGATAACCAGCGTTATTAGGCAATAGCCAACCAGTAGCCGTAACTGACTGCGTCGTTCGTAATTCGGATCTAGAAAATCCATTGCCTCTAATTATAGAACGAACGACCTTGGAGTTCATCAATAACATCATTGTGCTTGCGTTTAGAGACGTATAAGCGGTACAATGCCACCAAACACAGTGGGCTAAAACAGAGGGTATGGAAAACACCGCAACAATCGAAGTGAACGGCAAGCGCTACGACGCACTGACAGGCGCCGTGCTTGGGCCGTCTTCGGCACCTCTGGTGCGTTCGGGCGGGCGCAACATCGACGGCTTCTTTCGTGCGCGGACTACGACTACGCCACGAGCAGCTACACCACAGCCCATTGATGACAGTATTGAGCAATTACCCATCCAGGCACCAGCAGCGCCTGGCACCGCACCGACGATGCACGACGTACTCGCCATCAAGTCCGCCGCGAGACCCAAGCACCCCGTAGCCGCACGCGCTGTCAACCACACACGTGCTCACACACCCCAATCCGCCAAATCGCGCAACATAGCCGTCAGTCATACCGATGCCCGTTCACAGACACTGGAAGTCCGCCACGGGCAGCAGCCCAACCATGTTCATCACCGTGCCCCACAGCACAGCCGTACATTGCGCCGTGAGGCCGTACCCTCGCCGCAACTCACCACGCATAACGCACTGAGGCCCAAGCACGCACTACAGCCCCAGGTACCAAGCGCGATTGCACTCAAGACACCGGTAGCCAACATAGATCCTGAGCGCCTGGCGCGCGCTCAAAGCACTCACCAAAGCCCGCTCATTACGCGCCACGGCCGACAATCCAGCTTGGTGCCGACATTTGTGCCAGTCGCGGTCCAGCCGTTACCAACACCGGAGCCCCCGGCTCCAGCACCAGGCAGCGGTGGAGCACCGGTCCCGCCACCACCCCAGCCTAACAACAAGCCGGACATGTTTGAGCAAGCTATTACTAATGCTAACAATTACTCAGACCTCCGTCCGCATGCCGCCGCATACAAAAAACGCGCTCGTTTGCACGTCGCCAGTATGGCGGCCGGCTCGCTCGTGTTGGTTATTGCGGCCGCTTTCGTAGCATACCAAAACAGTCCAGCCCTACAGCTTAAAGTAGCCAGCGTCCGCTCGGGCGTCAGCAGCAGCCTGCCGAATCTCGCTACCACCGGACTAACATACACTGGTGCCCAGGCTGGGGATAGTCGTCTCACGTTCGGATTCGAGGGAGCGGCTGGCACATTCCAACTCACCCAGACGAATACCAATCTGAGCGACGCCGAGCTCGTCGAAACCATTGGCTCCACCGACGCCAGCGGCACCCCGGCTTACCAGACAGTGCTGGCTGGCAATATTATGGTCTATCGCTTCAGCAATACCAGCGCCACCTGGATATCGAATGGCAAGTGGTACACTCTCAGCGGCAACACAGCTATCAGCGACCAGCAGGTTAAAACCATCGTTCAGCACATCTAAGCTGCTCTCGCTCTTTTGAAGCTCGTCAGTACAAGCACACACTTGTAGAGCAGCCGGGTGAGAGAAAAAGTGAGAAAATAAAAAATTATTGTTGGTAGATCCAACCTTCCTTAAACTAGCTCTCATACACCCGTGGGGCGCTGCGGCTTATCTCAAGCTATGATTCTACTTGGGCCGTCCGCTCAAGCTACCTTCCCCAGTTGGTGGTAACATACCCTTGCCAGATAAACAATGTTATAAAACTATATAGATTTTATGTCAATCTACCTCTATAATGTTCTGTGATGAAACCCGCCCGAACCCGTTTCGCACCCAGCCCGACCGGCTATCTGCATGTCGGCGGTATCCGTACCGCGCTGTTTGCGTGGTTGGTCGCGCGCCAGAGCGGCGGCCAGTTTGTGCTACGCCTCGAAGACACCGACAGAGCCAGGGAGGTGCAGGGCGCAGAAGCCCATATTATCGAAAGCCTTCGGACACTCGGCCTCGATTACGACGAAGGCCCGGACATCGGTGGCGTCTACGGCCCGTATCGCCAGACTGAGCGACTCGCCAAGTATCAGGAATGGGCACAGGTTTTAATCGACGCTGGTCGCGCCTACGCTGATCCCTACACGCCCGAAGAGGTTCAGAAGTTCCGTGAAGAGGCTCAGGCCATCCAAAAACCGTTCCTATATCGCAACCACAGGCCCGAAAATCCGCCGAAGTGGGACGGCAAGACACCGCTCCGTTTTAAGAGCGAACCAAAGGATTACCGATGGCACGACGCTGTCATGGGCGACCTGCACGCCGGGGCTGAAGCGATCGATGACTTCGTCCTCATAAAATCCGACGGTTTTCCGACTTACAACTTCGCCCACCTCATCGACGACCACGAAATGCAGATTAGTCACATCATCCGCGGCCAGGAGTTCATCGCCAGCCAACCAAACTACCTCAACCTATACGAAGCACTCGAGTTTGAGCACCCAGCGTTTGCTACCGTGCCGCACATCCTTGGCCCGGACGGCAAAAAGAAATTGAGCAAGCGGGACGGCGCCAAAGACGTGCTGGATTACTTCCGCGACGGATTCCTCACGGAAGCCATGCTAAACTTCATCGCGTCTTTGGGCTGGAACGACGGCACCGAACAGGAGATTTTTACCCGCGACGAGCTCATCCAGAAATTCAGTCTAGAACGCGTCCAGCGCAGCGGCGCCCGCTTCGACGAAAACCGCCTGCTGTGGATGAATGGCCACTGGATCCGCAGCCTGAACCTCGATGAGCTTTATGCACGCAGCAAGGGGTTTTGGCCGAAAGATGCCGAAAAATACGATGAGGATTATCGCCGGGCAGTGCTCGGCCTCATCCAGGAGCGCCTGAAATACTTCAAAGAGATCCCGGAACTTACTGACTTCTTCTTCAAAGATCTGCCAGTCAACATGGAACTTATAGACGACAACAAACAGCTCAAAAAATTCGAGCGTAGCGAGCTCAAAAGCCTACTCAAGCAGGCCCAGGCCAGCCTGGCACAGAGTGATTTCACCGTGCCGGACCTGACCGACCGGCTCAACGCGCTCCTTGAGACTACCGGCCAAAAACCCGGCATACTATTCAGCCTGGTGCGCGTTGCGACCACCCAGGCGCCATTCAGCCCCAGCCTTGCCGAGACGTTAAACGTCCTCGGCCGCGAAACCGCCTTCCGCCGCATCGAGCAGGCTTTGAACGCACTATAGCGCATAAGCAACCTCGAGGCCTACTTGTAAACCTATGAGGAAGATAGGCTTACGATAAACCTCTTGGAGGAGTGGATGCTTGACAGGGGGAGATAGAGGGTTCTTTTCGCGTTAGCTTGAAGCCACGCAAGAACGCTTTCTCACCCTGCCAAGCAGATCCACGGAGCAGCACCCGCCGTCGGTCACCCTTGGAAGTTGGGCGTCATCATGGCATTCGCCTCGGCGTGGTGGTAAATGAGCCACCCCCACAGAAGTGCGTCCAGGAAGAACAAGGCCATCGCAACCCAACGGACACCACGCTTCTTGGACCGCATCATCGCAGCCGCGACAAAGATGCCGCAGAGCATGATCAGCAGGACCAGAATGAAGAGGGGGTATCGCAACCAAGCGGGGTCCATCTGCGACAGAGTCGCGAGGCTGGCCCAGTTCCAGGCGGCGATCTGCAACCCAACCCAGGTCCCCAGAATGGGGAAGAGGATTAGCTGGAGCAGGGGGTAAATCCGCTCAGCCTTGATTGCGCGAGCAATGGGGCCCCACTCCACAGGGAGCAGGATCAGCGCCACCAGAGCGATGTACACGTATAGGAACATGGGGGGTCTCCCTAATCTCGACTAGCCTAAAGGAACTATCTGCAGCGGGTGCTACATAGCATATATTATAGCATAATTATATAGTAATTACTAGTAATTATACCTGCTATAATCGTAAGCATGCTGCAAGACGTGGTGGTGCCCAAGCGGCCGCGCCCAAAACAAAAAACCATAGAGCCACTCCGAAAACCGGAGAGGCCTTCAGTTGTCGAGCTGGCACAGCGCGAAGAACCGAGCTTCAAGACGCCCGAAGAAGTCGCAGCCGAAGCGGCCAAAGATGATCCCGCGATCACAACCCCACCCGGCACTCCGGCAACAGAAACGTCCAAAAGGCGCTGGCACCACTGGCGGCCGCAAGGACGCAAACAGTGGATTATCACAAGCGCCGTGGCCGTGCTTATCCTGGCGGGCGGTGGATTTGCCGCCTGGCACTTCCTTCATCACAAGCAGCCCGCGCCAGCGCCTAAAAAGTCCGTTGTTAAAAAGATGATACCTCCGATGCCCATCTACAGCACCCTGAGCGGCCTGCAAATCACCGACCCAAATTTGAACAAAAAACCGGTCACCGCCGTCATGATTGAAAACAGTATCGATGCCCGTCCGCAAAGCGGTCTGGCTGACGCCGGGGTGGTGTTCGAAGCTCAGGCCGAGGGCGGCGTCACCCGCTTTATGGCGCTCTACCAGGACACTGCGCCGAATAACATCGGCCCAGTTCGCAGCGCCCGGCCATATTACGTGCAGTGGGCACTAGGTTTCGACGCCGCTTACGCGCACGTCGGCGGCAGCCCGGACGCACTGAGCGACATTACCGCCTGGCACGCAAAAGACATGAACCAGTTTTACAACGGTGACTACTATCACCGCGTCTCCACCCGCCCATCGCCGCACAATGTATACACCAGCATCGGCACGTTGAATGCCCTGGAAAATAAAAAAGGCTTTGGCAGTATGTTCACCGGCTTCCCGCGCTCCGTCAAAGAAACACCATCTGCCCAACCGACCGCCAACAGTATTGACTTCGCCATATCCAGCGCCACCTACAACCCGCACTACGACTATGATAACGCAGCTAATGCCTACAAGCGCAGCGAGGGTGGAGCCGTGCAGACCGACGCCAATTCTGGCCAGCAGCTTGAACCTAAGGTCGTCATTGCCATCGTTGTGCCGCTTAGCCGAGGCGCCCTCGATGCCTCCGGCGCCTACTATTCCGACTACAATGTGCTCGGCACAGGTACAGCGTATATCTTCCAAAACGGCATCGTCACCGCCGGCCAGTGGCACAAAAATGACAATGCCAGCCAAATAACCTTCACCGACGCCACAGGGATAGCCATTCCGCTCAACCGCGGCCAAACCTGGATCAGTGCCGTTTCCGCTGCCACCCAAGTGAAATATACGGGCGCACCACCGGCCACTGCCAGTCACTAAATGCGCTAAACGCCAGCCAAACAGCAGCAGCCTGTCGTATACTAGTGACCGCAACGTAACAATAAAGGATAGCACTATGCGCGGCGACAGCATTTCCGGAGACTAATCCAAACGAAAAAGGCACCCGCGGGGGCCTTTTTCGTACCCGCCGTTTCCGCCAAAGCCTGCTAAACTGTAAACGGGATGGGATATTTCCAGAGCTTTATTCGGCAATTCCGGGCCAGACTCTTCCTGGTCATCTTTATAAACAACGCGCTTATACTGACTGATTGGTACGTGGTAGACCGCGTAGTGAAGCTCACTGGCTGGTGGGCGCTCATCGCAATTACTGTCGTACCGCTTATAACCCTTGGGGTAATTCCGTGGCTAAGCGTCAAATCGCTTACACAGCCGACAAAGTTTATTTGGCAGGCCATCATGCACCTTGCGCCGGGCACGGCCAGCGACATGGGCGCACCCAAGCCCGAGCAGCTCCATCTGGGCCGTGAGTTCGTTACCAACCTCATCAACCAGCTCTACCAGCTGGCCAGTGTTGTGCAAGGCGTCGAGCAGAGTAACGCCAAACGCACCGAGGCCCTCAATCCCGAATATGCGGCCAACAGCCTGCCGGTACCTCTGCTCGTACTAAACAAAGAGGAGAAAATAATGCTCGCCAACGACGCCGCTGGCAAATATCTAAGCAAGCCCGTCACTGAGCTAATGGGTCAGAACGTCTTCACCGCACTGGATCTGTCCTTCACCAGCACTGACACGCTGGATGAATGGCTTAAGGCTACCAAGGGTAAAGCTGTTACCGCCGATCACAGCTGGGAGCGCGTGCGTATCGGTCTGCCTGGGCAAGGCAAGGGCAACTTACAATTCGACTTAGCCGCTCATTACAATCAAGATAATCCGATCGGCTACGAGACCATCCTAGTACTCTTCGACCATAGCGGCACCTACGGTCGGACCGACGATGACCTGAGCTTTATCGCACTCAGCGTACACGAGCTGCGCACGCCGCTGACACTGTTGCGCGGCTACATCGAGGTATTTGACGAGGAGATCGGGCCGAACCTCGACCCCGAACTACAAAAATTTATGAAACAGATGGACGCCAGCGCTGAATCGTTGACAGCGTTTGTCGATAACATATTGAACGTCGCCAAAATAGAGGATAATCAACTGACCCTGCAGCTACACCAAGAAAACTGGGCCGACATCGTAAACACCGTGGTTGGCGACATGCAACTGCGCGCTAGTATACGCGGCATCACTATCAAGGCGGAAGTTGCCCAAGATCTGCCGCCGGCCGGCACAGACCGCTACAGCGCCTACGAGGTGCTGGCGAACCTACTCGATAACGCTATCAAATACAGTAAAGACGGGAACACCGTAACGATACAGGTGAGCCTGAATAAAGACGGGTTGATCGAAACCAGCGTCCGCGATCAGGGGGCCGGCATCGACAGCGCCATCCTGCCACACCTATTCGAGAAGTTCTACCGCAGCCACCAAACGCGTGCCCAAGTCGGCGGCACGGGCCTGGGATTATATTTGGCCAAGGAAATTGTAGACGCCCACGGCGGTAATATCTGGGTACAGAGCAAGTTGGGTGAGGGCAGCACATTCAGCTTTACTGTCCTGCCGTACGACAAGCTAGAGGAAGCCCGCAAAGCCAGCGGCGGTCAAGACATCACTCGTAGCACCCATGGCTGGATTAAGAACCACTCCATGTACCGTGATTAGGGTAATGGTAGAATAGTTCTATGGATAACGTGCCACTTACTCTTAAAAAAGTCCTCTGCATAGAAGACGAGCACTTCATTAGTGAGTTGTACGTACGAGCACTCACCAAAGCGGGCTATGACGTAGACGTGGAGCTGGACGGAGTCAAGGGGCTGGAGGCCGCTCAGTCCGACAAGTACGACATCATCCTGCTCGATCTGATGATCCCTAGCCTCACGGGCACCGAAGTGCTGCGCGCCCTGCGCGACTCCGGTAAAACCCCCAAACTGCATGCCCGCATTGTCATCACCACCAACCTGGAGCAACGCGAAGAAGTTCGCCAGGATATTGAGCGCCAAGCGGATGGCTATATCGTCAAGGCCGAGGTCACACCGCGCGAGCTCGTCGAATTCTTGAGCAAACTGAATTGACGCCCCGGCAGAGGGTCTTATATAGTTTAGGTGGTAAACTATTTTTCACGCTTAAGAAGGGAACTATCAGTGCTTAATCAACTCGGCAAGTTTATTACCAGGAACCGGTGGTGGGTGATAGGCGTTTGGGTGGTGGTGAGTGTCGTGATCGCGCTATTCGCACCAAAGCTCAGTGAAGTCACCAGCAGCGACCAGACCAGCTTCCTACCAAGTAAATATGAATCGGTTCAGGCTCAGAAGATCGGCGAGAAAGCATTCCCGCAATCCAGAGACGACACCGAAATCCTGCTCGTCAAGCGCCAAGACGGCGGCAAACTCACTCCGGCCGACCACACGGCAGTCCAAAAGCTGGCTAGCGACCTGCAGGCCGCCAAACTCAGTAAAGTCGAGGCCATACAGACATCGTCTCAGTCGGTGTCCAAAGACGACACCGCTCAGATGGTGCAGATCATCGTGAAGGGCCAGGCACAGGGTGACCAGGCAGATGTTGACTTCGTTAAAAACATACGCAACAAGGTGAAGCCGTTGGTCGCCGGCACCGACCTCAAGGCTGGCTTGACCGGCAATATCGCCATCAACGCCGACAGCAATGACCAGTCCAACAAGGCGCTCAAAATCGTTACTATGGCTACATTCGCGCTGGTCATCATCCTGCCAGGCGTTATTTTCCGCAGCCCCATTGCCGCGCTGGCGCCCGTGCTGGCCGTGACGTTGGTGTATACGCTCTCACAATCACTCATCGCCCTCGTAGCCAAAACATTCGATTTCAAAATCGACAATTCTCTGAGCATCTTGTATACGGTGGTGCTCTTTGGCATCGGCACCGACTACATACTGTTCCTGCTGTTCCGCTACCGCGAACGGCTGCGGGCCGGCGAACGCGGGCTTGACGTCGTTGCTTTTGCGCTGAGCCGGGCAGGGGAGGCCATTCTATCGGCCGCGCTCGTCGTGGCAGCAGCCTTTGGTGCCCTTGGTGTTTCGGATTTCGGAATATTCAAAAACCTGGCGCCAGGCCTGATTGTCAGTGTACTCACCATGCTTGTCGCCGTGCTTACGCTTATCCCGGCTGTAGTAGCCGTAATCGGCCCCAAGATATTCTGGCCCAGTAAAAACTGGCAGAAGCAACCGTCGACCACCCGCACCAAGAAAATCGGTGGCTTCGTGGCCCGGCGGCCGGGTCTGGTGGCTAGTATCGCGTTGCTGATACTTATAGCGCTCGCCACCGGCTACCCCCAACTCAAAACCAACTATGACTTCACGGGCCAAATGCCGCAGACTACCGAATCGGCTAAAGCCTACAATGACGTATCCAAACTGTTCTCGGCCGGTGCCATCTCTCCTACGGAGATTTTCCTGACCGCAACGAACAACAGCAAACTATCGCAAGCTCAAGTAACGAGCACAACGCGCAAAATTGACGCCATCAAGAGCGTAACGTCAGCCGGGCCAGCCGAGTTCTCCAAAGACGGCAAGACGGCCCAGATCACTGTGTTCCTGCCCGGCAACCCCGACGCCACGAACACCCTCGACTTTGTACAGAACACGTTCCGGCCCAAGGCTCATGCCGCCGCGCCGGCCGGCACAAAGGTGTACGTGAACAGTGAGAGCGCTGCGTTCGTGGATGTCCGCTCAGCCGTTAGCCGCGACCTATCGGTCATTCTGCCGGCCGCCGCCGTCATCATCTTCGTCATCCTGGCGCTGCTGCTGCGGAGCGCGCTGGCACCACTGTACTTGCTCATCGCCGTTGCTCTTGGCTACACAGCTACACTGGGCGGCACGACGTACCTGTACCAGAACATCATCGGCGACCCCGGGCTGATCTTCTTCCTCCCCATTATGGTCTACATCTTTGTCGTGGCCGTCGGCACCGACTACAACATCCTCACCATGACCCGCCTACGCGAAGAGGTTCGGAGCGGCCTGAAGCCGCGTGAGGCCTCTGACCTGACTATCGAACACAGCAGTACCACCGTTGCCTCGGCTGGCTTGATCCTGGCCGGCACGTTCGGTTCGCTATCGCTTGCCGGCCTGAGTTTCCTGGCTCAAATGGGTTTCTCCATCGCCTTCGGTATCATCCTGTCGGCCTTCATGATTGCACCGCTATTGGTACCAAGCGTGGCCGCCTTGCTCGGCTATAAAGTCTGGTGGCCTGGACACCGGCCGGCAGTCGACAAGAACCGGCTATAGTATGGTCACTATCGTCTTCGAGCCTCACGCCACGACGACCGACAATGAAGCGCACCTGGCGTCCGGCTGGAACGACGTGGCGCTTTCAGAGCTTGGACGACAGCAGGCCAGAGAACTCGGCCTGCGCCGTAGGCTGAACAATTTTGACGCCGTGTTTGCTTCCGACCTGGAGCGTGCCTACCAGACGGCCACTTTGGCATTGGAGGGCATTGAACCTCACAAACTTCACGTGGACTGGCGCTTGCGCGAGTGCGACTACGGTGAACTCACGCAGCACCTGAAAGAGGAGGTGGATGCCGAGAAGCCGCAGCGCATAGTCACACCATTTCCAGGGGGCGAGAGCTACGAGCAGACTGCTGCACGCATGCACTCTTTTCTGCAGGATCTACTACAGTTTCATAGCGGCCAAACAGTGTTGATCATAGGCCACCGTGCCACGCAATACGGCCTCGAACATTGGCTCAACAACGTTCCGCTGAAGGAAACCGTGACCACTCCTTGGAAATGGCAGGCCGGCTGGATCTACGAGCTCAAAAGCCTGTAAAATCGTGGCAAATTTTACGCCAAAGGACTATTGCGCGGGACAAGCAAAAGCGTATAGTTAGGGATAGCCATGTGAGGACTGGTCGTTTTTAAAGCTCCTTTACTTCACAGGTTTACATATATTTAGGCAATCACACTTTGGTCACTGTGCGCCTCCTACAAACTTAGATTTCTTATATGGGCTTCGGGCGGTAGACGGCCAACCGACACTACAGAAATCTCTTTAGAATTCCGTCGCCGACGCTTCCTTGGAGGCATCTCGGGTTTTTCATAAATTTCTAAAGTTTGTAGGAGATAAGTCGTATGACCAACGTTATCAATCAAGAAGTCAGTGTGAATGCTTTTTACTTTGCCGGGCAGGCTATGAAAACCTTCCCGCGCGCAATCGAGTACAGCGGGCACGAAGTAACGTTCAAAAGCGGCCTGCGCTACTTAGTGCAGCGTGGCGCCGAAGCCGTAAGGCTCTTTGACATGAGCGGGGCGGACGGTCTGACGTACCGCCTACAGCAACAGGGTGACAACTGGCTGCTACTGGGCACGAAAGGAGCATTCTAATGACTCGCCGCGCGTACTTGCAGGAGGATATGCAGCTCATTCGCCACTATTTCCCAAGCGCCAAAACCGTCGCACTGCGCACGCCGTTTGAACTTACCGTGGAACCTGCCAAAGACCCGTGGGAGCTTTTGGCCGACGACTGCGACGAAGCACCCGAGGCTAGAGCGCAAGGAGACTTGCTGTGGAACCGGTAACGGAACCTTACGCCGCCAGCACCGAAACCGGTACGTCAGTAGCCGTGCACGCAGGCTTCCCGAACCCAGCTGCCGAACGCACCGGCTCACCACTCAGCCTTGACAAGCTGCTGGTGCGCCACCCCAGCAGTACGTACTTCTTCCGCATTCGTGGACATAGCTGGCAACGCTGGGGCGTGTTTGACGGTGATATCGCCGTCATCGACCGAGCGCTCGCCCCGCGCGAACGCGAGCTGGTCGTCTGGTGGCAGCCGAGCGGCGAGTTCGCTTTAAGCCCGTACGAACGCGCCACACGCCAGAGCATCTGGGGTACCATCACCGCCATTATTCACCCGTTCGGCGGCGCCGACCACCCGCGCTTATCATGAATGCAACTTACGCACTCATCGACTGCAACAACTTCTTTGTAAGCTGCGAGCGGCTGTTCCGCCCCGAGCTGAACGGCCGACCAGTGGTCGTACTCAGCAGCAACGACGGCTGCGCCGTGTCGCGCAGCCAGGAAGCTAAAGACCTTGGCATTCCTATGGGTGCTCCGCACTTCAAATTTCGCGAACTGTTCAGCCGCGAGGGCGTAGTGGCATTTAGCGCCAACTTTGAGCTCTACGGTGACATATCCGAACGCATCACTAATCTACTGGCCAGCATCACGCCGGCCATCGAGGTTTATAGTGTGGATGAGTCGTTCCTGGACCTCAGCGAACTCAATATTACCGGCTATCAGGCCTGGGGCCGGGAAGTACGAGCGAACATTCTCAAGCAGGTCGGCGTACCAGTCAGCATCGGCGTCGCCCCCAGCAAAACCCTCGCCAAAGCCGCCAACGACCGCGCCAAAAAGCTGCCAGAACTAGAAGGCTCCCTTGATCTCACAGAACAGGGGATAGGCACCGACCGCTATCTGGCTGGCTTGCCCGTCCAGGACATCTGGGGCGTCGGCTGGCGGCTGGCGCCAAAGCTCCGGGCCGAAGGCGTCCGTACTGCACTCGACTTGCGCCAGATGAGCGTCCACCGTGCCCAGCAGCTCATGGGCATCCGCGGCCGCCAGATGGTCACCGAGCTGAACGGCACCGCCTGTCTGCCATTCCAGCGCGCCCACAAACCCCAGCAGATGATTATGCGCGGCCGCCAGTTCGGCGAGGACGTCCGCGAGTTCTATGTGGTAGAATCGGCCATTGCCAGCCTTGCTGCCCGGGCCGCGGCAGCCCTCCGCCGCGAACGCCAGCTGGCGCGCCAAGCCACAGTCACCCTCCGTACCAACCGCCACAA
>JAICKC010000013.1 GCA_025928155.1 Candidatus Saccharimonadota bacterium
CTACAAGTGCTTTGTAATACGCTCTTGGGACTACACGCGAACCTGTCACCGTCAATCACGACCGTATGGTCATTCCCAGTGCTATGGTAGTGCTCCAAGATCGCCTCCCAGCCCATACGAAAGTCCGGCCCTGACGAGTATACCTCAGAGAGCCTTGGGAGATACGCCGGTATTTCCGCCTGTGAAATCTTGTCGGCACCAGGCCCCTTTTGCGAGTCGTTGATACCTCTGACTAGAAGAGAGACGATTTGAAGGCGCGGATTACGGATGGTGAAGATGTTACCGATTGCCAATGCGGACAACTCCCTAAATGCCTCTCGCGGTAAAAATGCTGCCATGTTCTTCGTTACGACAGTGAGTTTCCCTTCCGTAGCTGCTAAGCGCGGCTCCAGCACTTCTAATAGAGCGTCAAATCCCTTATCGTTAGTGCCTGTTCCCTGCGGAAAAGGTTCGTTGACAAAGACCCTGGAGTCTCCAGTGGCGCTTTGTGCCAGCGCTCGCCCTAAGGCGGTAGACATAGAGCGTGGGACAGACACAATCTGTATAAGCTCCAGCCGGTTAGCATCTACGTGCTCCCTCAGTGCTTTAACGCTGTTCATGCGTGGCGGCATCCTCCCTGGCTTTGTATATAGTTAGACTGTCAGAACCCAACAAGCGCTGCAGCTGGTATAAATATATAAGATTGACGCAAAATAAAAAAAGACACCGTAAAGCAGATGCCTTCATGCCTGTAGATTCATATTGGTGCAGCGTAAAGGACGATTATAGAACTCTGGTCGGTCTCGAAGGTGTTAGTGTTGTAAAAAAGTCCGTTGATTTTGATGAGAGTGAAGGCAAAAGGTAGTTGGCCGTGCTGGCAGCTCAGCTAATTTGAAACATAGTTACTAATGTATTGCTTAGCGCCTCAGTATCCTTTTTGGTTAGTACAGTAAATCTTCCGCCAACGCGTCGTTTATCAATTGTCTTTATTTGATCACAAGCTAATGCTCCGACCTGCTCATGATAGGTCACGGGAACATAAAACGGGAATTTACGCACAGTGCTTGTTAATGGGACAATGATTACTGTACCGAGAAGTTCGTTCATTTCGTCTGGCGATACAATGACGCATGGGCGTGTCTTCTTCATTTGGTGCCCGAACGTTGGCTCCAGGTCGCACCAATAGATACTGAATTGCTTATACTTTTCAGCCATTATTCTAGTCCGTCGGCTACGGTTGCCTCGGCTTCCGCATGTAAGTCTCCATAATTGTCGACCGCCTTCGGCAATCCATGACTCGCTATTTCATTTTCTATTTGTTTACGCCAACCCTCACGTGGATTAGCCGCTTTACTGATAATGATTTTTCCCTGCCTTGCTTCAAGCCTTACCCTATGAGTTAGCCCACTCATCTTTAATAGGTCTTGAGGTAGACGTACTGCAACGCTGTTGCCAGAGGTTGTAAGAGAAGTATTAATTGCATTCATACGTACATTGTACGAATTATGTTTACCGCTGTCAAGCTCATGCTTACATCACTCTAAGCTCTAACAATAGCCAAACTAAAACACCCCATTTTACAGGGGGTGCTTTTCAGGATCTTGAATTCGTACTCTTGGTGCGGATGAGAGGACTTGAACCTCCACGCCCGAAGGCATTAGCTCCTAAAACTAACGTGTCTACCAATTCCACCACATCCGCAAGCTAACAGGGACATTTTACGTCAGTGCCAGTGAAAATACTATACCGATAGCTGGCTGTAGGCGATAGCTTTAGCGTAAAGTTTGTAGCCCCACTTTAGCCGACCAAAGTGCTGCAGACGGTGGGCATGCAGTAGGTGCTTAACCTGGCGACGACTGACGGCCCGTAGTTCGGCTACTTCACCCGGTTGAGGTTTGAGCTCGCGGCTATGCACGGGAAGCTTCACATGGTAGACATACAGGTGGCAACGCGTTTGCTTATGGTAATGTGGGTGGTAACCGATCTGCCGGTACATAAATAATGGCTGGAAACGTTTTTCGGGCAATTTTACACCTAACTCTTCGTGTGTCTCGCGAGCGGCAGCTCTGAGCGGGGGCTCACCGCTATCCACACCACCGCCCAGCGATATTTCCAGCATTCCCGGCGCAAAGATTATCTCATTTGCCCGTTTGCCTACCACATACTTGCCGTCGATCGTTTGGGCTACCACGTGCACACCCCGATGCCAGAGACCGCGGTCGGTGACCCATTCCATAGGCAGGCGCAGACCTGCTGGCTCGTTCCGCGCATCAACCACATCAACCCACGCCGTATGAGTCAGGTATGTACCCAATCCGTCACAGAGACGTTGGATCTGCCGAAATGTGCCGGACACGGCGTCAACGAGTGCCTGCTCATCATGTAGAGCCAGCAAGCGGCGCATCTCTGTAAGATCAAAATCAGGCACACGCCAGACCAACGACTTGCGAATATCAAAAGTGTAGTTTTTCCTGGCATCCTCGTAGACATCTTTGTTCAAAAATATGATGGCGTCGGCGTCGGCGAGCAGCTTGTCGGTGGTCTGCTGCTTGCGCCGGTACAGGCCATGCCTAAGACCATATTTCTTGGCCGTAGGCTTGGCCAAGGGGCTGAAAGTTTGTGTATCAGTATCCTGAGTAGCCACCCCGCTGGATGTAACCGCAAACTTTTGATCAACCAAGGTGTCGAAATATGCCGCCGCCAATCTACTCCGAAACACATTCCCGCGACACACAAAGTGTATGTTATATAGTTTGTCTGTTTTCGCCATAAGTCTTGAGCTGCTTCTAGCATAAGCCAAATGACGTTTGATGTCTACTCTGGCTGATGGTACACCGACAGACTGGCGTATATCATAAGTGTTCGCCAAACGTAGCTAAATTTACCTTTTGCTGTCTGCCCGTTTATAGAAGACTAACTGTGCGTCGCCGTAGGATTTGTGGCTGACAATTTTAAGGTCTGCGAATTCGCGAGTCGGTTCACTGCCAGGCCAGCTTAGGCAAAGCAGACCGCCAGGTTTGACGTGGACAGCCAGGCGCTCTAGCACGTCTGGTCGGATGTCGTCGTACGGCGGGTCGGCCAGCACGATGTCGAACTGCTCCGTTTGGTGGTTGCGCGACCAGCCGCTGATGTTCGCCCGCTTCACGCTAATCTCATCTGTTAAGTCTAGCGTTTTTATATTTTCGGCAATGGTTTTCGCGGCTTCGGGGTCGATGTCGATCGCCAGCACGTGCGTCGCACCGCGGCTCACTGCCTCGATGCTGCAGGCGCCGCTGCCGGCGTAAGCGTCAAGCACGACTAGTTCTTCCAAATCACCCAATGTATTGAACAGCGCACCCCGTACTTTATCGCTCATCGGGTGGGTGCGGCGGGTACGCGGGCTCAAGAAGTTGCGGCCACCGAGCTGCCCAGCGATTACCCTCATACCACAGCCTCCTTTGCGGCCAGCAGCCAGGCTAGTGTCACACAGTTAACAACGGCCGGCATTAGCTCACGACGTACTTGGCGCGCCAGCCTCGGTGTCCAGCCGGAGCGATAAAACTGGCCGTACATATCTAGTTGAGCGATTTGCTCGGCCTGCTGCTCAAACAGCTGCTCGATACCGTGCTTAGCGGCGTACGCGATGTCTTTCTCACTAGGCACATGTCTTCGCAGGCGCAGCGGCATGGCCATAATAGTTACTCCCCATTCGAAGGTAAAGTGGGTGGCTGCCAATCCTTTGTCGCCCCACATCCGCCAGTTGTTGCGCACACGCTTAGGTAGAGTCTCACCAGGAAGCAGCACCTGTTCCTTGACCGAATCACGCGTGTCACGGCTAGTGCCGCGCAGCTTTTCCAGCTCCGCCTCGTAGGGATAGTGGTGCGCCGGCGTCAGGCCGTCGACAATAGCATGGGCAAGCCACGCTGCTTCGAAAGCAGTCCGGGTTTCATCGCCCCCACGAAGTGCCATGACCAGCCCGGCATAATGGGTGCGGATGTCGGTCAAGATACGTTCATTGTCGGTACTATTTGGATCGTAAAAATGCCATGGTTCATCGCCACCAGGATTCTTGCGCTTGATGCCGTCCGGTCCATCGATGCCCTCAAACCGGGTGATAGTGCGCCAGGCAGGAAAGCTGTGTTGGGCCTCCGGCATGAGTTCGCCCAAGTGCTGGCGGGCTATCCGGTCGATTTTTTGGTGCGCGCCGAACCAAGCATCGAAGTGTTTGGAGCCTTTAAGTGTCGTTCCTGAATACATAGTTAGTTGAGGTTGGTGACAGTTCTCAGCCGTTGTACGCGCGCCGCCAACTCTGTATATTTTAGCAAATCTTCACCCCTACTTACGAACTCAGCCGCTGAACGGCGGGCAGCGGCGATCAGTGTAACGTCGGTGAGCTTGGCTATGCGCAGGTCGAGTGCACCGTGCTGCAGCTGGCCGTATATGGCACCCGGGCCTCGTAGTTCCAGGTCGAGCTCGGCCAAACGAAAGCCATCACTACTGCTTTCGAGTGCTCGCAAGCGCTTGCCGGGAGCTTTACTGTCGCTCATTAGAAGGTAACAGTACGCGTGGTGACCGCCGCGACCCACTCGTCCGCGCAACTGGTGAAGCTGTGCCAGACCGAAGCGCTCAGCGCTTTGAATCATCATCACACTGGCATTTGGCACATCTACGCCTACTTCGATAACCGTTGTAGAGATTAGTACGTCTAGCTTCCGATCTACAAATTGCTGCATGACGGCGGTTTTGTCCTCGGCCTTCATCTTGCCGTGCAACAGACCAAGCCGGTAGTTTTTAAACTCTCTTTTTCGGAATTGCTCGTATATTTTCTCCGCTGAATGCGCATCCACGCTGTCCGATTCAGAAATGAGGGGACAGACCACGAACATCTGCCTTCCGGCGTCAAGTTCACGGCGGACGGCGTCATACACCGGCTCGATGCTGTTAGGCGACACAATTTCGGTCTGCACAGGTTGCCGGCCAGGTGGCTTGGCATCCAGCACCGAGATATCCAGCTCGCCGTATAGCGTCAGAGCCAACGAACGTGGGATGGGAGTAGCGGTCAAAGACAGGAGGTGCGGCATGTGACCGGCTTTGGCCATCAGACCCTTGCGCTGTTCCACACCGAAGCGGTGCTGCTCGTCGATAATTACTAGGCCGAGCTTGGGCATATCCACCGTATCTTGTATGAGCGCGTTGGTGCCGACCAGAAAGCGGGCCTTGCCGCTGGCAATGACCTCGTGCGCCTTCCGCTTTTGTGCAGTGGTGAGGGCGCCCACTAATAACAGCAGCTCTCCGCTCAAGCCCAGCGGCTCCAGCAGCTTATAGATGGTGTCGGCATGCTGTCTGGCCAGCAGCTCGGTCGGTGCCATGAGTGTCACTTGGTAGCCTTCGCGTAGCGCCATCACAGCCGCCATGGTCGCCACCACAGTTTTGCCGGAGCCTACGTCACCCTCAACCAGCCGATTCATAGGGTGCTCAGACTGCATATCCTGGTAGATTTGCCAGACTGCTTTGCGCTGTGCGTCGGTGAGACTGAATGGCAAGTGGCTGACGAAATCTTTGGCCAGTTTCTCATCGAACGGGATTAGGAGCGACGCGTCGGCAGCCAACTCTTGTTTGTTAAGTAGGCTCGCTAGGCTTAGCTCGAAGACTTCTTCGAAACCCAGGCGGCGCTTAGCCTCGGCTAGCTGCTCGCCACTCTCTGGAAAATGCATAGCGAGCACGGCTGCGGCTCGGCTAAGCAACTTTTGTTCACCGACCAGCCACTCCGGGAGCGTTTCGGGCATGGTTTGAATAAGGTGCCGGCAGCTGCCGACGGCTTTGCGGATTTGTTTGCTCGTTAGCCCCTTGGTTTCGCGGTATACTGGCACGATCCGAGCGGTATTCACGGTGAAATCGCTCACTAACTCGGCGCTGGGGCTCGTCATCTGGAACCTTTGATGGCTCAGCTCGTACACGCCGGAAAAGTAATATTCTGCGCCACTTTTCAGGCCGCTGGCCCGGTACGGCTGGTTGAACCACACCAGCCGCATACTGCCGGTTTCGTCACTCACTACCGCTTCGGTCAGATGCATACCGCGCCGCACATACCGTCCGCTAGCCTGCTTCACCACAGCCTTAATAGTCACCGGGCCGGGCCGGGCATCGCGAATTGCCATCACTTGGCTGTAATCTTCGTACCGACGCGGCAGGTAGTCAATGAGCTGCGCCACTGTTTTTACACCCAGCACCGCGAGCTTTTTTGCCAGCTCATCCCCCACTCCTTTTACGGCCGTAGCCGAACTACTCAACTCCATGCATATTAGTATAGCGGCCAGTCTCGTGACTCCTCAAAGTCAGATTTACATCTGATGTTCAGGAACTGCCGGGAAAGTAGGTAAAAGCAATAGTGAATGTAGGATTTAGATAACCACCTTAGACGCTACGTTTGTTCCTCCTTTCCCAGTTGTTTTGATACTGATTCATGACTACCTTAAGCCTCCCTATTGCTTTTGATGTATACTATGAACATCTTGGAACTGTTAAATGTCTGATACGCCTAAAACAAAAGCAACAAAGAAAACCGATAGCCAGGGACAGCTAAGTGGTATTAGAGGTTTTCTAGTGTTCTATCTGTTCATTATGGCTTATCAGCTGGTTCATGGCCTCGTCCTAACCGGCGGCTCGATTGTCCTATACAACAATCCTGCTCTTGCCAAGACACAAGACTTCTCTCTCCCCTTGAGCGGTTTACTTCTGTACGACATATCGAATCTAATCCTAGCTGCCCTTGGGGTAGTGTTCCTGGTTCTGGCCTTTAAGAGAAAGAAGGCGGCAATTGTCTGGGGGCTTGCCCTAAGCGTCCTGTGGCCCGTCGCTCTCTTTGTGTGGCATATCGCAGGAGAAAAATCTCATTTCGGTACCATTGTGGACACGCTGCCAAACATCATTGGCATCTTTTATCTTTTGCTATCCAAGCGAGTAAAAGCTACTTTCGTTAAATAAGTACGTGGTTTCGTGGCAATAGTTGCTATGCGGGAGATTTTTTACCTGGAGGCGCGGCGCTCCAAAGTTCGGTATATGGGGGTACATATACTTATACTAAGATACAGAGTTCCTTTCCATCGCTAGTAGCCCCGGGCGACAGCATTCGCACGAGCTTGGGCAGTCAGCATTTCATCTAGCCTTTTCGGAGCGAAGCTAACCCCCTTACGGTGTAACGCTGTTGCGATGAGCCAGTCAGCAAATTGTGGATTGTTAGGCAAGAGCGGGCCATGCAGGTAGGTACCAACAGCATTATGCCTGCGAGCACCTTCGGTTTTGTCCTGGCCGTTATTGCCACTGCCGCGGGTAATAGTACCAAATGGCTGCTGGTTTGGTCCGAGAAATGTCTTGCCACTGTGGTTCTCAAAGCCATAAAGGGTGCCGAATTCTTCCGTTTCGATAGCCACATTACCGATGAGTCGCTTAGGGTCGCCCTTGGTTTCAACATCAAAAATACCGATGCCCTTTATCTCTTCGCCCAAGGAGGTCATAAACCTGTTGCCGAAGAGTTGATAGGTACCGCAGACCATCAGCATGGGCACGTCGGCGTCGACGAGCTGACGGAGCTTGTCACCAATACGTAAAATGTCGGCCTGAATGTCGGCCTGGGCACTATCCTGGCCGCCGCCGCCCAAGATTAGGTCAGCCTCTTTCGGAAACGGATCGCCGGCACTGTAGTAACGGATGGCTGGTTCCAAGCCCTGCCACTGCGCTCTACGCTCCAGCACCAGCAGGTTTCCCCGGTCGCCGTAGGTGTTCATTTCATTGGGATAGATGTGCACGATGTGCAATTTCGTCATAATTCCTTGCCTGCCTTTCGTTCGAGCATGGCGTGCAGGTGCAGCATAGGGGTATAGGTAGCGAAGATCACCTTGTCGCTGGGCAGCACGCAGAACTTTGTCATTGCTTCGTCGATGTCTGGCTCAACAGCACCGACAGAGACTTGATCGTACTGCAAGCGCAGCGCCATATCAATGGCTCGGGTGCCGGCGGTAAGCGCCACATCGCAATCCCGGAGGCTGGTAAAATCTACGTCCCATAACCAGGACATGTCTCGGCCGTCAGCCAAGTGGTCGTTGATAGCAACCATAACTTTCGCACTAGGGTTTACATAACTAGCTAGCCCTTGCCGAAAGCTCGCTGGGTTTTTTACAAGGTTGAGCTGCAATTCACTGCCGTTCTTGAGTCTAAATGTCTGGCCACGGCCGAACGCCGGCTTGACCCTTGAGAGCTGCTCTACAAGCGCGGCCGGCTCCACATCCGGAAGCAATAGACGTGCCAGCGCCAGCGCAGCTGCAGCGTTCTGGAAATTGTGCTGGCCAGTCACTTGCAACGTTACGTCAAGCGTCTCCTGGCCAATCCGGTAGCGGGCCGCGTCGTTTTTAAACGATAGCAGCTCGACAGCCAGCGGCACATTGGTCGCTTCCAGTATTGGTGAAGGGGCATCGACGGCCACCAGCTCATCGTCACGGGGGAAATACTTGAGCAGACTAGGTGCCACCCCAAAATATGTCACCGGGACTTTCGCAGCCTTGGCGGCCATACTCAAACGTTTGTCATCAGCGTTAGTAGTAATGCCCTGCGTAGCTGACAGCATGGTGCCACTAACGAACTCCGCAACTTTATCAACTTCGCCAAAGCGATCAAGCTGGTCGCGGCTGGCGTTTAAACCCAGTACGTAGCGCGGCTTTACGACATCCGTAAACTGGCGCGCGTATGCTTCGTCCAGCTCAAACACGGCAATATCGAACGGTAAACGACCAGCATGGCGCGCCTGCTGGCTGACACTACTGATAATGCCACGGGTCAGGTTGCTGCCGGTGGGATTCGTAAGCACCCGCTTACCGTTTCCGCGCAACAGCTCCACCACCATTTTTGTAGTGGTCGTTTTGCCGTTGGTGCCAGTGATGATGACCACACCGTCTTTCAGCTGCCGGAGCATTACGCCCAGGTAACCTGGGACCAGCGTTTCAACAACTAGCCCGGGTAATGCTTGCCCGCCGCTCCGACCGCGGAGCTTTACCGCTCCGGCGACTGACTTCCCCAGCAACGTTCCGACGGTTTTGCGCATTCGGCTATCCTAACTCAACTAGTGCCGAGTCTTTGAAGGCTCTACCCCGGCGTAGGAGCAAGCGGCCATTTTGGAAGTCAGCCGGCTCGAAGTTTTCGCGCCGCACCTTTTGCCCGTTAATGCTGACAGCGTTTTCGGTAATAAACCGGCGTGCTTCCGTATTAGAGCTAGCTAAACCACTGACGACTAGGGCTTCGGCAATGGCTCCATTGTTCGTAGCCTTGACCGCAGGAATCTCCTGGCGCAAAGCATCCAGCGCTTCTCCTTCAACGTGGGCGACACTGGCACCTTTAAGGTAGTCCGTGACTTCGGTGGCAATACGCAGCTGGTCGTCACCATGTACCAGACGAGTGACGTTGACGGCGAGTGCAACTTGTGCCGCCCGGGCGCCGGGATTTTCGCGGTGTTGTTTCATGATTCCCTCGATTTCCTCTTTCGAAAGCAGTGTGTACACCTTGAGGTAATCTTCCACGCCAGCGTCATCGCAGTTAATCCAGAACTGGTAGAACTGGGTCGGGGTAGTTTTGGCGGGATCAAGCCAGACTGCGCCGGTTTCACTTTTGCCAAATTTTACACCTGTTGTTCTATTGACGACAAGAGGTACCGAGTAAACATGCGTTTCTACACCCTCGACGCGGCGGATCAAGTCAACACCGGTAATGCTGTTGCCCCATTGGTCCGCACCACATACTTGCAGCGTCACACCCTTTTCCCGGTACAGGTGCAAGAAATCATACCCCTGGATAAGACTGTAGCTGAATTCGGCATAGCTGATACCCGCCCCGTCTTCGCGCAAGCGGCTCTGCACAAAATCGCGGCCGAGCATCTGACGCATCGGCACATGTTTGCCTACCTCACGTAAGAACTGCAGGTAGCCAATGTCTTTGAACCAGTCATAATTGTCAACGATTTCAAACTGTTGACCGGCAAAAACCGCTCGGTACTGCGCGGCGATAGCGGCTTTGTTGCGAGCGATCTCATCGAGGGACAACAGGTCACGCTCCTGCTTTTTGCCGTCGGGGTCGCCAATCATGCCGGTAGCGCCGCCGACCAGCAGGATAGCTTTGTGGCCATGCTCAATAAACTGGCGCACCATCATAGCAGCCGCAAGATTACCGATTTGCATACTGTCAGCGCTGGGGTCAACGCCAAAGTAAAAGGCAATCGGGTTGCCATCAAGCACCGACAGGTCTTTGAAGGTCGTTTGGTTGACGAATCCGCGCCAGGCGAGTTCTTCGGAAAGTGTCATCATAGGTAGTATACCGTTTCTTGTAGCTAAATATAGTGCCATAAACGTCAGCCCTTCACAACCTATTTAAGCGCAAGTAGCTGAAATGACTGACTCTTCAGCAAAATCCTCCCTTGTGTGTATAAAATTAGCTATATTGTTCATATTTTTCGAGTACTGTGTCGTAAATACAACGTGTTATACTTTAGATCAGAATAGTATGAGCGGAGTATCCATAAAATAACTACTGCGTATGAGTAATAGTAAGCCGCGGCCGCGGAAGACACCCAAAAATACCTACACTACCTCCAGCGGTAAGACGATTAAGCTCAACCGCTCTCTTACTGACCGCATGAAGGCAGGCCGTGAGGCCAAAGCGCAGCGTAAAGCCGCCTACCTCAGCACTCTGCCAAAAGAGCACTGGAAACGGCTGTTGTGGCGCCTGGAGCCCAAGCGTATGTACCATTACTGGTTCAGCCGCGACGGCGCTATTATGGCGTTGAAAATCGTCGGCGTAGGCTTTGTGGTGTGCTTTTTATTGATCGTGGGCTTGTTTGCCTACTTCCGCAAGGACTTGCCGAAGATCCAGGACATCAACAACGCCAATGACGGCGGTGGCAACGTAAGCTACTACGACAAGACTGGCCAGACATTGCTCTTCCATGATTCCGGTGCGTTTAAGCGGCTGCCGGTTACCGGCGATAATATCAGCCCCTACATGAAAGAAGCGACGATTGCTGTAGAGGACAAAGGCTTTTACCACGAAGGTGCGTTTAATATAAAAGGCATTACTCGTGCGGCTATTAATAACCTTCGTGGCGGGAGTACCCAGGGTGGCTCCACCATTACCCAGCAGCTCGTGAAGCTGAACGAGGGCTGGACGAGTGACCACACTATTAGTCGTAAGGTCAAGGAGCTTATCCTGGCTGTAGAACTTGAGCGGGAATATAGCAAGGATGATATATTGACAGCCTATCTCAACATGGCCCCCTACAGTGGCACCGACTATGGAGTAGAGGCTGCTGCGCAAGATTACTTTCACACCAGCGCTAAAAATCTCGGCCTAGAACAGTCAGCTATGTTGGCCTCTATTCCTAAATCGCCAACTGAGTACTCACCATACAGCAGCCCGAACTGGAACCCGCAAGCCAGCGGTTACTATTTTAATGAAAATGGTTTGCTCGCCCGACAGCAATACATTCTGAGCCTCATGGCTAATCAGGGTTATGTTAGCCAGGCTGATGCCACCGCCGCGCAAAAGAGGGATATTATTTCCCAAGTACTGCCTATGCCGACTGATCATTTTGCGGGCATCGTGGACAAGCAGTATGCCTACTTTATATTGGCCGCCAAGAATCAGCTAACCGACATCGTCCCAAAGAGCGTGGTCAAAAACGGCGACTTGAAAGTAATTACTACTCTGGACGTCGGTCTACAGGGATTAGCCGAGAAATCGCTCGCCGACAACGCGACTAAACTTCACAGAGATAAAGCTGATGATGCATCGTTTGTGGCTGAAGACAACGTGACAGGCCAAATCGTAGCTCTCGTCGGCGGCATGAATTTTGACACACAGCAGGTCGACTACGCCAGCGGTGCACCCATATCACCCGGTTCAAGCATTAAGCCATATTCGTACACCACGCTTATCAACGACAACAATAACGTCGGTGCTGGCAGTATGCTGGTCGACAAGCAGCAGCCACTGCCTGGATATCCTTGCGATAACAAAAACAGGCCGGAAAGCAGCAACCCCGGTGACTGTCTATGGGATGACACGCGGACATATTACGGCAATGTTACGCTTCGCTACGCCCTGGGCAGCTCTTTGAACGTACCGGCCGTAAAAGCATTTACTTCGAGCGACCCCAAGGATACGTCCACGTCGGCGGCTGGGAGCAGCTGGCGCATCCAGTCTATCAATAACACTATGAAAACTGTTAATGCGCTGATGGGTAACACCGACGCGTACAAGTGCTACGATCCAGTTAAGCTCGAGCAGGAAGGGCGCACCCTCTTGCAAGCCACAAAGTCCGACGAAACACAATGTGGCGCCGCTGCGGGTATCGGTAACGAGGCCTACACCACACTGGTTGACCACGTCAACGGCATCGCAAGCATTTCCCGCCTCGGACAATCAATCCCGACCACGCTTATTCTGAAAGTTATGAATGGTTCAGGCAAAACGTTAGAGCAGTTCCAACAACCAAAGGCCAAGCAAGTTGTTAAGCCCGACTCCGCTTACATTGTGACTGATATGGCAGCCGATCCCGGTGCTTCATACTTGAGCGGCAGCTGCACTACCACTACCTGCACAAGCAGTAGTATGAAGTTCCACCGTTATAAGGGTTGGCACAACGCTATTAAGACGGGGACCAACCAAGACTTGGACGGCCTCATGATGTCCTGGAATACTAAATATACGGCTGGCGTATGGATCGGTAACTACGACCGCAGCCCCTACGGTGGCTCGCCCGAAAACGTCACCGACCCGATCATGAAGTCATTCATGGACGGAGCAATCGACAGCCTGGGCAACGTCAAACCCGTTAACTGGACTACGCCCAGCGGTCTCAAGTCCCTCCCCGCCTTCCATTCGTCCGTACCGTTCAAATCAGAGTCACAGCCGCCGGCTAACGACTTCTTCCCGTCTTGGTATGTAGGCAAGGCATCGAGTAGTAAGCAGCTTACCTACGATAAAGTTTCTGGACTTATTGCCACTAGCTGTACGCCAGACTCTGCCAAGCAAGCACCGAGCGCCGCAACATCGTCTTCGTTGAATGTCGACCTATACATGGGCGGCGCACCGAATGTCGGCTCCGGTTCTTCCACCAGTACTTCCACGCCCGCAGCCTCCGCTTACGATAACGTGCATAGCTGCGGTGACAGTCCACCTACAGCTACTATCACTGGGGTCTGCGACACAACAGGCCACAACTGCGTATCAGTCAACGGGGGCACTACTACTTGCCCCAACACAGGCTGCGCTATAGAAGTACACGTCGAGCAGGGGACTCACCCCTTTGACGACTCCCAATACCCCACCTTCCCGGGCACACTCTCCCTCGTAGTAAACGGTCAGACCGTACAGTCACAGCCGGTCAGCAGCAGTGGTGACTACACACTTACCTTTACGCCACCAGCTGGCAGCAGTGGCAGTATACAGGTCACGGCAAACGTTACGGACAGCGTGCTGTACCAGGGTAGCGATACTCAATCGATTACTATTCCCAACACGACATCATTCTTCCGTATGCCCACTTCGGGCGGCGGTAGTGGGGGTGGCGGTAACCCTAACGACCTCTTTGCAGGTGCTTTCCACCCTAGCCGTCATTAGGACGATCTACCTTTCGAGAAATTCGTTGAGTGCAGTGCGCACGTCTGGTACCACGTGCAGAAACTTATTAGATTTAGCCCCCCGTGCCGCTGGACCAATTGCCACGTCAAAACCGAGTTTTTTAGCTTCAGCAACTCGCTTTTCGATAAATGGAACGTGCCGCACCTCGCCGCTCAACCCTACTTCGCCAAACACCACTGCATTTTGTTTGAGCTGCAGGCCTTTGGCGGCAGAGCCTATGGCCATACAGATTGCTAAATCAGCGGCTGGGTCGGAAAGCCTTATGCCACCCACGATATTTATGTAGATGTCCTGGTCAGACAGGCTCAATTTAGTACGGCGCTCCAGCATCGCCACTAAGAGGTTCACGCGGTTTAGGTCAATGCCGCTGGCCGCACGCTTGGGGTAGCCATAGGCCGTTTTGTTTACGAGTGCTTGCACTTCGACTAACAAGGGGCGTGTACCTTCCAGCGTAGCTAACACCACCGAACCATCGGTAATCTGCCGTTCGGCGAGCAGCGCTTGACTGGGATTGAGTACGGGCTTCAACCCTTCGCCGTCCATTTCCAATATCGCCGCCTCGCTGGTTGGGCCGAACCGGTTTTTGGTGGCTCGCAGCACCTTGAAACCGCCGTAGGCATCGCCTTCCAACTGGAGTACAACGTCAACAATGTGCTCAAGCACTTTCGGCCCGGCAATCGAGCCTTCTTTGGTGACATGGCCCACCACGAACATAGCCGTATTACTTGCTTTGGCGGCCGCAACTAGCACCGCGGTGCTGTTTGTAATCTGACTAACGCTACCTGGGGCGGCAGCCACCGCCTGTACCGTCATAGTCTGAATGCTATCCACCACTACGAAGTCGTAATTACCCGCGGTCACGGTCGCAGCTACATCTTCGGCAATATTAGTGGTTGCGAGTTTGAGTCGCTGTGCGTCTACGCCCAAGCGCTGGGCACGCATGCCCACTTGGTGCTCCGACTCTTCTCCGCTCACATATAAAACGTCATGGTTTTGCGCCACCCGGGCAGCGAGCTGCAACAGCAAAGTACTCTTGCCAATGCCTGGCTGGCCGGCTATCAAGTTCACGCTGCCGCTCACAATGCCGCCGCCCAGTACCGCATCGACATCCACAATGCCGGTCTGCATGCGCTCGTCCTTGGCGTTAGCTGCAGCCGTAACGCCGCCCGCCTCTAGTACGGATCCGGTGCCGGCCTTTTTATTCAACCCTGTCCCGGCTGTGGCCATTATCTGTACCTCTTGCGCGATCGTATTCCACTCGCCACACTGCACGCACCGCCCTTGCCACGAACTATACTGCGCACCGCAGTTATTGCACACAAACTTCACCAAAGGTTTTGCCATATACCTGCCTATTATAAACTTGGGTAGGGCTTGTATAAAAGTAGTGGGAGAGTTCGGCAGAGTGGTGTGATCAGATTCGATCAGCAGCTCTGCCGAACTTCCCTCTTCTTGTCCTCTCGACTACTCCTACCAGATAGGCGATGACGTGGAACGAAGTCGTTCCATCAGAGCGTTGGCAGACGTTGGCGTGGTGGCGATCTCGGCGGTACCGAACGTGCCGCTCTCGTGAGCTAGGCCGATTACCAGGGCCGGTCGTTCGACGGACAGCATCTCGAGACACCACAGCAGGAAAGCGAGTGGCGCCCCTACGCCTGTAATGAGCAGCACTGCGATTACCAGGTTTAGATCGTCGTCACCTCGTTCGCACCACGCCTTGGCGAAGTAGCGTACCTCATCCTTATAGAACAGCATCATCGCCGCAGCGCTGCCTCCGATCTGGCGGCTCCCGTGCCACCCTTTGTTGGGCTTGACGAGGAACCAGTCAGTGGTAGTGACCCCCGGCCCGAGCAGTTCGCGAGCGTAAGCTGCGTACAGGTTGGTGTAGCGGCGGCGCAGGCGACCCTGCCGGAATTTCCAGAGGGGGCTCTTGCGGAGCACTTGATGTACCCTGGGACCCCACATAGTGGGCCTCCATTTTCGCTTGGGAACAAGACAACGATTATTATTACATAATTATAAGTTTAAGTAAAGAAGCGCTACTGCGCTGCGGGCACACGTGTATCGATCGCCTGCGCCAGGGTTGTCAGCTGCCCGGCCACACTATTGCGCGTGTCCACCAGCTGATTATACGAAGCAATCTGCCGTCTAACACTATCAACACCTGCATTGTAGCTACGCACCTGCGCATTGTAACTGTTGATCGCCGCATTATATGCTGCAGCCTGGCCGCTCGTGAGCAGCTGCTGCAGCTGGGTTTTTTGACTATCGAGGCTTTTGCCTTGTGCTGTCAAGCTAGTTTCTAGGCTATCAATACGGCTTTTCATACTATCAAGCTGGGCGTCGTCGTTGGCAATCTGCTGGCGACGGCTCGTAAACTGCACCTGGTACTGTTGATAGTAAGCCGTTATCTTCTGGCGATTCGTGAAATATTTAGCATAGTACTGCTCGAGTGCCGGCGGCAGGTTGGCGACCTCCGTACCAAACACACAGCTCATCTCGTTATCGACATCTTTTGGCTCAGTTTTTTGGTAGATGGCGATTTCGGACTTGACCGTTGTGTCAGTCAAGCCGCTAGTGTAGTAGGCGTCCAGCTTGCTATTGAGCTGCTTGCGCTCGCTGCTACTTAAGCGTTCATAGACAGCGTGTAACGCTTCGTGTGCAGCCGTAACCTGCGGCAAACCGGCCAGACTTGGATCCTGCACATCGTAGACGTAAATGCCATTCTCGCCCGGGTGGTAGCAACCCAGTACAACTGTATCCTGATTCTCGGGACAACCCCGCCGAAACGCTTCAACCGTGGTCGGCAGTTGCGGCTTGTTCAGGTAAAACAAGTGGCGTGTGTAGGGCTCCATACCATCATCATCTGCCAGCTGCTTAATCGATACCGCCGGCGTATAACCGCGCAAACGGAACCAATCCTGAACTGGATAGCGCTGCCACCAAACCAAACATAGCAATGCCAGCACCCCCAATAGAAGAGGCACCTGCCATCGACCTGACGGTTTTGCTTGCATGGGTTTCATGTCTCTTTAGAGTGTACCACTAAAGCGTAACCGACCATTTAGCGCTAATATCAGGGGGATCTGTTAACAGAAGTGCCGCTACTCGGTGGCGGTTGAGTAGGTCAGCTCGTTGTCCTTGGTACCAACATGGACTATGTCGCCCTTTTGGTACTTTTGGTCGAGCAATTCGACCGCCATTTGGTCTTCAATGGTGTCCTGAATGAGACGGCGTAGCGGGCGCACACCATTCTTGGCGTCATACCCATGCTCCAGCAGGTAGTCTTTGGCACCCTTGGTCAGCTGCACGCTGATGCCCTGTTTTTGCAGACGGCTCCTCAGCTCATCAATTTGCAGGTCGATGATGCGGTAAATGTCCTTCTTGGTCAGACCGCGGAAGACGACAATCTTGTCGATGCGATTCAGTAGTTCCGGCCGCATTTCCTTCTTGAGCCGGTCGAGCACATTGTCTTTATTGGCATCATGCATGGCATCAAGGTCGTCGAAGTCGGTAGGACGCTCGGCGCGGAAGCCAAAGCTGGCTTCTTTCTGCAAGCGCTCCGCACCAATGTTGCTCGTCATGATGATGATCGTATTGGTAAAATCAATCTTGCGACCCTTGGCATCAGTGAGGTAGCCATCTTCCAGAATCTGCAGCAGCATATTGAAGACGTCCGGATGCGCCTTTTCGATCTCGTCGAACAGCACCAAGCTGTACGGCTGGCGGCGGATTTTGTCGGTCAGCTGACCGCCGTCGTCATAGCCAACATAGCCGGCAGGAGCACCGACTAAACGGCTGACGTTGTGGTGCTCGCCGAATTCACTCATGTCGATTTTGACGAGCGCCGAATCGCTGCCAAAGAATTCTCGGGCTAGTACCCGAGCTAGCTCGGTTTTGCCGACGCCGGTCGGGCCCAGGAAAATGAATGAGCCGATTGGTCGATTCGGAGCACCGATACCACTGCGATTGCGGCGAATAGCCTTGCTCACTACCTGGACAGCCTCTTCCTGACCGATCACGTGCCGGCCAATATTTTTCTCAAGCCCCAGCAGGTACCTTGCTTCACTCTTGATGACTTTCTTGACAGGCACGCCGGTAATGCGAGCTACGACCTCGGCAACATCATCGCTGGTGACGTTCAAGCGCTTATCTGCCCGAACGCCTTTGAGCAGCTCCTCAAGCTCTTTGTTGATCTGTGAAGCACGGGTCTTGGCCCGAGCCGCCCGCTCGTAGTCTTCGTTGTCAACGGCCTCGTCGATGCGGGCATTGACCAGCTTGAGTTCCTTCTGCAGCTTGCGGACTTCGGGGCTGGTTTTGCCTTTGAGCACACGCAGGTGAGCGCTGGTTTCATCGAGCAGGTCGATGGCTTTGTCCGGCATGAAGCGGTCATTAATATAGCGCTTCGCCAGGTTAACCGTGTCCTCCAATACTTCGTCGCCAATGGTCACGCCATGGAACTCTTCGTAGTGCTTGCGCAAACCCTTCAAGATAGCCAAGGTTTCGGCCAGGTTGGTTTCTGGCACCTGGATGGGCTGGAAACGGCGCTCCAGGGCAGCGTCTTTTTCAATATGCTTGGTGTATTCGGCCGTAGTGGTCGCACCGATGACCTGGATTTTACCGCGGGCCAACGCAGGCTTTAAGATGTTTCCGGCGTCCATAGCGCCTTCGGCGGCGCCCGCGCCGACGATCAGGTGTAGCTCGTCTATAAATACAATCGTCTTCTTGTCGTCTTCGAGTTCGCTCATGACTTTCTTGAGCCGCTCTTCGAACTCGCCGCGATATTTCGTACCTGCGATCATGCCAGCTAGGTCGAGCATGACGATACGCTTATCGAGCAAGCTGTCGGGCACGTCCTCGCTCACAATACGCTGGGCTAGACCCTCTACGATTGCAGTCTTACCTACGCCCGGTTCGCCGATGAGCACCGGGTTGTTTTTGGTACGGCGGTTCAGAATGGTAATCATGCGCTTGATCTGATTTTCGCGGCCGACCACCGGGTCGAGCTTGCCGCCGCGGGCTTGCGCCGTCAGGTCAGTACCGAAGCTATCCAGGGTAGTCTTTTTACCGTTTTTGCGGCCGCGGCGTTCCGTACCGACACCGCCCTCACCCTCTTCGTATTGCTGGCGACTTAAGAAGTTCTCAAGCTCACCCATCAGCCGGTCGATATCGACACCCATGTCGCGCAGTAAAATAGTCGCACGGGCATTCTTTTGGCTCATGATGCTATACAGGATGTGCTCAGTGCCGCAGAAATCCTGGTTATAGTCCTGCGCGACATCATACGCCATCTTGAGCGTCAACTTGGCGGTTTCGGAATAACCTTTGGCGCCCATATTAATAACAAGTGTCTTGGGCGTAAGGTTGAGCGCCACGCGCGCTTTGTCGAGCGTCACCCCTGCCCCATCGAGCAGCTTCGCACCCATGCTGGAATCTTGTGCGAGCAGGCCGAGCAGTAAGTGCTCCGTCCCGACGTAGGCATTGCCGAGGCCGCGGGCAATCGTTCCGGCGTGGGCTAGGCTTTGGCGGGCATTATCGGTCAGAAAATTTTGGAATTCGGCGTAGTCGGGAGAATAGTTTGCTGATGAATCCATAGTTCCCCATTTCTAGCGAGCTTTTATATTTCGCTGCTTCTATGATATCGCGTTTAGCACTCTATGGTCAAGAGTGCTAAACGCGTATTTTGAACTCCCCAGACGTCAGCGTATACTGGCGGCATGCACAAGGTTACACTGATGGGCGTCGTAAATGTTACACCCGATAGTTTTAGTGACGGCAACCTGCACTTTGCACCGGATGCGGCCATAGCCCATGCAGAGCAGCTGTTCGATGACGGCGCGACAATGGTTGACATTGGAGCAGAGTCTACCCGACCTAACGCCACACTGCTCACGAGTGAGGAAGAGTGGCGACGGCTGGCGCCAGTACTCGCCGCCGTACTTGCCGCTCACCCTGGCGCTATTTCACTAGACAGCCACCACCCGGAAACTATTAAACGCGCGGTTGCTGCCTTTGGGCCAGTCTTTCTCATGAACGACGTTACGGGATTTAATAACCCGGACATGGTTACAACAGCTGCTTATTACCGGCTTGGCTGTATTGTGAGCCACATGCCGAGCCAATTTGGGGCCGATATCCAAGCGGCACATCAAGGGCCGCTGATAACCGATATGCGACAGGTGAAGGATGAACTACTGGAACGCTATGCCGCACTCGTGGCTACAGGCGTACCAAGCGACCGTATCATCTTGGACCCGGGTATCGGGTTCGGCAAGACGCCCGAACTCAATCGAGCCTTACTAGAGTTTCCGAAGCAATTGCCTGAACACCAGGTGCTCATTGGCTACTCGCGCAAGCGCTTTCTGGGCGACGCCCGCTTTGACCTCGCTCCTAATCTCGCCGCAGGGCAGGTTGCCGTGAGCGCGGGCGCTACAATATTGCGCGTCCACGACGTGGCCGGACACCGGCGTCTAACCTAGTATCACAATTCTCGTTCGCGCAGCAGTTTTCGAACTGCACTCACCAGGTAAAACGAACCGGTTATTAGCAATACGGGCTCGGGCCTGTTCAGGAGAGTTCGGACAGCTTCTCGGAGTTGGGGGTGCTCTTCCACGGCACTAAAGTCGAGCTCGCGGCAGGCCTGCGCAATACGGTCAGCAGTGAGTGGCGAGCGCGGTATATCCTGCCCGGCTGGAAATGTCGTAGCGATAATGACAGTTGCGATGCCAGCGAGGCCTCTGACGACCGGCAGTAGCTGGCCTTCCTTATCTTCTACCAGACCAAGCATCACTGCTATCTCCACGCTAGGAAACTGTTGCTTGATGGCACCCGTCAGCGCGTGCATTTTCTGGGCGTTGTGGGCGCCATCAAAGATCAACGTCTTATCGTGATATACCATGCACTCCATGCGCGCCGGAACGATAACGGCTTGTGTTTCTGTCCGCGCTTTGGCTGGCAGTTGCGGCAGATGATCACGTCCCGCCACAAAATCATACACGCAGCTCGCCAGGTACCAGTTGCGCTGCTGGAAGGCTGGCAGCTTGTTCACGGCGTCTATACCGCCCGGCGATGTCACTTCATGCAGGTCGGCCGACTGCTCCGTGGAAACCCGACGCACTACCTGCATAACTTCGTCGGTCTGACGGTACACGAATACTGGGTCGCCTGGCATGATTATGCCTGTCTTTTGAGTAGCAATACTGGCCAGATCACGACCGAGCACGTTGGTATGGTCGAGCCCTATATCGGTGATTATGCATACCTTATCGGTACTTGTTACTACATTCGTGCCATCGAGCAGGCCGCCCAGCCCCACCTCTATCACCGCGTAATCGACTCCCTGGCGGGCAAACTCCCAGTAGGCGAGTGCTACCAGGAGTTCGAAATAGGTAGGCCGCATGCCAGTTTTTTGGACGATCTCCAGAAAAATAGTAAGCTCGTCGCAGAAGCGTTTTTCTTCCAACGGCACGATGTTTACCTGCACTCGCTCATTCACTTGGTCGATATGCGGTGAAACCGTGAGGCCTACCTTTTGGCCAGCCGCCACCAACAGCGCGGCCATATAGTAACTGGTCGAGGTCTTGCCTGATGTGCCCGCCACATGTACTACTTTGTAGGTGTCCTGCGGATTTCCGAGAGCACTCATTAACTGGCGCATTCGGTCGAGCGTGTAGTTGGCTGTCTGCGAACCGGCGGGCGGCACATACTCCGCCAGCGCTGTGTTAGCCTCAGAAAAGTTTTGTATACGGCGCATGTGGCTCCTTTATTGCAAGTTAGTCGCTAGACTCACCGTTTCTATCTACAATATCTGGATGACTTGGAGGCGGTAGCTGCCTCAGCCATTCCCGTCCTGTGATCCGGCCGCTCGCTAGATCGGCTAGTTCACTATTCAGCTCTGCAGCTATAGGCGTCATGATCTCCTGCGTCTTTCGCCTGCGGTCAAGCCATCCCGAGCTAAGTGCTGAGACAATCCCCACGATAGCTATGCTCCCGGCAACCGTGGTAGCTACTTCTATACCCTCTTCTATCTGCCTATCGTATCGGTGGCATGCTACTGACGTAGGCGCAACGTTGCATGTATCTGCGTCGCCGCTTTCACCGATCCAGCCCATAGCCCCACACCATGCAAGAAAGAGTCCCCCCAAAGCGACAGATGTGCCGCCGTACTTCGCCGCCCTTCCTATGCGTGTTTCGGGAGTGCGTCCCAGCATGGGGTTTCCTCGCTACTCGCCGTGCTCTTCGATGGCTTCGAGCAGGCTACTTTCCAGCTGCTCCTTTTTCTTCAATTTGGGCTGCTTGGGCAGTTCCACCGTTTCGACCTGTCCCTGGACTTCATGTGCCTTCTCGGCTTCGATGTCGAGCTCATATTCCACGAGCTTGCTGGCCAGACGGACGTTCTGGCCGCCGCGGCCAATGGCAATGCTCAACTGATCTTCGGGCACGATAACTTTGGCGCGCTTAGCGGTCTCATCGAGCTGTACGCGAACAACCTTGGTCGGGCTGAGTGCCTCGGCAATGTAGTCGCTGATGTTTTCCTTCCAGACGATGATATCGATTTTTTCCTGCTCGCCAATCTCGTTCATGACGGCGTTCACACGGGTGCCGTGCCCCCCCACAAAGGTACCGACGGGATCAACGCCAGGTACGGTGCTGGCTACAGCCACCTTAGACCGCACACCGGCTTCACGGGCGATAGTCTTGATAACGACTGCGCCGCTCTCCATTTCCGGCACTTCGGCACGGAAGAGGAATTCCAGAAACTCGCGGTTACCTCGAGAAACGACCAGCTGCGGGCCGCGGGGGCCGCGCTCGACATCTTTCAGGAAGACCTTAAGGCGCTGGCCGGGGTAGTAGCGCTCGCCTTGGATTTGTTCGCTGCGCGGCATAATGCCCTGAGCTTTGCCAAGTTCCAGGCGCACGATGTTGCCTTCTACCCGGCTAACCGTAGCGTTGATAACGCTACCGATTTTGTCCTCATATTCAGCCAGAACGATTTCCCGCTCGGCTTCGCGCAGACGCTGCAAAATTACTTGCTTGGCAGTCTGAGCAGCCACGCGGCCAAAGGCTTGCACCTCTTCGTGAATTTCCACAAAGTCACCGATCTGGGCGTCCTTTTTGAGCTTTTGAGCGTTTTCGAGGGTGATCTCAAAGTCTTCGTCGCCAACCTTTTCGACGACCTCTTTACTGACATAGGCATCCACCTCACCAGTGTTCAGGTTCATCTCTACACGCACTTCCTGCTCGCGCTCGCCGTAGTCACGGCGGTAGGCGGCAGCCAGTGCTTGCTCTACTACCTCTTTAACAGTCGGCTCGGGCAGATTTTTCTCTTCGGCGATCGCCTTGATAGCTACTGCCAGTTGCTTAAAATCCATGTCCATGGGCTTATTTGTCCTTTCTTTAGTTTCCAAATTGTATATGGTATATGGCTGATACGAAAAAAGCCGACCTGCCGGCCGACTCGAATCAATACTAAGTTTAGCAAAAACTTGGGCCTTGTCAACTATACAGATTAATATATTTGTGCTATAATATATAGGTTTTGTTGAGGCGCTTTGCACCTCCGAAGCACATTGACAAGTGCAGAACCATTGTTGAACCACCCGAGGACTTATAAAAATCCTCCGGCGGTTCAACAATGTCGTTGACCAACCCGACAGGTTCGCCCTGCCAACGCTATACAGGAAGGTGCCTATGAGCACTACCGTACGACCACCAACCCGGACTCGAGCCGCTAGCGCGCACGCGCACGGCCCAAAGCCCTGGGTACCGCTGGCCCTCCTCGCTCTCAACTACCTTCTCCTGAGTGGCTTGGTAGTCGCCGCTCTGACGTTGCAAAGCAGCAACGGTGTATTCCATGCCGCCGCGTGCGACATCACCACGACACCTGGCCTCACCCTTGTCCGCACGCCGGCAGGAACCCTTAACGATGTAACGGGAGATACGTTTACCCGCTACCACGCCTACCACTTCACTGTCACTGGCAGTGGAGACGATGGACGTCTGGTCGTCACAGCCCAGCCTGCTTCCCAGCAAGAGATCGCCAGCTATCAAAACGACGCCAGCTACTGCTGACCGTCGCTCACCACCCAACCTACCGAGAATAGCAACTCTAGGGAGAGACATGCGATACCGTATCGTCCGTAACATCCCGCGTGCACTAATGATGCTCGCCTTCGCCCTGACCGCCGTCGCCGGCGTCTTCGCCAGCGGCAATGCCCGCCAGGCACCCGCCACAGTAGCACCGGCAGCGAACGTCGGCACGATGATTCACGCGCTTCCTGCAGCTGGCCCTGGTGGCAACCAGACAACCGACGAGCATGCCGTCTGTGGTATCCGTCACGTGACCATCGCCGGAATGAGCTTTCCTACTATCTACACCTCCGACGGGGTCGACTACCAGTTCAACTCGGACCAGTGGCAGGTCGTGCTCAAGCACCACCGCCGCGGCCTGTTCGAACTCACGACCATGTCACCCGTCGTTCCCGGTGACCCTGGCATCCTCGTCCTGCTATGTTTCACCGCTCCGTCGATGTCCCACCACCTGAAGCACATGTGCCTGCGGATCGCCGAACACTTCGGCGTCGGCTGATCAACGAACTCGAAAATGGCACCCGACCTGGGGCGCGGCGTCAGCCGACCCGCGCCCCAGGCGTCCATTGGCCTTTCAGCCATCAACCTTCTGCACTTGTCGTTCAACCCTGCAGTTTTGTCTAAAAACTTCAGAGTCGACCTGACAATATAGCCTTTACATTTTTTATGGCACTCTTATAATTTGCGGCGGCATGTTTACTGCATGTACCGGTAACTGGCAGAGGACAAGGGGCACTCCCCCTTCCGGAAAACGGTCGCCCGAGCAATCTCGGCTGACTCGAGCAAATCGGAGGTACCATGAAAGGTATAGTTCGTAATACGGGGCATTCGTGTGCCTGGCACAACCCCCCGCACTACGCTCTGTCGTGGTTCTTGAACTTCAGAGCTAGGAAATGCTCTGGGTGTGGCAAGCATTTCGTCAAGCGCAAAATCCCACCGGGCGCGAAGTTCTTCATTTCGTAACCTCACCCCTGGACAACCTCCAGCCAGTTCCCTACTTGTAGTAAACTGACGCAGCCCTAATAGCGTCAAAACGGAGCGCTGCCTGGCGTATTGTGAGATTTTGGGGCGTAAAGCCAACGAAACCCCTCACCCTAACGCCAGACAGCCTCCACCCTACATCATTTAGAACGTTTGAGCTTTTACTTATAACTTGTGTTTTTGTGCTTTACATTGTAAAATATCAGTAATATACTCTATTGTGGCAAGTCTGCTGTACGTGCCCTGTAGTTGAAAGATCGCACTCCCGGTCCAGAAAATCTCATGGACCTCTTACGAAATCAGAAGTCGTCAAGGAGAAGCTATGCCCAAACAGCAAAAGCGCGGCGTTACTTGTGCCTGGCACCAGGTGTCATTCATGAAGCGGACGCTAAGCCCCACCGGAGAGAAGTGCCCATCATGTGGCAGGCGATTTAAGCTCCGCAAATACAAGCCGGAGCCGAAGTCTCGCTAGTCACCTGTAATTCTCTTCACCCAGCACCCAAACCACGTACAGCAGACACTGACGCGGCCTCACTAGCGTCAAAACGGAGCGCTGCCTGGCGTATTGTGATCAATTTTGTCGGCGCACGCCAACGAAACCACCCACAACAACGCCAGGCAGCCTCCACATTACTTACAGATAGTTATACTATAATTGCACTGGCTTTTGTTGAGCTTCTGCTCTGTTAGTCGGCACCTTGACAAGTAGACAGCACAGGCTTGTGATGGGTTACAGATGCTTGCAGAGCGTCAGCATCCCATCGCAAGCGTCAAGAGGGCAAAGCCCAACGCTCAAACTGAGCGACCGACACGCCACGATCCGTAGCAACAAAGGATGGGAACGGTTCGTGAAATAGGAGTCACTATGAGCAGATACAGGCAACGACCCGGCAAGGTCGTTAGTCCGAAGGCCGAGAAGGTGCGTATGCTTACCAATCTGCTGAAGAAGCGAAGGTTCTCGTGCGGCCATACGGCCTTCAGCATCGGCGGCATCTGCCCGAAGTGCAAAGGCGAAGGCCGCGGGAGGGGTATAGAAATCCGTAGCAAGAAGTAATAGGCCAACCCCCAATCATTTTTACCCCTTCGCCTTTACGAACGAGACCTGGCAGCCTGGCGAATGAGACCATGAAAAATGTTATGCTGCCAGGCACACTACTCCCCTCACCCTTATGTCTCCTCTGTCACTTGTCATCTCTCCCTTGGAGTATTGCTCAAAAAACCGCAGAGGTGAGTTGGGTATCGATTGTATTATTCTGCAAAAGAGTATATATTATCGTTGACTATTGTTGAGTTCATGCTCCAATAAGTCGCTCCCTTGACAAGTCGGCGGGCGCGACCGAGTGATAGTTTGTACTGTGCTGCAAAGCGCCGGAAACTCGTCACTAGTGTCGGGAAAGTTACACCTACCGAAACGCGCTTGGTGCGGTCTTTCATGGCTCAACATACAACTGGGCACACGCCCCCAAGAAGGAAAGGCACGGTAGTGTCATCAAAGAAGAAGCCCTACAGGGTCAAGAAGAATGCGCCTAAAAAGGAGAGCAAGCCCTCAACGGGCATCCTGATGTGGCGCAGATACAGCTGCGGTCATCGGGCATGGAGCGCCAGCAAGGTGTGCCCGAACTGCCGAGGCCTTGGCAGCGGCATCCAAATCCATAAGTAGATCAGCGCCGCGCTGAGTTAGTTGCGACATGATGAGCACCAGCGCGAGTCGGTTTGAGGAAGATGTCACGCGCCCAGCTATGGCCGTTACCTTCAAAACCCTTTTCCTACTCGCCGCTTGTCATGTTCGCCCTTGCTGTTTTGCCATAAAAAACTGTAGAGGTGAGCAGTTTTACTCCGTGCTACACTGGTTACATGAAATCAGTTGCGAGGCTCTATAACCAGTTCCAACCCAAGACCTACACAGTAGCATTTGACATAGACGAGAAGGCTATGCGCTTCACCGGCCGCGTAGTCATCGAAGGGAAAAAAGTCGGTCGGCCCGCCCAGCGCATCACGTTGCATCAGCACGGCCTCAAGATTACCCGGGCACAGGTTATCAAGCACGACAAAAAGGGCGACACCGAACTGACTGTTAAGCGGCTTAATAATCAAAACATACTGCAGGAAGTACGCCTGCACACCGAAGGTATGGTCTACTCTGGCGACTATACGCTAACGCTCGAATTTGAAGCACCGCTCACCACTGGTATGACCGGCATCTACCCCTGCTTCTTCAAAGACGGCAAGGTCGAAAAACAGCTCATCATGACGCAGTTCGAGAGCCATCACGCCCGGGAAGGTTTCCCGTGTATTGATGAGCCGGAAGCTAAGGCCGTATTCAATATGACCCTATGCACTCGTACCGACGTGACGGTGCTTGGCAACACACCTGTTGCCTCGCAAAAAACCGAAGGCAAACAGCTGGTTACCACTTTTGAACCGACGCCGCGCATGAGCAGCTACTTACTAGCGTTCGTGTTCGGCGAAATGGTCAGCAAATCTGCCAAAACTGTCCGTGGCACTGATGTAAACGTGTGGGCGACGATAGCACAGCCGAAAGAGTCGCTCGACTACGCGCTTGACGTCGCTAAACGCTCCATAGAGTTTTTTGAAGACTACTTTGGCGTGCAGTATCCACTGCCCAAGGCCGACCATGTGGCCTGTCCCGACTTCAGTTCCGGTGCCATGGAAAACTGGGGGCTGATAACCTACCGCGAGCGCGTTTTGCTCGCTTACCCCGGCACAACCGCCCAAAGTACATTGGAGCAAATCGCACTGGTAATCGCGCACGAAACCAGCCACCAATGGTTCGGTAACCTAGTCACCATGCGTTGGTGGAATAACCTTTGGCTCAACGAATCCTTCGCCAACATGATGGAGTACCAGGCGGTGGACGCTATGTTCCCAGAGTGGCATGTCTGGGATAGCTTTGTAGCTTACGAGGGTCTGAGCAGCCTACGCCGTGACGCTATTGCGGGTGTGCAGGCCGTACAAACAGAGGTGCACCATCCTGACGAAATCAGCTCGCTATTCGACCCGAGCATCGTCTACGCCAAGGGCGGCCGCCTACTCTACATGCTCAAAAACTATGTCGGCGAAGACGCTTTCCGCGCGGGACTTAAAAAGTACTTCGAAGCCAACGCCTACGGCAACACAACCGGCGATGATCTTTGGGAAGCCTTAGGTGAGGTCAGCGGCAAAGATGTCGCTGCCTTTATGAATCCGTGGATTATGCGCAGCGGCTTTCCACTGGTGAGCGTGGAACAGACCGGCAAGCAGGTGTCGCTCAAGCAGGAACAGTTCCTGGACGATCCTGAGAAGGCCGACCCGGAACGCCTATGGCCGGTGCCACTGTTTGCGAACGCCGACGGTCAGCCAGAAACATTTGATACCCGCGACAAAAAGCTGACGCTTACAAGCGACGAGGTACTCCGCCTCAATACTGGTGCCCGCGGCCAGTACCTTGTGCGTTACGTGAGCGACAGCCAAAAGAAAGCCGTGATGGGTCTTGTAGGCGCGCAAAAGCTACCCGAACCCGACCGCTTGATGCTGCTCAACGGCGCCAGCATGCAATCGCGTGCCGGCTACGAGCCATATGGCAACGTACTTGCGATGCTCAGCGCATACAATACAGAGGCCAGCGAGCCTGTGTGGGATATTATGGCCACGGTTGTTGGTGAGAGTCGCCGATTTATCGATCTCGATGAGCGGTTGGAAGGCAAGGTTAAGCCATTCGTCGACAAACTGGCCGCCGCGCAGGTGAGCCGCCTGGGCTGGGATGCCGACGTAAACGAATCCGCCGCCGACACCAAGCTACGCGGCCTCGTACTAGGACTAAGTGCCTACGCCGAGAACGCTACCACCGTCCAAAAGGCCATTGCACTATTTGCCGCTTACCGTAGTGACCCAGCGGCTGTTCCTGCGGAGCTGCGTGCGCTAGTGTTTATAGTGCCGGTAAAGAATGACGACGAGGCAGCCTTCAACTACCTCTTAGACCTGCACGACAAGACTCAGAACGGCGATCTCCAAGCGGACGCCTGTAGCGCTTTGACCGCCACGCGTGACCCTAAGCGCGCTGAGTTGCTACTGGCGCGGCTCAAAGACCCGAAAGTCATTAAGCCTCAAGATGTCGACCGTTGGCTCGTATACCTACTGCGCAACCGCTACGTTCGACCGACGGCCTGGGATTGGCTGGTCGCCAACTGGCAATGGCTGGAAGAAACTTTCAAGAACGATAAGTCGTACGACTATCTGCCGCGCTATGCCGCATCCGTTGTCAACACGCGCGAATACCAACAGAAATTCCGTGATTTGTTCGAAAGCAAACAAGATCAGGTGTTGTTAAAAAGAAACATCCAGCTTGGGTTTGAGGAAATCGAAACCCGTGTGACCTGGCTTGAGCGCGACCTGGAGAGCGTCCAAGATTTCTTCAAATAAGCTCTTGGATAAGCCCGTCACCGCAAAATCGCGACTGCTTAGTTCCAATGCGGCTAGCGCTCTTCGACTGCGTGTCCGTTTGCGTAATTTGTCATCGTTCAGGTAACTCCTCGCCGACGATATCCGGCGACTCTTTGTTGGGTACCCAAGGTGTGCGTCGCATTAGGTCGATCACTCCCAATAGCAGTAATGGCGTAGCTGCCAACGTCAGCGCCCCACGAATACCCAACCAGCGCAAGGCAACGCTGAACACAGCCGCCAACACAAAGAACCATGCATAGCTTACCGTGGTCATGACCGAAAATATCGTCGCCCGCCGCTCGCTACTAATGACGCTTTGTATATACAGCTCGAGATACATTTGAAGTAACATCAGCGCCACGAATACTACGAACAAGCTCAGGAACACCGTGGCCGCAGTATGAAAACGGAGACCTACCAGATGCGCTATTAGAATTGTTGCCCACACCACGCCGAGCGTGCCGGCCGTACCTTGCCTGTGATGGGCAATTTCCGCGCCAGCTACCATGCCCAGTGTTAGTACTGTTATGAGGATACTAAACCAAAACGACGACAGACGCACATCGACACCGAGCAGCTGGTAGTACTCGTACCAGATAGAAAGTAGCCCAGACAAACAAATATACAGCAGAGCAGCCCAGCGCAGTTTCGGGGCCCAAAGCGTCTTGAGCGCTTCGCCGATATGTCCTGTCCAGCTCGAACCCGCAACAACGCTGCGGCGCGAGACTTCCGGAAGGCGGAGCATGAGCATTGCTACCAGCAGTGCGGGAACGACCGTAATAAAGTACGACCAACGCAAACTAAAAAATATACTTACGACTCCTGCAGCTACGCCCGCCAGCGCCATACTGAAGTACTGCGCGCTGTGCATTCGAGCGTAGATTTTGCGCACGCTCTTGCCAAGGCCACCCGCCTCGATGCTGTCGTAGGCGAACGCTTCGTACACCCCGGAACTCAAAGCGTCGCTGAGCGACCATATAAGCGTACCGATGCAGTATGTGAGCAGTCCATTGCTGAAACCCATTATGATACTGCAGGTGACCATAGCCACCTGCGCCAGTAACAGCAGTTTGCGGCGACTCCACCGATCTGCTACAACGCTAGTCGGCAGCTCGAAGATAACCTTTGAACCCTGTGCGAGCACCCCCACCAGTACGATTTGCTGCGCATTTAAGCCGATACGAGTCTCGAACAGCTTCTCGATAGCGTACCAGAGGATTACACCGCGTAAAGCACCGATAACGATCAGCTGTCGCTTCAACGACTCAGCCGCCGAGTGTTTGCCTCGCTCCATCGCTTGCCAGTATGTCACAATTTCTGCCAGCCTGCTATGACTCTGAAAGAAGCCGTGCCTGCACCGGTTTATAGCTGCGGCGGTGGATGTCACTTACGCCGAGCGTTTTTAGGGCAGCGATATGAACCGCGGTGCCGTAGCCGACGTGATTCTCAAACCCGTAGCCGTTGTACTGCTGCGCTATTTTTGCCATATAGTTATCGCGTGCCACCTTGGCGACAATACTGGCAGTGCTCACGCACGACACGCTGTCGTCGGCTTTTATAACGGCTTTGGCACGCGGGTCTAAGGGGAAGAAATTGTGGTTGCCGTCAATGATAAGTTCCTCGAAGCTCATGGTTATTTGCGCCAGAGCTCGCTCCATAGCCATGCCGACCGCCCGCACAATTCCCACCTTGTCAATCTCTCGCGGGCTCACCCACCCCAGGGCAACTGCCAGAGCGTGGGCGTGAATCCACTCCGCCGCAACCTCGCGCTGCCGCTTAGAGAGCCTTTTGCTGTCGCGTAGTGTAACCGGCTCGCCATCTACTGTCGGTTTTGTGGGCAATATGACCGCACCAGCCACCAACGGACCGGCCCAACACCCTCTGCCTACTTCATCCATTCCAACAACCAGCATAGCTCTATCATAGGCTTGCCTAGTTCTAATGCAAGCTTTATGATGGGTACGTCTTTGTGAGTTTATAACTCTCAAGGTACAGGCAGGTAGAGGTTACGCCCCCGCGTAGTTCCACAGGTGACTACGCATACTCACACTGGAGAAGCTAGTGGGAAAGTCCAAGAAGGCCAGGATAAAGGCAAAGAGCCCGGTCAAGGGAGGGAAGCAAACAGATCCGAAGACCACGGTCCCGTTCGGCGGCAGCAAAACAGGACGCCAGCGCGTTACCAAAACAACGGCAACCTCCGCCGACGCTAGTGGCAATCGAAAAGCCCGCCGGGCGGCTGCAGCCCTGAGGCGCAGGAATAAGGAGTAAAGCTATAGCGCAAGCGTAGATTAAATACCCTTCCCTCGACGGAGGAAGCGGTAAGCTGTAGCATAAAGATAGCGGTGTGATGGCCGGATCCGGGTCGCGCGAACGCACGTAGGATCCGGCCATCACTACTCTCAATTTCTCTCTTTGCCCCAACTTTCCTCTACCTGCTTACTTTTCTCTTGGAAATAAAAACTCCGAGTTTCCCGGAGTTTTTTGTAGTAGCTAAACCCTATAAAACTTACGCTTCTTTGTGGCGAGCTTCGACGGCGGCCTGCTTAGCTTCAAGTTCAGCCTGCTTAGCAGCTTCTTCGGTAGCCTTGGCCTCTGCTTCGGCGGCAGCTGCAGCCTTAGCCTCGGCTTCAGCCTGCTCCGCTGCTTCGTCGCGGATATTGTTTACAGCTTGCCGGTCGAAGTCCAGTCCCTGTAGGCGGGCACTCTTACCGGTAAGCTTGCGCATGTAGCTCAAGTAGTTACGGCGCACCTTACTCCGTTTAGTGACTTCAATCTTGAGCACTAGAGGAGAATGCAGCAAAAAGCTCTTTTCGACGCCAACACCGCTGGCAATGCGGCGAACGGTGATACGGCTAGTGTGAGAACTCTTGCGGTCGGTGCGAATAACCAGACCCTGGAAGATTTGTACACGCTCTTTGCTGCCTTCCCGGATTTTCTGGTGCACCTTGACGGTGTCGCCCGAGCGCACGTCCACCACGGCGCCTTTCTTGAACGATTGATTGAGTTGCTTGATGTATTCCATAGTCAATTGGTAATTATACGCTGTTTTACCCCTGAAAGCAAGCACCTATACCAGGGCGCACTGCGGTACTACACAGGTAGGCTGACTATTCCGCTTTTGACACCTTCTTGTTCTAGATGATACTGTTCGTGAACTCCTGCGGCAAGACAGCCAACAGCGACAACTGCCGGCATAAACTCGGGATCACTGACAAACTCCAGGTATCCTTCCGGGTCATCCGGATCGAGCCAGGGTTCGTATATGCTTAGGAACGTTTCAACTGCCAGACGCGCTGTCTTGTTCACAATGGGCTGCTTGTCCGAGCCCACTCCTAATATGTTTGCTTCCTCGGCTTCCGTAATAATGGATGTAAGCGCAAACTGCGCGACGTCCACAGCAGTGCTATGCGTCGATAGAGAGAGGTTATGTACTTTCCCTTGCGCAATAAGAGTATCCAGCCGATCAGCCACCTCTTCCCTGGTAGGTAATAATCTCATAAAGTTGCACCTGCTGTTACTTAGTGTCTTAGATAGAATACACTACGCGGTGACCGCTGAGAACCTTCTTAGGATTACTTACAGACCTTACCCGACCACGCGGTAGACTTCTTCGAGCGTGGTCTGGCCGGCACAGACCTTGAGGATGCCGTCCTGAAGCATTGTGCGCATACCGCTTTTGGCAGCAGCAGTTTCAATATCCTGAGCTGACAGAATGTTCGTGGGATGTTCGAGCAAACGGCGGATCTCGCCGGTCATACGGAACTGTTCGCGAATGGCTAGTTGCCCCTGGAAGCCGTATGGATTTTCGGCCGATGCACCGGGCCTAAAGAACTTGGTCTGAGTCAAATCCGGCCGAGGGATAGCCTCAGGCAGTGTATTGAGCACTTGTTGTATTTTCAACAGCTCTGCTTCTATGGGCTGGTACGGCTGCTTGCACTTGTCGTCGAGCTTGCGGATAAGGCGTTGCGCCATCACCAGGCGGATAGCCGACACGAAGAGCGGGTTCTGGCCAATAATGTCCATGAGTCGCGCGAGTGCTTCGGCAGCGCTACCAGCGTGGTAGGTGCTGAGTACGAGATGCCCTGTCAGGCTGGCTTGCAGCGCCGTTTTGGCAGTGTCGTTGTCGCGAATCTCGCCAACCATGACGATGTCGGGATCAAGCCGAAGCGTCGCGCGTAGCTTATTGGCAAAGCTGGCGTCCTCACCATGCTCGGTACTGTGTACCGAAATCTGTGTAATGCCGGGGAATTGATACTCGACGGGATCTTCAATGGTAATGATTTTGCGCTCATCGCTTTTAAGCGAGTTCAGGACGGAATACAGCGTAGTGGTTTTGCCGGAACCGGTCGGGCCGACAACCATTACCAGACCGCTGGGTTTGGCGATAATCTCATCCAGCACGGCGCGTTCCTCTTGGCTTAAGCCTAGCCGATCAAGGTTATATTTGCCCGCGTCCATGTTGAACAAACGCATCACCACGTCCATGCCGTGGATGGTCGGCACGGTTTCCAGACGGACATTAACATCTACTTGAGTGCCGTCGGCCATGGCAGCTCTTTGGCTGATATGCCCTTGTTGAGCCTCATCCGCAACAGTGGAAACGTTGCCGGCACTGGCGATTGCACCGATGAGCACGCGGTACTTTTCGGGCTGCAAGAATGCGATGGCGTGCAACACCCCATCGATGCGGAAACGAACCCGGACATCATGATCCTGCGTCTCGATGTGGATGTCGCTAGCATTCAGGCGATGCGCCTGACTGACCAAATAGGCCAGCATGTCGTCCGCGCGTACCTGGCTGAGCGTGGATGACACTTGCTGCACCAGGTCGGTAGTACCCGCGTTAGCGATGCTAATATCTTGGTATTCAACCTTTGGCGGCGGATTATAGAGAAGCATGTATTCGCGGTACCCTGCTTCAGCTATCAGGGTAAAGGAGACACGCTGGTCGTTGAAACGCTGGCGCAGCTGGTTCATGGTCTGCTGCGAGGTAGTGGTCGTAATGCCAAAAAGTATATTGCTGCGGTCCGCTTGAATAGGAACAATGCGCAAGCGCTGCATTTCATCCACGCTCAAGATATCTTTGAATAGCGGCTTGTCGAGCAGTAGCGAGGTATCAGTATACGACACCTGGAGAATTTGGGCGCGGCGCTCGGTAGCCAGTTCCTCATCGCGCCTTGCATCTTGTGACATAACGTATAGCTATTATAGGCGTAAGGGTTATATTTGGCCAGCACTGCCGGGTATACTTGGGACAGTATGGGTGATATTGTCGTTGTCGCGCACGATATTCGCAGTACCCACAACGTGGGGTCGTTGCTACGGACCTGTGAGGGCTTGGGCGTGAGCCATGTCTATCTTATCGGCTACACACCATACCCTGCTATGCCGTACGACACTCGCCTACCGCACATTGCCGGCAAACTGACCGCTCAAATTCATAAAACCGCCCTCGGCGCTGAGGACTTGGTGCCCTGGACGCACGTCGACAGTGTGGCCCTGTGTATCGACAGGCTGAAAAACGACGGACATGTGGTTGTCGCGCTGGAACAGGGGTCAGACAGCGTACTCTTACCTCGATACCATGCTCCCACGAAAGTCGCGCTGCTGCTCGGCCGTGAAGTCGAGGGTATCGACCCGGCCGTCTTAGGGATGTGCGACACTATGGTAGAGATACCGATGTTAGGACGCAAAGAGTCGTTCAACGTGGTACAGGCAGCTGCCATGGCGCTGTACCAATTTCGCTTCAGTGCTTTGTGATAACTAATTCTGTGGATTAGTCAACGGGCTTTTGTCGCTATGCTTATGCTATACTAGAGCAAGTTAGCAAAAGTTGAGAGATGACGCTTACCAAACCAAAAACTCACCGCTTGTCGTCAAACCAACGCAAGCGCTTGGGTCAACACCATAGACAGCAAAGCCGACACTACAGTAAGCCATACTGGCCGTATTTGCCGGTGTTCGCCGTACTTATCGGGGGTACTATCTTCAATACTATGGCGAACCGCAACCACCACAGCGTCTTGGGGTATTCTACCGATATTAGTCCCAAGGCACTCCTGCAGCAGACTAACGGCGTGCGGGTGAGTTACCACGAACCAGCCCTCCAGCTCAACCCCGACCTCACAGCCGCTGCGCAAGCAAAGGCTAACGATATGGTAAAGCGCAACTACTGGAACCACCTGACACCTGACGGCAAGCAGCCTTGGACGTTTATTGTGACCACTGGCTATCAGTATGAAGCTGCCGGCGAGAACCTGGCGTATGGATTTGGTAGCAGCGACCAGGTGATGACAGCTTGGATGGACAGCAAGGAACATCGAGCCAACATTCTGGATGCCGATTACCAAGACGTCGGCTTCGCCACCGCCGACGCACCGAACTATATGGGCACCGGGCCGGGTACGGTTATCGTAGCCATGTACGGCGAACCAACCGGCATGATCAGCCACTCTACGGGGGGCTTCACTTCCAAGCCAGTGCCGCTGGGCGCCTACACTAAGCAAGTCACACGCTTGCAGCTGATTGATTCGACCTACTGGGCAGCGCTCGCTGTAGCGGTCGCCGCCGGGTCTGTGCTAACACTGTATTTTATACGGCACGCACTCGCCTGGCATCGCGTACTCGTGCGGGGGGAGCATTTCTTTGTCCGACATCCATTGCTCGACGTGTTACTTATGTCGGCCGCGGTGTTCTGTTTGCTACTCTCACAGATCGCCGGCACGATTTTGTAGCCGGAAGTTAGCTTGGATACCGGTTACTGTACAACGACGTTAGTAGCGCCGACAAGCGTTTGGAGACGAGCTAGGGCATCCGGCGTGCTTGACATGCGCGTGGGGAGCTTGACAGCTTGCTTGGCTGTGTCGGGCCCGAGCACCAGCACCACTTCGCTGTCGCCCTGTTGCTCGTCAATGGCGGTTTTGAGCGATTGGAGCATGGCGTTGTCGTCGCTTTTAAGCAGCCGTATATAGACACGGGTGGGACGTGCGACGTCCTGAACTTTAGTAGCAGTAGTGGCTGCGGCTCGTTCGGCTTTGGCAGATGCCACAGCGGTTTGCAGGGCGCCACCCCTACGCTTGACGGCCTTAAGCTCGCGCGGCTTGCGGCCGGTGGGCTGATATGCGGTGGCCTGTTCGTGCGTGACTTCGCGGCCGTCGTCCACCATTACCTTAACTTCGTCGCTGAGGTTGCCGTTCCGGTCCTTGGCATTGACCCGACCGCGGGCGATAACGACATGGTCGCGCTCCCATAGCCCGAACGTCTGCTGATACACACTCGGAAACAGAATGAGTTCTGTCTCGCCAAACTCGTCTTCTATCTTTACAAACGCCATTTTTTGACCATTTTTGGTGGTAATTTCGCGCATGTCGGTGACGACGCCACCAATGGTCACGGGTTTGCCATCGAACTCCGGCTTGAGAGTGTTGAGCGCAATGGTTTGCTCGCCTAGCAACGCACTGTATGCCTCGAGCGGGTGGTGGCTCAGATACAGCCCCAGCAGCTCACGCTCCCAGATGAGCAATTCGTGCGAATTGTGCTTAGTAGCGGGTGTATCGAGTTTGAGAGCCGGCTTGGCGCTTGCCGTACCATCGATAAGATTACCAAAGAGGTCAGTTTGACCGCTAGCGCGCTCCTTAGCTAGCCGCTGGCCATAGGCCAAGATGGTATCGAGGTTGTGGAGCAGCGTGGAGCGGTCGCCGAAGCAGTCAAACGCGCCGGCTTTAATCAGGCTTTCCAGCCCTTTACGGTTGACGGTGCGAGTATTAACGCTGGAAATAAAATCTTCTACGGTTTCAAATTTGTCCCGTTCTTCCCGTGCCCGAATAATCTCATCCACCGCACCGGCGCCAACGTTTTTAATAGCGTCCATACCAAAACGAATAGGGGCTTTGCGGTTATCTGGGTTGTTGGTATCCGGTACGACAGCAAATTCGTGGAATGACTCGTTGGCGTCGGGCGGCAGTACCTGAATACCCATGTGCTTGCATTCCGCAATTTCGATGGCGAGGCGGTCGATATCGTCGTAGTCGCTGGTCATGAGCGCCGCCATAAACGCCGAGGGATAGTGTGCTTTGAGATACGCCGTCCAATAGCTGGTCATGCCGTAACAGGCCGAGTGGCTCTTGTTGAAGCAGTAGTCGGCGAAGCCCAGCAGATCTTTCCAGAATTTTTCGATAACCGGACGGGGCACACCGTTGGCAACCGCACCGTCCTCAAACTTGACCTGCATTTTCTGCATCACATCAAGCTTTTTTTTACCGATAGCTTTGCGAAGCGTATCAGCTTCGCCGCCGGTGAACCCGCAGACATCACGGCTGATCTGCATCACCTGCTCTTGATATACTAGAACGCCGAAAGTGCTTTCCAGGGCGTTTTTCATGAGCGGATGCGCGTAGGCGATGTCCTCCAGCCCGTTTTTGCGCTTGATGAAGCTATCGGTCAGACCGGCGCTCAAAGGCCCCGGACGATACAGTGCACCCATGGCAATGACGTCGTTGAACTCGGTAGGTTTAAGCTCGCGCAGGTAGCGCTTCATACCGGACGATTCAAATTGGAATACGCCGGTCGTGTCACCGCGGCCGAGAAGGGCGAAGGTTTCAGGGTCATCCAGCGGCACCGATTCTAAATCGATGTCTTTGCCGTAGACGCGTTTGATAATACGCAGCGTGTTTTTGATGATGGTTAAGTTACTAAGGCCTAAGAAGTCCATTTTGAGCAGCCCCAGCTCTTCGACCTGCCCCATGGGAAACTGTACGGTCACGACCCCCTTTTGAGCCATTTCAAGCGGCATATAGTTTACGAGCGCCGAAGGAGCAATTACTACGCCACAGGCGTGCACGCCGTGACTGCGCACCGTGCCTTCCAGCGCGATAGCCATATCGATGACCTGTTTGCTGACCTCGTTAGTCTCATATTCGTTCTTGAGGTCCAAATCGTCCACGATACTTTTTTTAAGCGGAATGTGGCGCCCCTGCACCGGCTGGGGGATCATTTTTGCTAGACGATCGGCATCAGCGTAGGGCACCTGCATCACACGCGCGACATCGCGTACCGCAGCGCGGGCTGCCATCCGGCCAAAGGTCACAATGTTGCTAACTTGGTCTTGGCCGTACTTCTCGGCGCAGTACTGGATGACTTCGTCACGGCGGCTGTCCTGAATATCTACGTCAATGTCCGGCATGGAAATACGATCGGGGTTTAGAAAACGCTCGAACAGCAGGCCGTAGCTGAGCGGATCAAGGTCGGTAATGTAGAGCGAATACGCGATGATGGAGCCAGCGGCACTGCCACGCCCTGGGCCGAAGATAATCCCCTGATCTTTACCCCAGTTAATGAAATCTTGCACGATGAGCATATACCCGTTGAAGCCCATGCCGTCGATGACACTCAGCTCGTATTCGGCCCGTTCCAGCACTGCCGGCTCAAGTACCTTCTTAACCTGGTCAATCGTCATTTTGTCAGCCTTTTCGCGGTTGATTTTAGCGTAGCGTTCGGCTAACCCGCGATACACCAACTTATCCAGGTAGGTCTTTTCGGTTTCGCCTTTTGGCACCGGGAACTGCGGGATCAGGATCTTCCCTAGCTCAATTTCCAGGTTCACGCGATCGGCAAGTACTTTGGTGTTGGTAATGACCTCCGGATGCTCCTTGCTCCAACGCTTAATAACTTCGTTCGGGTCTTCAACATGCAGCGGGTAGTCTTTAAGGCTCATGCGCTTTTCGTCGCTTAAGAATGCGCCAGTACCGACACACAGCAGAATTTCGTGGGCGTCTTGGTGATCGTGCTTGAGGTAGTGAGCATCACAGGTTACTACCACCGGGATGTCGAGTTCTTTGCCGAGCTTGAGTACCTGCTCGTTGACGTGCTGCTGCTCATTGGAATGGAGCGGGTTGTCCGGATGGCCATGATCCTGGATCTCTAGGTAGTAGCGGTCACCGAAGGTACTTTTATACCAGCTAGCGACGTCTTTAGCCTTAGCGTAGTCGTCGGTTTTGAGGGCATCGCCAACTTCACCTCCCATGCAAGCGCTGAGCGCAATAATACCCTCGTTGTATTGCTCCAATAGGTCATGGTCGATACGGGGGAAGTAATAGACACCGTGGAGGTTGGCAGTGGTGCTGAGCTGCATGAGATTCTGCCAGCCTTTTTCATTCATGGCGAGCAGAATGAGGTGATAGCGAGGCTTGTCCTTGGAAGGGTCTTTGTCAGTGTGCTTGCGGGCAGCTACATAGGTTTCCATCCCAATGATGGGTTTGATGCCGTTACTAGTTGCCTCTTTGTAGAATTCGATGGCGCCGCTCAGCGTACCGTGGTCAGTCATAGCCACTGCTTGCATACCGCTCTCTTTGGCAAGCTGAATCAGGTCGGGGATCTTTGTTAATCCGTCGAGCAAACTATACTGCGTGTGGTTGTGCAGGTGCACATAGTCACTGGGTTTGAGTCCTGCCATAGCAAACAAATGAAGCGTTGTTACCCCCTTACGCTTTCTCTATCTAGTATAGACCAAAGGCGCCCGAGTAGGCGCCTTAAGATTTACAACAACCCCTTTTGCATAATTACATCTGCACCTCTGCTCAGGTAGGGCACGCTCCAGTAGTTACCGCTTCCTAGAAAGAGGCTCAACGTAGCGTTCCCTACTTGTTGCTCGTAAGACTGTTGATGGTCAAGCCCAAGTATACTGCCCGCTGGATACTTTATGGTGCCAGCATGGGTAAAGACAAGGTACTGTTCGGGTTCGCTCGTCGGCTCAGGAAATATTATCGACAACCAGCCGAGGACGCGACGCGACACATCGTTCATCGATTCGCCGCGGGGGAATTTGAAGTCTTTTTGCTCTCTGCGCATTCGGATGAACGCTTCGGGTGTATATGCTTTCTCCCGTGGCAGGCCTTCCCAGGGACCGTGGCCAAGCTCCTGCAACTCATCCTGCACGATGATTTCTGGGGCCCCGACTCCCATCGCCTCGAGCGTCAGTTCAGCGGTGTCGAGAGTGCGGACTGCCGGACTAGCATACACCCGCTTCGGCTGCAGTCCGGCTACCGCGAGGGCTCGACCCAGTGCTACCGGCTGTAGTCTTCCCGTATCGGTTAGCGGCGCCTCATTAACACGGCCCGCTAGAATCTCTGGTGAAAGATTATGGGCCGCCTCTCCGTGGCGAATCATAAACACTCTGACCGGGTGTATGTTTTGGATTTTTACCATAAAATAACCCCCTTAGTTTGGCAGGGGGTTAATTTGCAACCTCTTTTACCGTATCACAAGGATGTGTTGTTAGCAAAATTGGTTACTTCTTTAGGAAATCGCGCAAATGTTCAATGGCTTTGGTGGCGTCCTGAATTGCCTTCTTTAGGTCTTTGTCGTCGGCTTGACCATCGTGCAGAGCGCTGAGGACTTCGCGGGCTTTCTGCTTGGCTTCGCGGCCCTTGCCGAGCGCTTCGTCGGCCTCCCGGGCGGTGCGGCCCTTGAGCATTTCCACTCGCTCGCTCATTTCGTTAATTATATCCGTGAGTTCGGTATGAAGCTTTTTAAGCTCCTTCTCGGCTGCCGCATAGCTGGCCTCAGCTTTATTTTTAATATCTGCCCGTGTCTCTTTACCGCTTTTAGGTGCGGTGAGTATGCCGGCGACATAACCCAGTATTGCGCTTACCAGCGCGCCAACTGCAAATATCTTTACTGTGTTTCCCTTGTTATCTTTTGCCATAGCCTACTACCCCCTCCGGCGCTTATTACTGCTTATTCCACCGACAAATTTCGCAACCAACTTTGCAACATTAAAGGCGGTGGCATTGGCCCGGAGTGTCTCGCCGATAGCTTCAGCGCTGTCCACCAAGTGCTCGCCCCTGGCCACAATATTCCGGAGCGACGCCACAAGTTTTAGAATAAGCACTGCCGTAATGATCGATAGGATAAGGAAAATCCCCAAGAGACCCCCCAACGCAATGACTAAGATGTCAAATGCAGTATTCATAGTATCTATAAATATACCATAACCGTGCTAGCTCGCAAGCAACTGATCGGGCTCGTCTTCAGTCTAAGCGCGTTTTTAGGAACTGGCGGAGCTCCGAGCCAATGTCGTCATGCTTCAGCGCAAAATCGAAGACTGTTTTGAGATACTCCAGTTTGTCGCCAGTATCATATCGAGTGCTGTTTTTAATTTCACAGCCGTACAGCGCTTTGCCGTCGGCTAACATCGGTCGAAAGACGTGATCGGTTATGTGAAATTCTTCGCCGTCCTGTACACTGGCCAGACCCCGATCAAGGTAGCCGAGCACCTCCGGCGTTAGCAGGTAGCCACCCACTGCGGCAAAGTTGCTAGGGGCATTGTCGCGCCCAGGTTTTTCTTTGACGCTGTCCATCTTAATAACATCGTCACGAATTTGTTCGCCGCCCACGATACCATAGCGGCTGAATTCCTTATCGTCCTCGATGCGGATGCACGGCAGAATGCAGCCATCCAGCTCATC
>JAICKC010000025.1 GCA_025928155.1 Candidatus Saccharimonadota bacterium
GATTGGTCGGATTACTACCTCCGGTAGCTTTACCGAGTACTCAATACCGACAGCGGGTGCGAATGCTTACGACATTACTCCCGGGCCAGACAGTAATCTGTGGTTTACCGAGTCGCATACGCACAAGATTGGTCGGATAACTGTACCGGCTCCTTAGGTAAGATCTAGCAGAACTTCACGACTGGCACCGTAGGATAATACTATATAAAGCGGCCAGCTAGCCTGGCGGCGTTAGAATTAAAGACTGTGGATAAATTGTGAGAGGAGAGCCTAAAAAGCACTTGCAGGGCAAAACACAAGCGTGATATAAATGAGACGTTACTTAACAAAATTAAAAATATTAAAGTAAAAGTAAAAGGGAAAGTAACAGAAATGAAAAATATAAAATTATTCGATCGCAGAGTAGGCTTTAGCCTCGGTGCGTTGAGTATCCTACTGGGTACTGTGACACCTGCGGTTGTTCCGGCATTCGCTTCGGCGGACAATCAGTTGACTGGTCGGGCCGTAACAATGAGCAATGCTTCCAAGGGTAGCGTTGCTGACGGGCAAAATGTCACGTACACCATTAAGTTCACGACTGCTGGTTCTGGGACAAGAACAAATGTATCGGTACAGTTCTGCAGCAACTCACCGCTCATTACTGCGGGTAACCTGTGTACTGCACCGGCCGGCATGAATCTGAACCTCGCTGATGCCGCGGCGCTTGGTGGTACTCCTGGCGCTACGGTCGACACGACACACCACGGCGCAAACTTCTTTGACGCCACTTCTACGGTTGCTACCGGCGCAAACAGCATTATAGTTAGCGGCGTTACCAACCCGACCTCTACGGGTGTATTTTACGCAAGGATTGTGGTGTGGAGCGGATCCACCGCAGACAGCGTAACGGGTTCGAGTACCGGCAGTGACGTTGACACCAGCAACCCTGCGGTTGTGGATGACGGCTCTGTGGCACTGTCTATCAGCAACGAAATTGGCGTGCAAGCGGCCGTACTGGAAAGCTTGACCTTCTGTGTGCGCGGTGACGCAGGCAACACTGACCACACCAGTGGCAACGATAGCGCTGACACTGCTGGCTACCTTGCTTCCGCTTCTTCCACGAACGCTCCTACTGCAAACTGTGGAGCCGGCACAACTCTCGCTGACCCAAGCGTGAAACTTGGCCAGTGGAATGGTACCGTCCAGGCGCTAGACACTACTAATGTAAGTTACAACCTTGACTGGGCTCAGCTAAACACCAACGCCTCTAACGGTGCAGTAGTATACCTGAAGAGCAACCTAGCTTGTGCAGGCCTATCACGCAACGCTGGTACTGACAGCTGTGCTGGTATCCCATCCAGTGATGCAGTGGGTACTGCTGGAGAAGCTGGCACAGGTGCACTAACTGCTGGCACCTCTGGCTTTGGCTTCTCCTTTGGAGCTGCTCAAGCTCCTGCTAGCTCTAGCTTGGTTGGTAACATCAACGTCAACGGTAACTACTCTAGCCACTATGCACAACTTGGCGGTAGCTCGGCGGCAGTTAGTGGTTTGACCGGCAACCAGACTGCTGACAACGGTCTTCCGCAGGACACTACATCGGCATATGGTGGCTTCGTGTTCAACTCTCGCGGTGCTCCGGTATCTGGTGCTAATGTTCCGTTCGCTCTTGGCGCAGCCATTAGCAACAACACCCCGGCTGGTTTGTACCAAGCTAAATACTCTCTCATCGCGGTCGGTACCTTCTAGTACTACTGCCCTGAGTCTCGCAAAACTGCCCCATTTGGGGCAGTTTTGTATTAGCTTTCCACAGTTTGTTTATGCGATATTTTGTAGTTGTTTGCAATCAGCGCAGCACCTGTTATTATGAGGGTAACTATATGGGGAATCTAAGAGTGAAGACTAACAAAGTACGTGAAATCGTTGCATCCGTTCTGAGTGTGGCTGTATTAGCCTTTAGTGCCTTTAATAACATGGCGGTATTTGCCGCAACGTCACCAGCCAAGCAGGCAACGCCCAGTGCCACCAGCCAACAGCTTAAGGTGATACCCGTAAAGTCCGATCTCTCAATCGCTGCTGGCCAAAGTGACACTGTGCCTATAGAGGTGGTTAACCTTGCCAGCAGCGCGGTTGCCGTACAGGCAATAGAGAATGACTTTGTTGCAGGGAGTGAAACGGGTGAGCCGGCGCTTATCCTTGACCCTAACAGCTATGCGCCGTCGCACAGTCTTAAGCGGTTCATGGTGCCTATAAGTAACCTTACAATACCCGCGAACGGTAGCGTCGAGGTGCCGGTACACATCACTGTTCCTAAGACTGCTCAGGCAGGTGGTTACTTTGGGGCGGTACGCTTTACACCAGCTGTTGGCAATGTGTCTTCAAGCGGGGCTTCGCTGGGCGCTAGTGTTGCTTCACTCATCCTGCTAACAGTACCTGGACCGACCGTAGAGCAGCTCACCCTTACTGACTTCTCTGCCCAGCAAAATGGTAGTACGGCTAGCAACTTCCGCAACGGCAAGCAGCTGAGCCTCTTCTTGCGCTTCCAAAACAAAGGTAACTTGCAAGAGGCGCCATTTGGCCAGATTAACGTGCAAAAGGGTAAGAAGGTCATCGACACGGTCAACTTTAACCAGGACGACCCTAAAAGCGAAATTCTACCCGATAGCGCACGCCGCTGGGTAATCCCGCTCAAAGGTTTTGGCAAATTCGGCAAATACACTGTGTCAGGAACATTCACCTACGGCACTAAGGGCCAGACTATCGACATCAGTAAGACAGTGTGGATCGTACCTACTCCATACATAGTAGCTGCAATAATTGCGATAGTACTTATCCTACTTCTCTGCGGCGGCTCCTACGTCTTCCTCAAGAGCTACAAGCGCAAGATCCTCAAATCCTCTCGTCGTCGCTACTAGCCGTAAGCGCAAGAATTTGCTAAAATAGCAGATTAATGACTAAAAAAGTATACGTCGGCATGTCCGGCGGCGTGGATAGCAGCGTTACGGCGGCCCTACTCGTTAGTCAGGGCTATGACGTCACGGGCGTATACATGAAAAACTGGAGCCGGGACCTGCCCGGCTTTGCCTGCCCGTGGAAGCAGGACTACCAGGACGCCAAGCGCGTGGCGGTGCAGCTCGGTATCCCGTTCAAGATGTACGATTTCGAAACGCAGTACCGCCAGCGGGTTGTCGACTACATGGTAGCCGAATACCAGGCTGGCTGCACGCCCAACCCGGATGTCATGTGCAACCAGGAAATCAAATTCAAATTATTCCTGGAAACGGCGCTCGAAGACGGCGCCGACATGATCGCCACCGGCCACTACGCCCGCATACACGACGGCCACTTGTTAGAAGCGGCCAATGCCGACAAGGACCAGACGTATTTCCTCTACCGGGTCAGTGAAGCTGCACTTAAAAAATCCCTCATGCCCATCGGCGAGTTCGCTACCAAAGCCGACGTACGCGCCAAAGCTACCGAGTTGGGCCTGGCCACGGCCGCTAAAAAGGATAGTCAGGGTATCTGTTTTGTGGGTAAGGTTGGTATCAAAGAATTCCTACTGAACGAGCTGGGCGAGCAAGCGCACGGCCGCATCATCGACCAAAACGGCGTGGTCATGGGCGAGCACGACGGCGCCATCTTCTACACCATTGGCCAGCGCCACGGCCTGCAGGTGGGCGGCGGTCTACCGTTCTATGTTACCGGCAAAGATATGGCCAGAAACGAAGTATATGTGACGACCGACCTGCAGGACACCAACCTCTGGCACAAAAGCCTGAATATAACCAACCTGCATTGGGTACACAGCTTCCCGGAACTCGGCAAATCCTATCTTGTCCGTACGCGCTACCGCGCCGAACTCGTCCCGTGCACCGTTGAACTCGACGGCCAATCCGCGCACATAGTGGTAAACGAAGAAATTCGTGCCATAACCCCCGGCCAATCCGCCGTCATCTACGACGGCAACCATGTTGTTGGCGGTGGTATCGTAATATAATTAAAAATATTGTATAGTTATACAGATGTTTCGCCGTCAGCACGGCCCTGAGTCAGAGTTACTGAAAAGCATAAGCGAAGCGCATACTCACTTGTCAGGTGAGCGGGCTGATGTATCGCGTCGCCGGGCGATGAAATTGCTCGGCCTTTGCGGTATCTTTGCCACGGTCGACGTACGGGTCCAACAGTGGACGAAAGACACATACCAGGAGAAAGGTACGATGCTTGAGATGGTGGGCGGCAAGGAGATTAAAAGTAACCTGCTGGCGGTCTCCTTTGGAGGAGAGGGTAATGACCAGGACTACTACGGTGCGCAGTCAATCTTCAACGCGTCCCATAAGCGCATTCCGACGGCAGATATGCGCTACGACAACCTGCAGGGTTTGGACTTTAAAGCCATGGCGCGGGTACTCAAGGAGGCACAGGAGAAGCGCCAATTCGAATTCCTGGTCATTAACGGTGATAGCCTCGGCGCTATGTTCGGTCTGTTTGCTGCACTGAGGGCGAACATACCGGTCGCCGGTTTTATTGCTAACAGCGGGCCGGAGCGGCTTGATGATGCGACGACGGGGGCTAAGCTGGCTGCCGACGTCGTGACACGGGTACCAAGCAGTACGCTTCTCCGGACCACTGAGTTAGGACTCAAGGACCTGTGGTGCTACTTCAGGGATAACTCGCTTGACTCCGCCATAAGCGGTCTGCCAAAAGAGGTCTTAAGCCTACCTTCGCAGATGGGGAACGGTGGCTCTGCATACCTGCAGGAAACGCAGCTCGAATGGGCCCAGAGGCTGGACTATACCGATCTCATGCCGGTACTTTACCGTAATGGTATCGTCGACAAAAACTTCACGAGCCCGGTATTCCTGGCCGCGGCGCATGACAACGTCATTCGGCCGTACGCTGCGCACCGGGACTGGTCCCGGGAGTTTGGGCGGTTTGGTATGACTATGCCGCTACTGCACATGGGACCTGATTCCGGTCATGCCGACGTCTTCGCGGAAGTAGCACCATTGCAGCAGTCCGGTTACTTCGATCATCTCATCCGGCGGTTCGATACGCCAGCGCCGGTTCTTGTGTAAAGCTTCTACCAGACCACATTATAACAGGGGTAGTAACTGTAAGAAATATTACAAAAATCTTGAATGCCTGGGCTTTGGAGCGTACAATTAATGCTCGTTGTGTAAAGAAAATCGCCGCGTCAGTCGTGGTGCTTGAAAGGTTCGGTTCGATATGTCCTCAGCAGAAAACGCCACAATAAACCCTTATACGGTCGGCGCCGGTGAGTTAATAGAAAGAGGCATCTCCCGGATGGCTGTAGGCGGCATCTATCCCTATCTGGCAGAGGACTTTGGCCCGAGCGTCGTGTTTGTTAGCCCAGAAGATGGCATGGTCTACGCAGGCGAAGGCGCAATTAAGGCAGCAGATAAGCATGCGACGGAAAGCAGCCCGAAAGCATTTGCCGACAAGGTAGCCGCCGGCGCAGTCTATTCGTGGCTGAGTGCGTATGGTATCCTGCAATATGCCGAAGACCAGTCGCCGAGCAGCGTATTTATAGCAAACGGTGTGGCGTCAGCCGGCGACCAGGCATACATCGAGGCTGCGAGATACCGGCGCGCCCAGGCAGCGGCGGCAACGCTGGCACCTGCAGCGACGGCTGAAGCGGCGCAAATTGTTTAGCTTTTGATAAAAATCCGGGCGATGGTATAAGAAAAGTCGTGCGGATAAATAAAAGTGAATGAGTGGAAGGTGGGGGGAGGAGAGCTGGTCGCGAATAACGGCCGTCTGCGACTCGATCGAACATCGAACCATCTTTAAACTTTTACTGTCCGCACGACGTACCCTCCGGGTCAGGTCAGCTACGATTGGTCTCGTGGGACCGCCTGTTTCTGTCTGCCCGGAGGGTCGTCCGTTGTGGTGCTCATGGTGGTGGCTATATGGAGCCGAGGAAAGCCGTCAGCGAATGCGCGGCCTTCACGAGCCAGCCCAGGATTCCTCCTACGAAGTGACCCGCTCCGGTTGGATCTTGCACGATCCACCAGATGACAAACACCCCAAGCAGGACCTGAACTATCCTACTCTGGAAAAAAGCACTCACAAGACCTCCCGTGAGTTGAGCGTACCGATTGGACAACTTTATTATAATATGACACAACAAGGCATGTCAAAATGACAGGTCTACGGTAGATACATGGGAGAGACAAGCAGATAGAACAGCGCAGAGAGGCGGGTGGTGGCGAACACCAGACGCACCTCTCTGTGCCGTTCTTGATGCCCGTCGTGCCGTCTCCTCATGCGGCTACGCAAATGAGTAGCGGATAACTGGTAATAACCATAGCGAGTAGCGTCACGAAGCCCTTGCCGGGTTTTGTCTCCGCTTCGTCTGACGGTGCTTTGCGCAGCAGGGTGCCGAACATATAACCTACTGCCGTCTCCCTAGGCTTAAGGCCCTCACTTCGCCAAGTCATCGTAGCTAGTACCTCGGTGACATACACGAGCGCAAGCACTCCCATGCTAATGCCGTAGCAGAGATGCGACACTGCCCAGTGCGGCCCCAGTAGTGCTGCCAAGGCGTATGCCAGCAGATCGTAGGCGGCCAGAACGTAGGCGGAGACATCGCTGCGGACGCGGAAGTGTGTCCGAATGACAACCCCGATGAACTTGATGGTTTGCAGCAGCAGGAGAAGCGCCGCAAACAGTATTCCGTGGACGAAAAGTTCGACGACGTGCATACTTGCTCCAGTTCTGTCCGGCTGCATTGTACGCAACCGTTCTACTGCTTGTCGATGAGCGCTTGAAGGTATCAAGCAATAGGTATCGTATAACAAAATTCTATATACAGCGAGTACATTTTATAAAGTGCTTGCCCCGGCGGTTAGTTTGACATCCATTTGGACATCTCGCTTTGCCGCCGGGGTGCACGTCTCCAGGGTGCATGAGTCTACCGGTTGGCAATGGCCTCCCAGAGCTCTGCACGGAATTTGTCCGGGTGTAGAACGTACTTGATCTCCTTCCCGAGCGCCTCTACCTCTGCGGCAGTCTCGATAGTGAGCGTGCCGTATCGGTGCCAGCCTATATTGCTGAGGATGCGAGCGCTCAGGAATCCCTCCCGGTAGGCGATGCTGTCGATCTTGCTGACAGGCAGTGCGCCTTCGACTCTAGTAAAGACTCCCGAGAATCGCACGATCCGTACTGTAGTCTGGATAATCCAGATTCGCCGGTACACCAGGTACTTCCAGCCGGAAATAGCCATGAGCGCGCCACCCACCAGCAGGAAGCCTCCGGGGAATCGGTATGCTGTAGCCAGTCCGAGGATTGCAATTATCGCACCTACTCCACCGAGGAGCAGCCAGCGCAGGACGGACAGTATGTGGAGGTGTTCGGCGACCAGAACATCCTCGGAGGCGACCATCTGCTTCGCTATGTAGCGCGGCAGTCCAAATGCCAGGGCTTGGCCGTATGGCTCTTCCTTAGCCTGACTCATGGTCTGGCGGCGGATGAGACGCGGGCGGCGGCTGCGAGTGGTGGTAGCGCCGATCACGAGCCACAGCAGTACGACGGCGAACGACACGATGTAGGCGTTGGCCACGAGGCTGCTGACGAACATGATGGCGGATGCCACAGCGACCACTACGAGCACCTTGTCGTCGTGCCAGCTCTTTGCTATCCGGCTACGGACAAGGGCTAGGTGCTCCCTAAACCAGTTTGTCATCATTCACATCCCTTCGGAGACATGCTATCTCATGGGTCTCTCCCAGAGATCAATGCAATTATATAATTATATTGGAAAGCTCGCAATGGACTGCTCCTCTGTTAGCGCTGTGAGCGGGCAAAGTAGTGTCGCAGGGTCGACAGGCGTGATAAAATAAGGTGCATATGCTTGATAAGCTCAAGGAGCTGAGGGAAACTGCCAAGTCACACCTGCAGGCTGCGAAGCCGGCCGAGGGTGCTGCTGTGCAGCATCTGGTGGGGCTCGATATCGGTACCGAGTACGTTAAGGCGCTCATCGGTCGGGTGCAGGACGGCGAAATTGAGATAATTGGCGTGGGCCGGGCCCACCAAGGCTTGAGCGACATGCAAGCTGGGGCTGTAGCGGACATTGGGGCAGTGGTAGAAAACTGCGATAAAGCGTTAAATGATGCCGAAAAGCAGGCCGGCGTGAGTGCCCGCGGCGCCATTATCGGCATCGCCGGCGAACTGGTACAGGGCACGACAACCACAGTGCGCGTGGCCCGCAAAACGCCTGACAAAGCGCTCGATATCGTCGAGGTTGAGAAAGTTATCAAACTGGTGCAAGCCCGCGCCGAGGCCAAGGCCAAAAAGCAGCTGTCGCTGGAACTCGGCGGCAAAGAAGTCGATGTGAAGTTGGTAAACAGCGCGCTCGTTAGCATGGAAATCGACGGCTATGCGGTGACGAATCCCATTGGTTTTCAAGGGCGCGATATGGTGGTACAGCTCTACACCGCATTTGCACCGCTAGTGCATATCGGGGCGCTGGAACGCGTGGCTGAACAACTGGATCTGAATTTGCTGGCTGTAGCGGCCGAACCATTCGCCGTGGCCCGTAGTGTTATCGGTGATGACCAAACCAACACCATGAGCGCTGTGCTGATGGACGTCGGCGGCGGCACGACCGACATTGCTGTTATTAACGACGGCGGCGTGCAGGGCACTAAAATGTTCGGTATTGGCGGTCGCGCCTACACCCGCAGTATTGAGCGGGGCCTCGGCGTGGAATTCGACATGGCCGAAAAACTCAAAGTGGGTTTAAGCCAAAAGAAAGTGTCGGCCAAGCAGGCTGCGTTGGTCGAGAAAGCCTTGCGTAAAACGCTGGACGTCTGGATTAACGGCGTAGAGCTGGCGCTGGGTGAGTTCGATAAGCTCGACCACCTGCCGTATCGCTTGCTTCTCTGTGGCGGTGGCTCCAGCCTGGATATGCTCATGGAAAGCCTGCAGCGCACCGATTGGTATCGCAGCCTGCCGTTTACTCGTAGGCCCGTGGTCCAGCACATCCGCCCCGACCAAGTGGTAGGCATCACCGACACCACTGGTTCGGTAAACGATCATACCTTCATTACCGCTATGGGGCTGCTGCGGGTGGGGCTGGATACGGTACAATATAACGGTACGGGCGGCGAATCAATGAAAGAGCGCTTTGATAAACTCCTGCGAGTTTAGGCCCCCTTCGCCAATTTTATTAAACAATAACAAGCGTTAGAATAGAGATAATGGCTAAATTGCAGACTGTGAGTGGGACCGCTGGCAAAGAGACGATCTACGTCGATGTCGACGATGAAATCACCGCTATTATCGACAAAGTAAGCGGTGCCAAAGGTAAGATTATTGCCTTAGTGCTGCCCAAGCGCTGCCCAGTGCTACAAAGCGTCGTCAACATGAAGCTGCTCAAGCGTGCTGCTGACAACGCTGGTAAGAATCTGGTACTTATAACGACCGAATCGGGCCTGATGCCACTCGCCGGCAGTATCGGTCTGTATGTGGCCAGCTCACCCAGCAGCAAGCCCGCTATCCCAGAGGTCGCCGGCCCGGCTGATGACGATGGCTCCGAAAACCTTGATGAGCCGCTCAAGGTCGTGGATGGCAACGAGCCGGAGACGGGCGGCGGGTTCGACGCTAAAGCGGCGGCCGGCAAGAGCATTGGTGAGCTGGCATCCGCGGCGGCCGTTACCGCTGCTGACGACGATACGATTGATCTGGCAAATGACGATACTGACGCTGCTGCTGTGGCGACCGGTAAAGATAAGATAAAAATAGCAAAGCCCAAAAAGGACAAAAAGCTCAAAGTCCCGAACTTTGACAGCTTCCGTAAGAAGCTGGCGCTTGGTGTGCTACTGCTGGCGATTATCATTGCGGCGCTGTACTTTGCTTTGAGTGTGCTACCGAGTGCGACCATTACCATTAGCACCGATAGCAGTACTATCCCGACCAACCTGAACCTTACTCTCGATACTGCCGCTACTAAGCTCGACGCAACCGGTGGTGTCGTGCCGGCAACTGCCCAAAGCCAGCAAAAAACTGCCACCCAAACGGTCCCGGCGACCGGCCAGCAGAATAACGGCACTAAGGCGACCGGCAGCGTAACGGTGACGAATTGTACCTCAGACAATTCTGAGGTGGCATTACCAGCCGGTACGACTATCTCGACCAGCGGTCATAGCTATGTCCTGAACAGCGGGGTCGACCTGCTCTTTAGCGGCGTACATAGCGGCCACGCCTGTCAGCCAGGCGGCCTAGCCAGCAGCACCGTAACTATCACTGCTCTTAAGGCTGGTGCTGCTTACAATACGTCCGGCAGCAGTACGAGCTTTAGCTCCAGCGCTGGCAGCAGTGTTAGTATTACGGGCAGCGCCTCAAACGGCACCGACGAGATCGTGACTGTCGTGCAGCAGAGCGACATCGATAGTGCTAACGGCAAAATCAACGCCAGTAACGCCGATAGCGTCAAACAGCAGCTGCAGACCAACCTCGAGTCCAAGGGCCTGGAGGCTGTTACGGCGACGTTCCTGGCGGGCGACCCGCAGGTGACCACCAGCGCCAAGGTTGGCGACCAAGTGAGCAATGTGACCGTCACGACGGTGACGACCTATACCATGTTGGGGGTTAAAAAATCTGACCTGCAGACGCTGGTGCACAGCAATGTTGATAAGCAGCTCGACAAAGGCAAGCAGGTTGTCTTGGACGACGGTGTCGGAGGTGCGCAGTTTACCGAAAATGCGTCCGGTACGGCCACCAGCGCCACAGTATCGATGAGCACCAAATCTCAGGCGGGACCAGACCTTAAGGTAGCCGACCTCAAGAAACAGCTGGCTGGCATGAAGAGCGGTGATGTGCAAAGCACGATCAAGCAGACGCCGGGCGTTACGAATGTCAACGTCAAGTACAGTCCGTTTTGGGTGAACGCAGTGCCGAAGAAAGCAGCGAAGGTACAAATTAATATCGTAAAGGGCGCCTAGCCGCCAGGGTACTACACGTATGGCGGCTCCGCAACATATCCTTGGTCTCGATTACGGCGATAAGCGTGTGGGTGTGGCGGTGTCGCATGTGGTAGCCCGGCTGCCGCGTCCGCTTGCCGTAATCGCGAATGATGATAATTTGATGTCAAACATACAACATACAGTAGCGCAAGAAGGTGCGGGTTTGGTGGTGGTAGGCCTGCCACGCGGCATGGATGGCGGCTACACCGAACAAACTCGCAGAGCGGAAGACTTCGCCAAGGCGCTACAAACGATCGTCGATGTGCCGGTCGAACTGGCTGACGAAACCCTGACGAGTGTGGATGCTGAAACGTACCTGGGGGCCGGCCCTCATACGAAAGACGCCGTAGACGCCGTGGCCGCCAGCCTCATACTTGAACGCTATCTGGCCGGACACCCTGCTCCAGAGGCGACCGCATGACGTATCGTATAAACAAACGCTCGTACCGCCCTACGCGCCAGCCCTGGGTGGGCCGCGTACTTACCGCTGTCGCTGTGTTACTCTTGGCGTTGGTGCTGGCTACGCTGGCTGTTTGGCACTACTACGAGCAAAACCTCAAACCGGTCAGCGACGATGCTCCGACCCAAACGGTGGTGGTCGAAGAAGGCAGTAGCCCGCGAACGATTGCCGACCTGCTGCACCAGAAGCGCATTATCCGCAACTCCTGGACGTTCCAGACCTATGTACGCCATGAAGGAGTAGGAGGTGATTTGCAAGCCGGCACTTACTCCTTAAGCGGAAGCCAGAGCGTGGCTGACATCGTGTCGCAATTGACACATGGCAAGGTCACGGCATCGCTGGTCACGATTTTGCCCGGCCAGACGCTAGCCCAAATTAAGCGGTCATTAATCAATAATGGTTTTTCCGAAGCGGACGTGACAGCCGCGCTTGACCCGAATGCCTATGAGGGCAATGCCGCGTTGGTCGACAAACCTGCCGGCAATAGCCTTGAGGGCTATTTATATCCCGACAGCTTCCAACGCACCAGTGCTACGAGCGCTCAGACCATCGTCGAGGAGTCGATTGCCGAAATGCAGCGTCATCTTACGCCCACCATTCGTGCGGCGTTCGCCAGCCAGGGGTTGAACACTTATCAGGGCATAACGCTGGCGTCGATTATAACGAGGGAGGTTAACACCCCCGGGGACCGAGCCCAGGCAGCGCAAGTATTCCTGAAACGCCTAAAGGTTGGCATACCACTCGGCAGCGATGTGACGGCTATGTATGGCTCCCAGCTAGCGGGCCAGGGTAATTCTTTAAGCTACGATACCCCCTGGAATACGCGGATCCATGCTGGCTTGCCGCCAACACCCATTAGCAACGTCGAAGACAGTGCCCTGCAGGCCGTGGCTCATCCGGCAAGCACCGACTGGCTGTATTTTGTGACGGGCGATAACGGCACCACATATTTCGCGAAGACCCTACAAGAACAGCAGCAGAATACCCAACAATACTGCCACAAACTCTGTTCAAGCGAAGGTAGGTAACAGGGATAGAGCTCATTTGAAATGTTGGTTTCTGTAAGGTTTTTGGTATAATAGTGTAAGCAACTTGAGACAGAAATTGAGCTAATCTTCAGGTTGTGGCGCTGCTGTTCAAGCAGTTAAGAACCAATCGCCAAGCGGCGATATGGTGCAGGAGTTTACTATTAGTACCAGTGCAGAAGGGTCGTTAGCGGCCCGCGTGATCGGCCAAAAACGGGTGCTCGCGAGCAGTAACCGTTTACAAAAGTCGCTCCAGCGCAAAAGCGTGCGTAAGCGGCTGGTTCGCTATGGTTTAGTGACGGCCAATGTCCTGGTATTGGGCGTGGTGGCTACAATAGTTACTACTAGCTCGCACGCTACAACCAAAATGGCATCCGGCGCACTGAGCAGCAATACCGCTGCCGCCAATAACCCTGTCGACGGTCTCACTGCCTACGACATCGCGGCCAACGTGGCCCGTGTGGCTGATTTGCCGGAGAGCACCGCCATAAATAACCAGGCCCAGAGTGCCCAGGCGACCGTTGCCTTAAACGCCAGCGACACCAGCGTGGTGGCGAAGCCGCAAATTGTGGCAACAGCGCTGAAGAGCAAGGACGACATCCAAGCGTATACGAGTCAGCCGGGTGACACCATAACGTCGGTTGCCCAGAAGTTCGGTATTACCAGTGACAGTGTACGGTGGTCAAACAACCTTACCGGCGACGCTTTATCACTCGGCACTAAGCTGGCTATACCGCCTGTTCCCGGCATAGTGTATACCGTCAAGACGGGCGATACGGTCGATAGTCTGGCTACAAAGTTTAGCGCCAACGCCGCCCAGATCGTTGCCTTTAACGATGCCGAAAAATCCGGTATATATGCGGGCGAGCAAGTACTTATCCCGGGTGGTCAAGTGCAGGGTATCCGGGTGGCTGCGACCAGCGGCAGCCGGGGATTGGCAGTGGCTGGTTCGTATACACCCCTGTATGGCGATAACGGTTACGCATACGGCTATTGCACGTGGTACGTCGCTTCGCGCATCCAGGTGCCCAACAACTGGGGTAACGCTAACACCTGGGCATACTATGCGGCGTTGAGCGGCTGGACAGTCAGCTCCACACCGACGGTAGGCGCTATTGCGCAAACCTCGGCTGGCTACGCTGGCCATGTGGCCATCGTGACAGCAGTGAACGATGATGGCACGGTAACCATTAGTGAGATGAACGCTACAGCCGGTTGGGGTCGCGTTGACACCCGAACGCTTCCGGTAAGTGCGTTCCCACATTACATTACTCACTAGAACATATTTTTAAGCTAATCGCTAGCTTATCTGGTATACTGTAGGTAATGAAGTTTATCGATCATGTAACTATAGTCGCGCAAGCTGGCGACGGCGGCGACGGCCGCATGAGTTTCCGGCACGAGAAGTACGTTGACCGCGGCGGCCCGGACGGCGGCGACGGCGGCGACGGCGGCGACATCGTGTTTGTAGCGAGCCGAAACCAGAACACCCTGGTACAGTTTCGCTACCACAAAGAGCTGAAGGCCGAAAATGGCGGCGCCGGCGACAAGGTGCGCAAGCACGGCAGGCGCGGTGCGGACTTGCGCGTCGAAGTGCCAGTAGGTACAATCGCTACCAACGCTGAAGGGCTCACCTTGGCCGATTTGACCGAAGATGGCCAGGAATCTGTCGTGGCCCAGGGTGGCCGCGGTGGCTTCGGGAACGCCCACTTTCTAAGCTCAACTCGCCAGGCACCGAAGTTCGCCGAAAAGGGCGAGGCAGGGGAGGAGCAGGAGCTTACACTGGAACTCAAGCTGATCGCCGATGTCGGTTTGGTCGGCTTGCCGAACGCCGGCAAGTCCACTTTGCTGAGCGTAATTAGTAACGCTCGGCCCGAAATTGCCGACTATCCATTCACGACTTTGACGCCTAATCTCGGAGTAGTCGATATTGACCGCGAAAGCAGTCTGTTGTTTGCTGACATCCCTGGTCTCATCGAAGGCGCCGCCGAAGGCAAAGGTCTGGGCGACGAATTCCTGCGTCACGTAGAACGTACCGCTGTACTCTTACACCTGGTAGATGTCACCAGCGATGATGTGGTGGGTGATTACCAGACTATCCAGCATGAGCTACAGACGTATCGGCAGAACCTGGCTGCCAAGCGTCAAATAGTAGTATTAAGCAAAATCGACCTCATTTTACCCGAAGAGTTAGCGGCCAAGCGTGCTGCTTTTGAAAAAATCCTGCCCGCAGACGCTGAGCTGTTTGCTGTCTCCAGCCAAGCGCACGAGAACCTCAGGCCCCTGCTGTATGCGGTGCGTGATGCAGTCGCCGAAGAGCGCAAAAAACAGGCCGCCGCGGAACCCGAGGAAAAAACCGTGCCGGTCTTACGCCTAAAAGATCAAAGCAGCTGGCGCGTCAGCCGTGAAAATACTGGTACGTTCCTGGTTACCGGCAGTAAAATCGAGCGTTTTGCCGTTCGTACGGACTTTAGTAACGACGAAGCTGTCCGCCGCCTGCGCGCCATCATGCAAAAGCAGGGCATTATGCACGAACTCCGCCGTCAGGGCATCGACCCCGGCAATCTCGTCCGCATTGCCGGCGGCAGTTTCGAGTATTAGCAAACCTGCACTTTGGGCGCCGGTCATAAGCCCTTTCTCACTCCGGTAGTCTCTATCCAGGCAGTACCTTTTTGTAATATCGGGTGGATTTTTTATTAAATAATAGGAGTATTATCGCCACCGACAAGAGCCAGACGAGTACTCCACTCAGTAAGTCTAGCCGTGCGTACTTGGCGGAACCTTGTGTAAGGCCATTCAACAGACTCAGGGTGCTGAGGCCGAACTGAACGACAAAAAGTATCCGTGCCCAGCTATGCTTTCTTCCGTTGGCCCAAGCCATCCAGAGCCATACGCACACCCCTACAAACAAGCTCACTTCTAGAGGGATTATGCGCGCAGTGATAAGCAGATGCCACTGCGCGGCCGTGACGTGCGGGTGCTGTTTGAGTATGTTTGCCCTAAGGCTGCCAAATGTTGCCCATACCGTAATCATAGTAGCTGCTTCAAGCAACGCCCCTACGTACATAAGTCTAATCGCGTAAAACATGGTGGGGACTGAGCGGGGCACTCTTGGTCGCAAACGCAGTAAGACCCCATGGAAGATTAGATTGACCGTATCCATAAACCCAGGACGATCCCTATCCATCTCGATGCCATCCAGCAGCACGGCAAGCATCTCCTCGCCCCGCTCCCGTTGAAACGTCCAAGGATACCACTTGAGCAGCTTACGATATCTTTGCTCTAAAGCGGGCAAACTATTCACGCCTCTGCCTCTCCTGCAGGGTTTAACCGTAATAACGCCACTCGTGCGTTAGCCTGCATTTGCGTTGCCACGTTGGCTAGCTGTCCTATCCCGGCAGGGGTAAGCACGTAATAACGGCGCAGACGGTTGTCTACTATCTCCTCCTTTTCTACCTTGATAAAACCATCGTTGGCGAGGCGATCCAGTGCCGCATACAGCGTACCGGCACGTATCCGTACGCGTCCGTCAGATATTTGCTTGACCTCCATGATGATGCCATACCCATGCAGACTTTGTTTCGCCAAAGCCGTCAATATGAGAAATGTAACCTCATGCATGATTTAGACGCTCGTACATAATAATCAATTATCGCGCTTCCCACTGGAACCATTTGATCCCAATAAAACCGCACAGTACGATATAGCCAAAGCAGGCGAACAGGCTCAGGGTCGTATGTCCGTTCCAGGCCACCTGGTGCAACACGCTTTGAAAAACACTCATGATCGTACCGACGGGCGTCCATTTCGAAAAGGTTTGAAAGGTATCGCCAAGTATGCCGCTATTTCCAAGTAGGCCGGTTAAAAGCAGTGCGGCGAATAACAGGCTGCTGACCGCGGTAACGGTAGAAGCTGACTTAACCAGTCCCACAAGTGCCTGACCGATGGCTAGGAACATAGCCGACTCAAGTAATGCCACAAGCAAGGTGGAGAGGTACTCGCCTGCACTGAAGGTTATATTGTTCATCCGACTGCCGACTACAAGTACAACAATTGCGATAAGTTCACTGATGAGCACCTGGATAAGCAGGCGACTGACCATGATGGTCCACTGCGGCACGGGAGTGACGCGCAAGCGTTGGAAGACGCCTCGTTCCCGGTCACGTGCCATATTGACCGCATACCCCATCAATGCCAACGACAGAATGCCCAGCGTAACAGCGAGGACGACTAAGAAGTGAGAACCGCCAAGCCTGGCCTGTGTTTTCTCACTCTTGGCGATAAACATAATGTAGATCGGCGATAGGAGGCCGGCGAGGATCGCTCGCCTGTTTCTGAGCAATACAACAAAATCAGCCTGCAGTAACGATCGCAGATAGTGTAGTGGTTCTGGTGTGTTATTCACGGATTTCGTTCCCTGTTAGTCCAATGAAGACATCTTCCAGTGTCACCTTGCCACGCGCGACTTTACGAACGCGCTGGTCGTGTTTATGCTTCTCGATAAGTCCCTTGGGCGTATCAACCGTGATGACCTTGCCATGGTCGATAATGGCCACCCGATCACAGACGGATTGGGCTTCCTCCATCGAGTGCGTCGTCAAGAGTATGCTGCCACCATTACGGCGGTTTTGCTCTATGGTATCCCAGAGCTGTCGCCGTGATTGCGGGTCGAGCCCGGAGGTGGGCTCATCAAGCAGCAGCAACCTCGGATGGTGAATATTCGCGATAAAGAGTGATAGGCGCTGCTGTTGACCACCGGACAACTGCTTGAACCGCTTACCGGACTCGCTTTCAAGTCCGATTTCTTTCAGAGAATTAAGGATATCCCTACGCGCGAGCTGTACGTTATACAATCCTGCATATAACCTAATGAGCTGGTCGATGGTCAATTCAAACTGAAAGCTCGTTGATTGCAGTTGGACGCCCATGTTCGCCTTAGCTTCAGCGGGGTGTTTTTGCATATCAGTGCCCTCGAGCAGTAAATTACCTGATTGTGGTTTTACTAGTCCCTCAATGGCGCTGAGCGTACTTGTTTTACCGGCGCCGTTTGGGCCGAGCAAGCCGAATATCTCACCCTTTTTGATGGAGAAGGATACGTTATCCACTGCTTTGTTAGAGCCGTAGCTGACGATAAGATTTTCTACCGATAGAACAGGCAATTTTTCGCTGTGGTTTTTTGCAACAGAGCTCATGATTATCGGCGTTTGTTTTTATCTTTAGAGAGCCATTTGATGACGGTTACCGCAGCGATTACTCCTATGGTTAGGACGATTACGGTTGTCAGGTGTTGGGTTGAGCTTGCTTTAGCAACTATACTAAACATAATCTTCCCCTAGTGTCCCACATGGGCTATATTTTGTTCCTGACCTTTTTCTAATTGGTTTTTGCATTGCTGGCATCGCATTTCCCCTTTCCGTTGTATGCTGGTTAACTTTGCAACCTGCAGCGTACACACAATAGCAATATATACCGCCAAACTGACTATTGCAAACGTATGCTTGTCTGCGCCAGTGCGGACCGACAGGCTCATCGTATCAGCCATTCTCTTCGAGTGTATAAACATTGCTCTATATCATACATTATGGTATAATAGAAATTTATGAGTGAAAGAGCGCCCCGGCAGGGGAATCAGGAAATGGGCCGCACAAAGATGTGGCTTGCCATGCTGGCGCTGAAGCTGCGAGGCGTGACGACGCTGGAGGAGTATAGCTGGGAGCGACCAAGCGAGGCCGAGTTGCTGGAAGCTCAAATTGCCCCGACTGACGCAGCAGCCGACGCAGCGACAATTCTTCCATCGCAGGCCAAGGCCTACTTAGTGGCTAGAAACCAAAAGATTCAGGACCGACCTCCGGCGATGCTCCCGAGTGAAGCAGAGACGAGGCTGCACGAGGCCTTCGAGGAAGTAGTTCAAAGTCGAGTATTGCAAGACACCCCAATCAGTATTGTCGCGGCAATTAATGCGGCAACACGTCATGTAGAAGGACATTGGCAGGCTGGCAGGAGCGATGTGCCGGCAATGACAACCGGGAGAGGGTATGACTCGGCAACCCTGGCTATGGTAATGGCCCGCGGCAACTTGCGTGATGCACTTGTCGAACACATGGGCCCGGAGTCCTCTGACCTGTAGACAATCCCAGCCAACGCAATTACGCGCTGCAATGCTACACTGGTAGCAATGGCACAGAGTTTTTTCTGGTACGACCTGGAGACATCGGGGATTAATTCGCGTGAGCAGCGTATTATGCAGTTCGCCGGGCAGCGCACCGATATGGATCTGAACCTGGTCGGCGAGCCAGTGAATGTGCTCATAAAACTTGGCGAAGACGTACTGCCCGATCCGGACGCCATTCTGATCACTGGCATCACGCCGCAAGCAACGTTGCAGGATGGGGTAACCGAAGCCGAATTTTGTAAGCTCTTTTTTGAGCAAGTCGCCGCGCGTGACACGATTTTTGTGGGCTACAACACGGTGCGGTTCGATGACGAGTTCATGCGTTTTTTGCTGTGGCGGAATTTTTACGACGCCTACGAATGGCAGTGGCAGGACGGCCGCAGCCGCTGGGATTTGCTGGACGTGGTGCGTATGACGCGAGCACTGCGCCCAGAGGGCATTAAGTGGCCAATGACCGAAGATGGCAAGCCTACGAACCGGTTGGAGCTTATCACCAAACTAAACGGCATGGACCACGACCATGCGCACGACGCGCTCAGTGATGTACTGGCGAGTATAGAAGTCGCGCGGCTCATCAAAACCAAGCAGCCGAAGCTGTTCGACTGGCTGCTGAA
>JAICKC010000029.1 GCA_025928155.1 Candidatus Saccharimonadota bacterium
AGAGGGCCTTGCAAAGCTGGAGACACGCCGTACCCAGACCGCCGCTGTTGTGAGGTGGAAGCTCCCACCCAAGCATCAGTATTTTCATTACCCTCTGATTTTTTAATAAAAGCGCTTAAAATATAGTTTCAGTATAGGCCAGATAGGCGCCAAGCACAACCGTGATTCTGCTCACGCCTATCCGTTGTTTTCCACAGGGGTCACCGGGCCGGCCGAACCCTTGGGGTAGGGTATCAATCCCTCGCCGTCACGCTGCCAGCGTTGCAGGACATTTTCGATGATTTCCCAGCTGCGGATAACCTCAGCCGCACTCGCGAACAGTGTCTGGTCGCCGCGGATAGCGTCGACTATCACACGCTCGTACGCTTCGGCCGGCCGGACATTGAACGATTTAGCATAGTCAAGGTCCATGTCGGCGTCCGCAGTGATATTTTTGATGCCCGGCTGCTTGGTTTGCAGACGTAACGTAATGCCTTCCTGTGGCTGGATGCGGAACACCAGCCGATTCTGCTCTCCGGTAGCGTCACTGGGCTGGCGGAAGCATACGGTGATCTCGGTGCGCTTTACATCGAGCGCCTTGCCAGTTTCCAGCACAATCGGCACACCCCGCCACTGGTCATTATCGATCTGCAGCGCCAAGCGAACATAGGTTTCGGCATTGCTATCGGGGTTTTGTACCTCCGCGCGGTAGCCTTCGTACTGACCACGCAGCGCCGTAGCAGCCACTTTGCTTGGCGTAATAGCCTCGACGGCTTTCAAGAGCTCCAGCTTGCTGGCGTGGATGTCATCGCTCTCGAGCTGCGCTGGCCGGCGCATGGCAGTTATGGCCAGCAACTGCAGCAGGTGGTTCTGCACAAAATCACGCAGCGCACCGGTTTGCTCGTAAAATGCGGCGCGGCCTTCGATATCAATTTGCTCGCGCGCCACCACTGCAATGTGGTCGATATGCTCGCGGTTCCACACGCTTTCAAACAACGGATTTTGGAAGCGGAAGGTAAGGATATTCTGCACTGTCTCTTTGGCCACATAGTGGTCGATGCGATACATCTGGTCTTCATCAAAATACACGCTCAGCTCGTGTACCAGATCTTTGGCCGACGCCAGATCGAATCCGAACGGCTTTTCAATGAGCAGGCGCGGGTCTTCGCCGCAGGCAAGTGCTCGTTGGTGGCCAGTCTGACCCATCAGCTTAATAATGGGCGTGAACGCCTGGCTCGGGATAGAAAGATAGTAGAGCCGACTGACCTTCTCGTAGCCTTTCTCCACCACTTGCAGGTGCTCAAGCAGCTCGCGGTAAGCATCGGCATTAAGCAAATCCATTTGCACCATCACCGTGCTATCTTTGAGTCTTCGCTCAATATCTTCGGCGTAACTGAACTCGCCGACAAACGAGCGCAATTTGGCATAGACATTGTCTTTCGTAACGTCACGGCGGCTAATGCCTACAATGTGAAGCTCTTCCGGTAAATCACCGGCCTTAAGCAGCTGATACAGCGCTGGCAGCAGCTTGCGCTGGGCCAAGTCGCCGGTAATGCCAAAAATCACCAGCACCAGCGGCCGCTTGAGGTGGTCGTAGTTCAAGCCTGCGGACCCTCCGCCGGTTCATGGGCAACTTGTTCGCGGATACCTGGCTCGGCGCCTTCACCGTTCAAAGCATGACCACCGAACTTGTTGCGGATTGCCGCCAGCAGCTTCGTCGCGAAGCTGACCTCGCCGTGCTGTGAAGCGATGCGTACATCAAGCGAGTCTTGCACAACCGGCATCTTGACGCCAGCCGCCTTGGCGGCTTCAAGCGTGTAGCGCGCCTCGCCATTTTCGGCTACGTAGCCGCTAATGCCATCGAGGTTAGGGTTTTCGCGCAGTGCGTCGCGGGCCAGCTCGTTCAGCCACGACGTAATGACGCTATGGTGCTGCCAGACTTCGCCAGCCGCGGCCAAATCCAAGTTTTTATACGGCCCCTCTTTGAGAATATGGTAGCCCTCAGCCAGCGCTTCCATCATGCCGTATTCGACAGCGTTGTGCGTCATTTTCACAAAATGACCGCTACCGCTCTCGCCGAAATAGTGGTACGCACCCTCGGGCTGGGCGAGCGTTTTAAGCGCCGGCTCTATACTTGCAAACGTTGCGTCCGTGCCACCGCCGGCCATCATACAAAAACCGTTTTGGTAACCCCAGATACCGCCGCTGACACCAATGTCAATCAGGTGCATACCCGCCGCGGTAACTTTTTCGTTGAGTTTTTGGGTCATGACAAAATTGGAGTTGCCGCCATCAATGATAATCGAACCTTGCGGCACCAATGCTAGCCACTCGTCAACCTGCGCGTCCACCACTGTGTCGGGCAGCATGATCCAGATGACCACCCGATCACCACCAAACTCACGGATCACATCAGCCTTCTCGTAGGCTTTCACAGCGCCGTAGCTGACTGCCTCGTCAATCGGCTCGTGACTGCGGTTGTGCGCAATCACGGTGTGTTCACCGCTCTCGGCCAACTTGCGGGCAATTTGCATTCCCATCCTGCCCAAACCTTGTACTGCTATCTTCATGTTAACCCTCGCTTTCTAGTTGGTCGTTATATACATATACTTCGGGAAGCTCGTAGAGCAACACGGCGGGTAGTCTGGCAAATGGCTGGTCGTTTTTCTGCAGGTGCAGGAGCGGCCCGCGCTTATCGTCACCGTAGGCCGGCATGAAAGCAACCGTCACCTGGCGGAGTGCAGCCGGCATGAGCGTCATACGCCGATAATCTTCCCACTCGTAACCAGCTACCGTTGACTCGTCCGGTTCGGTTGCCGGTGAGCTAGGCTTAATACCGGCGATATGTCCGTCCGAACCCATCCCAAACTGGCCAACAACAACACCCGCATTAGCAAAGGCTGCCGCTGCTACATCGGTATAGAAGCCCACGGTTTGGTCGAAAGGCACGTCGTGCACCAGCACGTCCACGAGTGTAGCAGCCCCCTGATCGAATCCCGCCTCGCGCAGCTGTTGCACATTGCTGTCTTTGTGGCTCGGTGGCCCGTAGCGCTCGTCTATTGGCATCACCGCTAAGCCCGCTAGCTTGTCACCCGCATGGTCGCGCACCAAATCCATAACGTCCTTTTCAAGCTGGATATTGCTGCCGCCGCTCACCAGCCACAGCACCCGCTTACCGTCAGCCAGGCCATCACAAATCGCCTGAGCAATGGCATGTTCAGCCACCGTCTTGTCACCCTTCACAAACTTCATCTACACAAAGTATACCACCGCTGTAGGCAAATCTGCCGGCACGCACTACACTAAACTCATGCCCGCAGAGACTGGAGAACGAGAGCTATCTGGCAACCAAACCCCGTTTGAATTGGCCATGCAAGTAATACCCGAGAACCACTGGCGCGCTACCGACACAAGCGAACGCAGTAGGCACGCCCGCGCCATGATATACGACTACCCTGAGCTGGCTGCCATATACGGCGTGCGCCGAGCGCACGACAACGAAATCGTGGCGTGTAGTGAAGAGGACATGACACAGCTCGATGCAGAGATCGCCCGAGCTTTGGACGAAGAAAGCCATACGCCGGTCGTCTACGTGGCGCCCTATCCTGAAGCAAGCGGAACTACCACGATGGACGACCCAAAAGTGTTTACGAACAACGACGAGTGGCTGCGAGTAATTGCGGCCGGGAACTGGCCCGTGCCAGCATACTATCCCCACCGGATCGAAGCAAATAAGCGCATCTCTATGCCTGGCAGTTACGTCCACCGCAGCCACGACTCCACCGACTTCCATATGTTCTATATGATGCTGGCGCCGAGCGAGCTGCAAGGCGAGATAACCAAGGCGGCGCAGCTCGGCGTCGCACAGCGTGCCGCCGCCTGGAACGATAGGCAAGCGCCAAAAGGGCTAGAGTTAGGGGACAGCTCAAACGACGATGTCCTTGTGTCGCCGGGATACGTTATTGACTACAGCATGTACGACGCCATAGCCATCATCGACCAGATGACTGACGAGGAGTGTTTTCCCAAGTTACTGCAGCAGCTCGTCAGAATGAGCAGCCCACAGGAACGCCAGGCCTACATTGAACGCTACACACCAGAAACCCCAGCCCCCGGTCAGGCTGGCTTTGACGAGAGCCTTTACCTGCTTGCCGAGAACGCCGGCACCATGATAGCCCTGCGTAACTTCAATGTACGCCACAACGAAAAGCGGAACATGACTGATACAGAACGTTTCGAAGCCGGCCAAGCATACCTGCGGGGTATCGTACGCGTAGCTGATAAGCTCACTGGACAGTACCAGGCAGATATTCTCTAGCCAAGTGAAGCAGCCTCTTCTACATGATTAAAATCATAGCAAGCTCGCGTCCAAAGCCGTGGTTCGACACTTTTCTATCTGTTGATGAGAACGCCAAATGATAACTTTTACCGACCCGAGGAGCGGGTGGTATCTCGAAGGGGCTGCTGGGTCTGGGGTTTGATCACGCGTTAACGTGGTCTCACTCCGGCAGACGCCAGACAGCTCCCTCCGGCAGGCTGCAGGTTTATCGCGATTGCGACGCTACGGCCTTGTTGTTTACTCCTTCCTGGTGACGGCATGTCCTCCGAACTGGTTCCGCAGTCCGGCGTTGAGCTTCGCGGCGAAGTCTCCCCTGCCACGTGATGCGAAGCGCTCGTGCAAGGACGCGGTGATAACCGGCGTGGGGATACGCAGTTCGATCGAGTGCTCGGCAGTCCAGCGTCCTTCACCGGAGTCATCGACACGCGGTTCGAGGTCGGCGAGGTCGTTCCCCTCCTGCTCGAAAGCACGTGCCGCCAGCTCGACGAGCCACGACCGCACGACACTACCGCGCATCCAGAGGTGAGCGATGGCCGCGTTATCGAGGTCGAACTCACAGGCGTCGAGCATCGCGAAGCCCTCCGCGATTGCCCCCATCATGCCGTACTCGATCCCGTTGTGGATCATCTTGACGTAGTGGCCTGCGCCAGTCGGACCGCAGTGCTGCCAGCCAGGACCGTGCGCTTCATCGTACGAAGGCGCCAGAACGTCGAGGATCGGTGCGAGCCGAGCGACTGCGTCGTCATCGCCGCCGACCATCATGCAGTAGCCGTTCTGGAGACCCCAGACACCGCCGCTTGTTCCGACGTCCACGTAGTGGATGCCGTACTCACGGAGCGCTTTCTGACGAAGCTTGTCGTCGGTCCACTTCGAGTTGCCGCCGTCGATGATCGTGTCGCCCGGTTCGAGCAGCGCGGTGAGCGCATCGACAGTCTCCTGGGTCGGAGCGCCGGCCGGAACCATGATCCAGACGAGCCGCGGGGCCGTGAGGTTGAGGACCAGGTTCGCCAGCGAGCTGACTCCGGTAGCTCCATTCGCCATTGCCTTAGCCACGACGTCGGGGTCCCGGTCGTAGCCGACGACCTCATGGTACGAGTTGCTGCAGATCCGCGGGACCATGTTGCCGCCCATCTTGCCGAGTCCTACCATTCCGAGTTGCATTGTGCCTCTTCCATGCTTGAAGGAAATGTGCATAAGTGGTTGTCACAGCTTGTGACAAAAATAAAAACACCTCCTCTATTGAAGTGTCCACTCGAAGATAATTATATACTCATTATGGCGTCTGATCAATTTGGCAGGAGTAGTTGGGCGAAGACGTTATGAGTCTGTGCTTTCAGCGCCTCCACCAGAGCAATATGCGAAGCTTTAGTGAAGTGGGTACCGTCGTCCCCAGACTCAGACACGCTGCTTGCCTCGAAAAACAAGCCCTTGACTTCATCTGCAACGCGACTGACCACATGCGCAAGTCTATAAGACTTGGCCGCAGGCAGATAGGTTTACCGTTCCGACCGGGCTTCATGCCTATGACCGAACCACTTTACAAATACGAAATGACAAATAAATCATGACCGGAGTGTCAGTTCTGGTATCAAACTTTCTCGTACTAAAAAATCTACATTCACACCTGTGGTCTTAATGAAGCTTCCTGACAGGGGAAACAATTCAAGAATCAAAAGGACAGAGAGACAGCCCCTTCGTTAAACTCGTCATGCTACAATAAAATCAAAATGGCAGAGTATCCAGGTCCTGACCAGCACAAGGGAAATGCCCTCTACGAAGCAATCGCCGACAGAAACTTCTTGCCACAAACCGCTGAAGCGGAGGCAAAGATAATTCCAGACCTATTGACAACCCGGCCGTATCCTCTGATTCACCAGACTCGACCTAGCGTCGCGATAGCGGCTCTGGTTAACGGATTACACTCCAGCGCATCCGCCAAGGAGGCTGGAGAGCATATATTAGATAGTGATGCCTGGCAAGGAGATCGCGCAATAAGCGTAACTGATCTGGAGGGCTTTATAGAGGAGCACGGACTGGATCCAACAGCACCCGCTAACCCACATGATCAAACCACCCACACTGAACCTGTCAAACCATCCCCCCAAGAGGAGATAAGGGCAGCAGCAGAAATAGCGCTTGGAATGAGGGAGGCTACAGACGTTGAGCACAAAATAGGCATGGGATTTTGGAATAAGGGTGGCGTTTGTCTACTTATTAATCCAGCGCTCGAGAGGCACTATGGCGGTACCAGCATCTACACCGACCGGAACCAGGCACGAGAAGACTTGATCGGTATCGGTCATGAAGGGACCGACCAGGTTCGCTACGGGGGTGGCTTTCCGGGTGAAGCAGTAGTGGTTGATCGGGTAGTCCCACAAGACATCCACGGCGTATTGCTGACCTCGGACTTTGTGGATGGTGATATTATTGGCACCTTTAACCAAAAAACCAGCTTATTCGATACCACTACTCCCGAAAACTTTGCGGACACGTTCCACGACGAAGTCAACCTCCTTAAAGCATTTGATCTACTCGATCCAGATATGAAACAAGAGTTGGCATATATCCGTGAGCACGATAGGCTAACGATGGGTCTGCGTGCTGCCCTTAGTTCAGACGTAAGTGCCGCGGACCAATTAAGAGAACACCCTGAGAAGCCATCGGATGATTTCTTTGGCGAGCCACCCACGGATGAAGAGTGGGCCGAATATAAGAGGACAGTGTTCTCTGCAGAAGCAGCCCAGCAGGCGGAGCTCGCATCAATTTTAAACGACTCTGAGTTGAGCCAATATAAAGCGAACCTGCTGGATGCATTCCGTTCAAAGCTCGAGCCAAGGCTTCAGGAAGCGAACATCTCAACCTACTCGGAGCTCATTACGCTGGTAGCAAAAACTGAAGGCTTTCCAGTGTACGACACCACGGGTAGGGCTGTGTGGCCTAATAAGCAAGTTGGCCTGCAGCCAAATGTAAGCTAGCTAACCCCCTAACTGAAGGGAGGCCTCATGAAAAACCTGGCAGGGGCGCCAGGAGGGTTATCGAGCTTGATGTGGCATAATATATGTATGAAAATTGTAGATACTATATCCGTAGCCGAACTACAGGAAATGGCCCAAAAAATGTACGGTACGCTAGTCAAAGCGGATGTAGACATTGCTAAGAAGCTTTTACTTGTTGATATGGAGATGCACGCTGATGGTGAAGCCCATTTACTGGAGAGCGGGTCACTGCAGAACAACTTATGGGGCATAAATCTACATCCAGATAAATTTGGATCAGATGATTTTATAGAATTCGATTCAATGATAAATATCCGACCGCGTCAGAATAACCCCACACGAGATGTGCTTGATAAAAACATTCGTAGGCAGATCCGCGACGTAGTATCAGGGATCGTACATGAGTAGCCATGAGTTCGATAAGGAAAAATGGGCAGCGCTTTCACTGTTTGAGCAAATGGGCAACATCGGCAGTGAGGTTGGACGCAGCATGAACGCGTTGCAGCGCGGCGACAAAGACTCCCTGTACGGTGCATATCGTCGAGGCCTAGACCTCATTGATGCTACTGTCGATGCATGGAATTCTGAGCCCCGTAAACGTGAACTGCTACGTGCACGGAAGCTTTTCACAGATGCCATTGAGTCCCAAAAGATAGACCGCCAACTCGATGCCTATTTCATGCAATATGCCATTGCTGCGCGCGCTACACGATAGACGACTGATTTTCTCATACTAAAAACCTAGTTCGTATCGGTTGATTTCACAATAATGCCTGGCAGGCCATGCTACCGTATTCGGATGTAATACAAAGATACAAAAAGTCCAAATAAAACTGTACGGGACAGCAAGAATAGAGGGGTAAGCCGAAAAGAAGCAGATTCTCCGCTATAATTGCAGTATGAGTACGTCAAGTCATCATGAGGCTCTTTCCGTGCTGCTCATAGGCGCGGGAGTAATTGGTTCAATCTACGCCGGTCAGCTAGCTTTGGGAGGCTGCCGAGTTTGGGTGCTCGAACACAGCAAACATGATGCGGAACTGGCGCGATCGGGAATTCGCCTCGAAGACATTGACGCAAAATCACGCTTCACCGTTCCGGTAAACCTAGCGCATTCTGCCGTGGAACAGACCTATGACGTCGTTTTAGTAGCAGTGCAGGCCGAGCAGCTGGCTTCGGTATTTCCAGAACTCAGAAGACTGCAAGGATCGCCGCACATCGTGTTTTTTGGAAACAACCCAAGCGGACATGCCCTCATCCCCGAGGACCTCCCAGGAGACTATGAGTTAGCATTCCCGGGCGTGGCCGGCGGGTTCGAGTACAGCACTGTTCGGTACGTTCACGTCGATCAGCAGGCCACTACTTTAGAAATCTCAGATAACCCGCTTAGTAAAACAGTCCAAACTATCTTAGAAGGACGCGGTTTCTCCGTAAAACGCACCAATAGCATGGATGGCTGGTTAGCCTACCATGCAGTATTTATTGCCTGCATGTTAGCCGCACTTGAGGCCGTAGATAACGATCCCCAGGCTCTAGGGCGTAATCGCCTCCTGCTCAAACGTCTGTGCCGGGCGATCGAGGAAGGGTTTGCGGGCTTAAAGCTTCAGCAGGTGCGAGGCCTGCCGCGCCCGCTTGCTATTTTACATTTGCCCATTCTTCGGCCCATAGCCATACGCTATTGGGGCAATATCATGTGCTCCGGGCGCGGCGAACTCTACTTTGCTGCTCATGCGCGGCACGGGGCAAAAGAAGTAGAGGTGCTTCGACAATGGGCGCTCCAGCGCTTACAGCCGAACGAAGAAAAAATGAGCCATCTGCAAGAATTGCTAGCGCCAAAAGAGAGGCCATAATCAAACTTTAAGTGACGGCGTTTTGTCCAGGTACGAATTCGTCAAATTAGGGAGCTGCTGGACGAATCTCTGCCGAGGTATTCCTGAAACTTTGATGCAAATAATTCCGCAGAATGCTCTTTAAACTCAAAGAATAAATAGGGTTCTATTAACTCCAGTTCCATGAGTATCGGGTCGGACGAGACTAATACAAAATCAAGCCGGGCAAAGAGGGGGTGCATTCCACATGTACGGAAGATTTTCGTTACTTTCGCCTTGAGTTCTTTGTCGAGTGTAATCAGCTCCTCGGTGCCACCGAATCCCACATTTGACCGAAACTCCCCAGGCTTGGGCGTCTTAAGAATTGTATGGCTTAGTTCACCACCGATGAATACGGCGGAATATTCGCCATTGCTGATTTCAGATATGAAAGGCTGAACCAGAACGTTGGATCTCGATACCAAGTCTCGATATTGAGGTTCAAACTCATCTGCAGACTCGCGTCTGACCATCATGACGCCGTGAGCAGAGGCGCCAAAGCAAGGCTTTATGATGGATATATTCGTATCGCGATTGGCTAGAATTTCTCTGAGCGGACGCGGATCGCCCTTTGGCACAACCGTAGTGTCCGGTACGGGGATCTCCTTCTCTCGGAGGTCGAAAAGGTACTTTTTGTCTAGATTCCAGTTGATCAGTGGGAGAGGGTTAAGAAGCTTTGATCCTTGGCTTTCGACACTGATCAGCCACGACTTGAAACTACTGATACGTTGATAGTAGTCCCAGCAGGAGCGTAGTACGACGTAATCAAACTCGGCCCAATTCACTGTGGAATCATCCCACGTAGCAGGTATCGCGACGATCCCGATCTTGTTGAAAGCTGGAATTAATAATTGATCACTTTCCGTGAGGGCCGTGTGATCGCGGTCGGTGACGAGTGCTACTCTCATGTGTATCGATTTTATCAGATATAGAAGGGGATTAAAGTTGTTGACAAAATGACAAATAATTCAGGGTAGGAGCTCCAGGAGGATTACCGAACCTACTGTGGTCTAATAAGTTTTTTTCTGAGGAAAATCAATGATCCTTCTCAACAGTTATCGAGGCAAGTGCTTCGATATGCCAAGCTTGCACCGAATCCAGAGGAAGTACCTTATTGGCACGGAGGTCTTCAATAGCTTTCATAACTATTGCCGATCGCAACTTACCAGTAACGTCCATCTCACGAATTTCATCATAAGAATATGCCTCGATGACTTTATGCTCGTCAGAGCTAAATACTGCACCATGCGGCACTTTACCAGAGAAGACCAGGAACACTACGTTACTACCCGAAGCTATTACTGTCTGATATACGCCGAGAAAATGCTGCAGGTCTACTTCGACACCCGTCTCCTCGCTAACCTCGCGTGTAATGCACTGAACAAAGTCTTCGTCGGCCTCAAGTGTGCCTGCTGGCAAGTTGAAGAAACCTGCCTTTTCGTGGCGAACTTCTTGAACAAGTACATACTTATCGTCTCGCTCGAGAACAATGCCGGCACCTATAAAGAATCCCATCGTTTACAGTATAGCTATGTTTGTTGCGAAGAGGTGAATTACTTTCAACCGAACCCTTTTGTACTAAGAAAGTCTACGCTCCACAGAGGTAGACTTTTCACAAGCTCATGGCATCAAGATGCGCGGAACTGAGGAGATTTATTTTCGCACTGGCGCGGGCACAAGAGCTGTAAGTTTTTTCGTAGCAATTATGTGGAGCGGGTTATGTAATGAGAGGCACGTGAAAGGAGGGGGTCTTATGAATCGAGAAGCAGCCGAGCGTATCTATCGACAGTGGCACGATTTCGCTCGCACTAACCAAGTGAGTAACCTTCTCAATATGTACGCAGAAGATGCCATATTGGAGAGTCCGCTCGTGCCGGCGATTTTAAATCGCGACAGCGGCACGCTGAGAGGACATGACGAGATCGGCAAATTCCTGAGGGAAGGCACAAAGCGGCGGCCGAATCCGCTCGTGCGGTGGTATCGTACCGGCAGATACTTTTACCAAGACTATACGCTTATCTGGGAATACCCGCGCGAAACGCCCGACGGCGACCAGGTAGACATCCTCGAGCTTATGGAATTAGCGGACGAAAAAATTAAGCAGCATCGAATCTACTGGGGATGGTTCGGCTGCAAGCTCATCAGCGAGGCACTAGCAAGTAAGGGGTAACAGATAAGCTAATAATCCCTCGCAGGAGTGGGAGGCCGGGAATCGAACTTTTGACAATATCAACCAAGAAGAGTGGAGCTTTTCAGTGGAGGAAATTAAAGAGATATTAGCCGATTGATTGCGGGCATGACCTTGTCGAAGATGCGATGATGCCCAGTATCATTTGGATGTAAGCCGTCGGCACTAAGGCATGATTCTGTCCAGTCTTCTCCCATTTCCGCCATTAAGTTGACAAAGGTGACATTCGCATCTGAAGAATTGACGGCTTCTTCGAAAGCGGCATTAAACATTTGGATGCGCTCATTGGTGAAGTACGATTGTTTGCCGGTGAATGGGTTGAGTTTCGGAGATGTTTTTGATTCATCTACCGAAACAAACCCAACGCATAATACGGTATCCGTAATTTTCGCTAAGGCATTCAAAAGGGTAATCATTGACTGTTTATATGCCTGTGGGGTGTTTAGATAATTGTCCGGACTATCAATTGCCTTGGTGTCGTTCATCCCGATTGACAATATGACGACGGTTTTGCGGGTGTCACGGCGATAGTCGGCAATGTAGCGTTCATGGGTGTCTACAACAAATTGTACCGTTGCGTCAGGCTTGGCAAAGATATGTACTTCGTGTGCCTCAGAGGATGTATTTTTGGCATACATTTCTTCGTGCAGGCGTAATTTCACTAGGTCGGCCCAGCCGCCATGCGCACCGCCAACACCATAGGCTGTGCTTGCACCCATAATAACTACTTGTGCCATAGCTTAGATTGTACAAGAGAGCTTAGTTAACTGATAGGAAGTGATGAGAAATGCAAAATGGCGTCCGAAGACGGCCTGACGAAACTATAAAAACATGGCAGGGTTCGTGTTGCGGAATCAAACTTTAGATGAAGAGCTTTTGATGAACGACGTCGAGCTGTCGCTGATTGGGGATGAAACTCGGGACATATGTGAGTTGCTCGATGACTAACTTAAGAGTTTTGAATTTTAATTGTACCTATTAGTGGCGCTGGTAGATTTCGACTATGAATCTCATATTCTACTGTTGGGTTTGACCCCGCTTTTTTTAGAAAAATTGGATCGTAACTAGCGTTTACTACTTCGTCAGGATGCATTCGGTTGATCTCAATTTCAAGTAAATTTATCGTCGAGTTAAGCGTTTCTCGTTTTATGCCTTGCTTGTTAGGCTGGCCGATACTTGAGAACGTATGACGTAAACCCGGCTCACTTGGCATCTCTATTTCAATTTTTTTGCTATAAAAATGCGGTATAACTTCGGCGTCTCTAAAACGGATCATCATATTAATTGATTCATCCGAAACTCGTCCAATGTTCTTTATTTCAAAATTGATGATCCCTTGTGCGTTCTCCTTAAGTACCGCCAAGCGCTCTTGAAACGTATGCAGCTCTTCAATGTACTTTCTCCAATCGACACTAGTAGGCTCTCCTAGTATTGAGAGCGAGGGGAAGAACGGGTTTGGGGAGGGCGCTTTTTGTTCATTCTCTTTGGCGGATTTAATCTTTCCTTTGAGCATTTGCTCCAGATCCGCATGCATTGACAGGCGCTCATCGACAATCTTCACAGAGTATTTTGGAACAGCATCCTGAATTGCTGCGAGTTGAGTACGCAGCAAGATATTGGCGTCGTATTGCTCTTGCCAGGCCAGATAACAAGCCAGTAAGACGGCAAGTAGTGCAATTACGAATTGAGTCCACCCTAAGTATTGTGTTGGAATAAAATTAGGTCCAAATGTTAGAACAACCGCAAGGACAGTTCCGCTTACCGCATTTATCCAGTGCGTTATCAATGACTTAAGGAATTGGAGGGTCTTACTCATTAGCAAGTATCTCAGATTCTACCACTTCCATTTTTGGAAATGTTCGCCGCATGCCGTTTAGCCCTGCTTCTACAAGCATTTTTAAGTCTTCTAGCTTGACTCGACCGCCGTAGTATATCTGCTCCACCGCTAAAATTTGACGATCTGTCGGAAATGCCTCTTTAATATGTGCAATTTTTCTTTTACGACTAGCACTATAAAAAGGCTTGTTGCTCATGGCTACGCCAAAAACGTAATCCATCATAATTCTTGCCACCCTTAAGCTATATAAGCGTAAGGTGATACCGTCCGGTTTCTCCAATGCCTTAATCTCTTTTTGCAATGCCTCCATCTTCTCGATAGCTCCACGGTTCAAGAGCATGGTAAGCATCGTACCCGGCTTAGGGAACTCCTTGGGATCAAACTCTTGCTTTTTGCCGTGCATGAGCGCACCATCCGACCAAAGGATGAAACGATCTTTCTTATGTTTATCACTAAAGAGATCCTCTTCACTCAGGACATATAATGTTACGGGCAATCCATTCTCATCAAAGATGTGTGTGTAGGTATCAGTAATGACATACATGTTTAGGTCGGATGTGCCAGGAATGAACTCGCCCCGAGCAGCACTACCTACCAGGTAGACGGACTTAACCCTGTCGCCCATATCTCGCAACATATCGCTCATTGTGTTGACCACTTGATCTTTGACCTCTGGTTGAAGCCTGCTGACATATGTTTCATTCTTAATATCAAGCGAGACAAATAAGTACAT
>JAICKC010000032.1 GCA_025928155.1 Candidatus Saccharimonadota bacterium
ACGAGCTTACTGATGGCCGGATGATCGAAGACACAGCCCACAGGGGCATGCGTGCACACACTGGCGGCAATGGCAAATCACTTGACGGCCAGCGGCGTGCAGCCGACCACGTGCTGGAGCTCGCTCAAGGCGGCTACGCACCGGCTGGCATCATGATAGAAGCAAGCGACACGGAAAGCGTTGTCGACCCCAATCTGCCATTCCATGAAGCCCTTGTTGTGGTGCAGGCGCTCCGCGATATTAAAGCCGATCTGTACGCATCGATAAGATAGGATATAATTAGCATAATGAAACCAGTAATTTTAACGGGACTCAGAGCCAATAACGATCTGCACATTGGCAACTATTTTGGGGCGCTGCTGCCCCTGATTGACATGGCTAAACACCATGCCGACGAGTATGAAGTTAACTTGTTCATGCCCGATCTGCACAGTTTTACGACGCCAATCGACCATGGCAACCTGCAGCGCGACATCATGAACAACCTGCGCATTTTCGTAGCCGCCGGTTTGCCGTTAGATAACCCCAGCGTGCATCTGTACCGTCAAAGCTATATTCCCGCACACAGCGAGCTGACCTGGATATTGGATTGCTTCACCGGCTTCGGCGAATTCAGTCGTATGACCGAGTTTAAAGATAAATCGGCCAAGGTCGGTACCGAGCACATCGGCGTCGGACAGTTCAACTACCCCGCACTCATGGCAGCAGACATCCTGCTGTACGGCGCCACATATGTGCCAGTCGGCGACGATCAACGGCAGCACATCGAATACACACGCAACATCGCTGAACGGCTTAATAACAAATTCGGCGAATTGTTTGTAGTGCCCAAGCCCGTTAAGGAGCAGCATGAATTTTTCGGTAAGGATCAAGGCCTACGCATCAAAGACCTGGCCGACCCGACGAAGAAGATGAGTAAGAGTGACGAGAGTGGCCGAGGCATCATTTTCTTAGGAGACAATCCTACCGAAGCCGCAAAGAAGATTAAAAGTGCTACGACCGACAGCTTAGGAAAGATAAATGCCGCCAATCGCACCCAATCTGGGGTCCAAAACCTACTACAAATTCTTGCCTTAACTACCGGTCGGCTAATTGAAGAGGTAAATGCCGAATACAACGGCCAGGAACAGTACGGCCCGCTCAAAGCAGCAGTAGCTGACGCTGTCAGCGCGTTCTTAACCGATTTCCAGAGTCGCTTGGCGAACGTTGACGAGGCTCAGCTGAGGGCCAAGCTCGAAAGCGACGAGAAGCAAATGAACGAGATAGCAAACACCACGCTTCTAAAAGTCCAGAAAGCTGTGGGTTTGAGGGCATAATGCCAAATTTGGATATTAGCCGCGCTCAAAGACTAGACCAAAAGGTTGTGGAACTCCTACCAAAGCTGAGCCGAGCGTTTGCGGCCAAACTCGTCGAAGAGGGCAGGGTAACGGTGAACAGTGTGCCGCAAACCAAGGCAGGTTATAAGCTCCGCGAAGGTGACGAGGTGGCTGTCGATTACGATGTTTCAGAATTAGAGCAGATCCCGGATATCGACTTGCCCATATTGTACGAAGACGCTGACTGCGTGGTCATCAACAAACCCGTTGGCGTTTTGAGCCACAGCAAAGGCGTCTTCAACCCCGAGGCCACCGTCGCCACCTGGCTCAGACGACGCCTCAACCCAGTGTGGGAGGACAGTCCCCCCACAGATAACCGGGCGGGGATTGTACACCGGTTGGATCGGGCGACGAGCGGGGTGATGATCTGTGCTAAAACGCCGCAAGCCCTGCATTGGCTGCAAAAACAGTTCGCCACTCGCAATGTGCACAAAACGTACATGGCCGTAGTGTCTGGGCACGTTGACCCTGCGGAAGCCATCATCGACATGCCCATCGAGCGCAACCCTAAGGCACCGGCTACCTTCCGCGTGGGCCCACAGGGCAAGCATGCTAAAACCGCATACAAAACCGTAGCGAGCAATGACAAATACACCCTACTGGAGCTCAAGCCCGAAACCGGCCGCACCCACCAGCTGCGCGTCCACCTCGAGCATTTTCATCACCCCATCGTCGGCGACAGATTGTACGACGGCGAGCCGGCAGATCGGCTCTATCTGCATGCCGAGTCGCTCGAAATCACCATATTAGAAGGTCACGAGCGCAAAGTTTTCACCGCTCCAGTTCCACCGGAATTTAGGGAAATGGTAGGGTGAATACTGAAGGGCAGCTTGACAGCTTCCTGCAAGCACCCACCCACGCGCTGCTGCTAGCAGGAATCGACGAGACGCAAGCCGCAGCGCATTTAGCCGCACAGCTACTAGGGGTCGAAAGTCTGGGCAATTACCCCTACTACCGCGAAATCACCCCCGAAAAGGGCAGTATAACTATCGAGCAAGTCCGCAACCTCATTGCTTTCTTTCGCCTCAAGGTACCAGGCAAAGCCAAAATCAAGCGCGTGGCAGTCATCCACGCCGCCGAGCTTATGGGCACCGAAGCCCAAAATGCCCTTCTAAAAGCTCTTGAGGAACCGCCTGACGATTCAGTACTCATACTGGTAAGCCCTCAGCCGCAAAACTTGCTGCCTACCATCCGCTCGCGCGTGCAGACAATGAATCTGCCAAGCCCCGCGGGCACGGCGCCAGAGGCCGAAGCCGTGCGGCTCGTCAAGCAAGTCCTGGCTGGCACCAGTTACGACCGCCTGCTGCTCGTCGATGGCCTGAGCAAGCAAAAGGACGCTGCTGCCACATTCGTAAGTACGCTTGCCACCGTGGCTATGGCCAGCCTGGAGGCGGCAGCCCGCAAAGGTAATAGCGTTGAGCGCTGGCGAGTGGTACTGCAGGCGGCACACACTGCCGAAAGCGCACTGCTGCGTAGCGGCAATGCCAAACTAGTCCTCACCGAGCTTATGCTTGCTATATAGAGTGTGCTATACTAATAAACACTACTATGTACGAGTTACTGATCGTCGCGGCGTTCGGCATTTTAGCCATAATTAGCACGCGGTTGCGTGATGACGAAATCAACGACATCTCCCGCAAAGTCGGCGACCGCATGGGCAAATTGTGGGATATCGCTCATCAGGGTATGCGCGAGAACCGTTTCCTGCGCGCCGAAAAAGCGCTGCTCACCATCCTAAAGATCGACGAGAAGAACGCAGCCGCCTACAATCGCCTCGGCATCCTCTATGCCAAGCAAAAGGAGTATCGTGACGCCATCGAGTGTTTCGAAATCGCCAGCTCTATCGAAGCTACGCCCTCAAGTTTACACAATTTAGGACTTATTTATTACGAGACCGAGAACTACGAGAAAGCTGGTATCGCCTTTGAAGCTGCGCTCAAGCTCGAAGAGAACCTGGCCGCTCGCCATGTGGCCTACGCCAAGGTAAACGAAAAACTCGGTAACGAAAAAATGATGTTCGACTCTCTGCGTCGTGCCGTGGAGCTTGAGCCCAACAAAGAAACCTACACGCTACTCATGCAGGCCTATGAAGAGCGGGGTATGCAGGCCGAGGCCGACATGATCGGCGAGAAGCTCAAGCGCCTTATTGTGCCGGCCGGCCGGCCCAAGCGCATCCTGCGCCCCCGCCGCGTCGTCATCTAACCGAACTAGGCTTGAGATTTTACCCCTGTTTTGGTACACTAACGCGGTAGCCGCGTGTGTGCGGACGGGCCGCCTTAGCTCAGCTGGTTAGAGCGTCAGTTTTGTAAACTGAATGTCGTCGGTTCGAATCCGACAGGCGGCTCCAGTACAATAAACATCTTGCAGGGATAGTGAAGCGGTCAAACACGGGTGACTGTAAATCATCTGGCTCAGCCTTCGGGGGTTCGAATCCCTCTCCCTGCACCAATGCCGTCTTAGCTCAGTGGTAGAGCACTTCCATGGTAAGGAAGGGGTCTCGGGTTCAAATCCCGAAGACGGCTCCAACTTCGGTATGTTGCCGAAGTTTTTTGTTACTGTGGATAACTATCCTTGGAAAACTCTTGACAACGAAACGTAAGCGTAATATCCTTCTTTATAGAAGTGTAAATCCAAAAGAAATACACTCAAAGAAATATATTTCTCCTGCAGGAAGAAATGCAAAGATGCCGGTCTGATCAACCGGTATTTTTGTTTTTATTGCCACTATGTGATATATGTCACTGACGCTGTCCGTGTAAGAATTGTAAGATTTCTTACACTACCGTAGTAAAAGGGGATAGGCATATGACACACTACGAAGAAGGCGACGACAGCATCGCTCAAACTACAGAAAAGGCAAAATACGGCACCTTCGACGACCTTGTCGACCGCTATAGTAACGGGGAATTCGGGGAGCCAGGCCCAGAAGCATGGGCTGCCATGATGGAGACCTGGGGCAGAAGGACGAAGGTCGGCCTGAGAGCTGGTGCTACAGCACTGTCCGGGGAGTATGAAACGCATGTCGCCGAGGGTGCTCTAGGAATCGAGTCATTCGACGCTGCAGTAGCCACTGGACGCCAAGAACGCCTGGTAGCCGAACTGCTCATTGACCTAGACGCATATGGCCACACAGAGTAGTTTACAAAAGCCGCTTCATCTGTTAAACTAACAGAGATATGGCGAAAAAAGGCGACAAGCGCAAACTAGTGGGGCTCGTAAGCGAGGAATCTGGCGAGCGCATTTACTACACCAGCAAGAACACTATGAATACTACCGAGAAGCTCAGTCTTCGTAAGTATTCTCCCAAACTGCGCAAGCACGTACTCTTCGTTGAGACCAAGAAAAATCTTGGTCGCAACGAAGTCAAACCTCGCAAACACTAGACCTGCGAGCAGTCAGCCTTGAGAGGTACCGGCAGTAAAAGCTGGTGCTATTTCTTTGAGCAGCCGCAGTACTTCCGCTACGCTCCATGCCTGGGAAGTTGTGCCCCCCGGCTCAAAGGGCGGATCCCCGGAAAAGACCTCGGGCAGTGAATGAAATTCGCTATCCAAACAAAACTGTACCAGGGGTGCGAGTATGCTGCCAATCTCATGGTTTATCGCGTCCTTGGTCTGCCCCTGGCGCCCTCTTACGGCCCGGACCGCGTCAGCGTACGGTCCGATCAGCCACGGCCATACAGTCCCTTGGTGGTACGCCAAATCTTTTTCAGACATCGGCGCTGTAGTATCATAGCAGCCACGGTACATGGAATCACGGAGAGAGAGCGTCCTGAGTCCGCCCGGTGTTAACAGCTCGCGCTCCACGACCTTCAGCACTGCCTGCTGCTCATCAAAACCTAACAAATCCCCACCATGGCTTATCGCCAACACTTGGTTCGGACGTATAGCCGCGCCATGCGGGTCACCTTCGATGACATCATATAAGCAGCCGCTATCGGCATTCCAGAACTTAGCCGCAAACGAACTATGGACGAGATTTGCAAGCTGTTCCAAGTCAGTCGTATCCGAGCCAGCATACAACCTTTTCTCCGCCTCAATTGCAAACCGTAGAGCGTCGTACCACAGGGCGTTAATCTCCACACATTTGCCGTTACGTGGTGTTACGATAGCACTCCCATTGCCAGAAGGATCTGCGTCCATCCACGTTGCTTGCGGAGGCGATATAATCAAGCCGTCGCTCTGGTCCATTTTGACCTCATAACGAGTATCGCCGCGCTCGTAAGCCGTGCCCCTGCGGTAGCCTGAGATTATACTTTTAACTGTTGGCATCAGCCGGGCAACAAATTGCCAGTCCTGAGTTGTCTGAGCATACGCCTGCAAAGCGTGGACCAGCAGCAACGAGGCATCTGCCGTGTTATATAGTGTCTCGTCGGAGCGGATGACGTTTGGAATAAGCCCATTCCGCTCGCGCCCGGCAAAGCGAAGAAAGATTTGCCGGGCGTCTTCGTAGCGCTCTGTCGCCAGCAGCAGCCCAGGCAGGGAAATAAATGTGTCACGGCCCCATTCTTCCAAAAACCAGTCTCTGCTGGCGGCCCAAATCTCGGCGACGGCGCCATCGTCTTTAATAAACAGGTTTGCCGCATCCTCAAGCGCCGCAAGTGTAGCAGGATCGCCGAGAAATTCCAGAGAGTCAAGGTGAGTGCGTAAGGCGGTTTGCTGGTTGGCAGACATGATGTTACTGGTGTAGGTCGAGCAGGGTGTTAATAAGCTCTGCATGACTCCAGACCAGCGGAATGACACCCAGCGGCGAGCTATCAATTGGGCTCACCTGCTCGCTCAAAGAGCCGCTAGGCAGCGCACGGCTCAGCACCCATTCGACCAGCTTCTCAGCATCGGGCGTTCGGGCGATCTGCTGGTAGTATTGCGCCACCCACAGTGTGGTTACAATCCAAGGGTTGCCAAGGTAGGGTGGTTTGGTAGCGAAGTAGCCATCATGCTCGTAGCGAGGCAGACCACCAGACGGAGACTTATCGAGCAAAGTATCTTCTACCGCCTTGAACGTACTACGGATGGCTTTGCTGCCAAAAGCTTTGGTAGCGAACATGAGGGGGCCGTAGGCACTGCTGACATCAAGCTTGTTGTCAAATTGCAGCGAGCCATCATCCTGCAGCAGATACCCTTTACGCAAATAGCCCTTTTGGTCATCAAAGAATACGTGGCAGCTTGCGCCAATTTCGTCAGACACATCGCGCCAATGCGCCGCATCGTCGGGGAACTCCAGCGCCTCTGCCAGATCTGCCGCAGTACGCAACGCGCGGTACGTTACGGCTGTGGTGTAGGTAGTGGTCAGGAATTTTTCCTCCCACAAGTCGTAGCTGGCATGGGGTAGTCGGGTCGCCTCATCGCGGAAGCTGGCCATGAAGTTAGCCGCCGGTTGGATAAAGGTCGTGTACATGCTCTGCACAAAATCCAGGTCGTGGCTGGCCTCGAAATACTCACCTAGTAAGTGGATAACAATGGCAGTTTCGTCTTCCTGGATTGCCCGCTCGCTGTGTTTACCGTGCACCAGTGGATGCCAGGTACTGCCAATAGATCGATCCGGCTGGTACTTGTGCGCCAGGTAGCCTTCCGGGTCAATAATATCCCGGCAAAAACTAAAAAAACGCCGTGGCTCTTCGTATATGCCGAGGCGAATAAGCGGCCACATAGCGTAGGCGCCATCGCGCGGCCACATATAACTGTAGTAGTCACGACCATAGTTATAGATGGACGAATCACAACTGGCGATGATCCCGCCCCGGTGATCAGTGTGCGCTTTTATGACCAGTAACGCTTTTTTGATAGCCGTCGCCTGGGCCTGCGGCATGGCCTTGACGCGTTCTTCGGTAGGACGGAGCCATTCACGCCAATGTTCTTTGAGCCGTTCCAGCCTAAACGACAGGCCCGACTGCAGCAGTTGCTCGTGAATCTGTTCGGCATGATATTGGGCATCCGCTGCCACCACCCAGTATTCGATGACTTCGCTCGAATCGGCCCTTAGGTCCAGCGAACAGCGCAGCACCGAGTCCACACCACCATGCTCCACAGGATTGTTACTCAATTCACCGTCTTCGGCATCGCGCCAGGTGCCCTCTTTATTTTCAATTCCATAGCTGCCTACCGCGTACTGGTCCATCCCTCGGCCGTCCACATTGTGGGCATAAACAATCAAGCTGCAGCGACCCTTGTAGTCAAGCACATAATTGCCGTCCGGCTCGTACAGCGCTGTATCGCCGCGCCCGGCCCGCGATATCTGAAACACCTGGTGGAAAAAGACGCGCACCTGACGCTCCTTGTCCGCCTGGTTGCGCACGGTCAGCTGCCGGCAAAAGGCATTGAATTCGTGGTCTACAAAGTCGCGGAAAGTCAGCTCCAGCTGCAACTTGTCGCTTTGCATGACCACACGGCTTACCAGCACATCGCTTTCGAAGTTCACCGTGGTATGCCAGCTGCCATCATCCACCCAGGAGAAGGCACCGTCAACCCAGACGCCGATTTTGTGCGGCAAGCTGCGGGCGGTGGTCAGGTTGTCGAGCCCGACGTAGGGGTAGTAAAAGTCATGCACAAGGCCGGCTTCGTCCAGCCCCACCACCAAACTGCCGTTGCCGAGCATTGCTGGCCGGCCCATTATCCTCGCATCTCCAAATTACCCACCGTAACCATTAGTAGTATTGTAGCAAACCTACCGTTAAACTGCCGCACCCTTTTCCGTCAACCTAAACTTCAGGTCGTGATAGGCGTTCATGAAATTCATGTACGCTTCGTACGGCGTCTTGTAGGGACTAAAGTAGGCGTGAATGTCACCGTCATTGAAGTACTTGGTGCACATGTAGTAAAAGTGGTCGCTGGCGGTCAGTTTACGCCAATCTTCGATGAGATTCAGATCGTTGCTCGTCAGGATGGACTGCTGTAAACCATACAACGCCTCAATAGCATTAGTCTGCATGCTGTTGCCAAGCCAAGCCGAAAGATCGCGCTCGGTGTCGGCCCACGTTATGGTCTGCGGTACATCGATCTCGTCTTTCACATCAAACGATTCAGCTGCCTCGGTCACGGTCATGAAAGTATGGTGCGGGTCCGTGAGCCACTGCTTAGGTAAGTGTTCGAGGAAGTCAAAGATGCCGGTGTCGCCCCATTGGTGTTCGCCAAAGGTTTCGTAGTCCATAAACAGGTCGAAGTTCGTAGCTTCCTGATTGCTAGCCAGCCAGCCTGAGAACTTCTCGGCCGTGAGCGGCCAGGCCGGAGTATTACGGTCGCCAAACCGGAAGGCGATATCATCGCTCAAGCGGTAGTTCTTCATGAGCAGCCGGATGTTTTTGGTGTAAGCAGGACGGTAAACGTAGTTCGGACTGCGCCAGCCGAGTACCGGGTCCCAGCCTTCTGCCAATACAGCTTTGTAACCGGCTTTGTCGGCCCAGTACGCCACGTCGTTGTTATAACTGAACTCGGTATTACGAAAAGCGGTCGGTGTGACACCGAAGACTTTTTTGATCTTCTCAGCATGCATACGAACCTGTGCCTCAAACTCTTCGCGGGAGTAGAAGAACGCCAGACTGTGGTGATAGGTTTCGGCCAGGATTTCGACGCGGCCGGTTTTGACCAGATCTTGGAATGATTGAAGTGCTTCGGGCGCCCAGGCTTCCAGTTGCTCAATGACCGTGCCAGTAATACTCAGGGAAAGCTTGAACTCCGGGTGTTCGTGCAGCATGCGCAGCAAATGTGCGTTGGTAGGCAAGTATGATTTCGCGGCCACTTTACACAAAATACGCTCATTGTTAGTGTCGTCCTCGTAAGTAGCCGCGCTAAAGTAAGTGTGATCCACGCCGGCATCAAATACCGTGTAGTGGCGAATACGGAACGGCTGATGGACATGCAAATAGAGCACAATGGCCTTTTTGTCAGCTACGGAGTGTTTACGCGCTGCACTCATGCCGTCGCCCCTACCAGGTGCTGACTGTAGAGCCGCTCAACCTTTTCGCTTGCGTTGCTCCACGACAGCTTCTCGTATTCGAGACGAGCGTTCGCGATCAGGTTGTCGCGCAACGGATCATTTTGGACGACGCTGGTAATCTGATTGGCCATTTCATTCACATCCCACGGGTCAACTGTTAGACAGTTCCGTAACACCTCACTGACGCCGGACCGCTTCGTCACTAATACCGGGGTGTTACCGTAGCCGATAGCCTCGAGAGCCGTCAGGCCGAACGGTTCGGATGTCGAAGGCATAACGAACAGGTCGCCGATAGCAAACGCGTCGCGCAGGCGTTTGCCACGCTGAAAATCGGTAAACAGCACATTGGCGCCAACACCCAAATCTGCCGCCAGTTCAACCAGCTCGTAGTATTGCTCGCCGCTGCCGACAATCAGGAATAGTGTCTTGGGTACACGGTAAACCACCTCTTGGGCAGCGCGCAGTAGCGCAGGCAGATTCTTCATGACTGTTAGCCTTCCGACATTCACCACTACCCGATATCCTCGTGAGCGCATCATCTCCAGGTAGCGGTATGTGTTGTCACCTCCATCAGGCTTAATAGCAGCCCGGTCAATACTATTATGTACGACCTCAATCTTATCAGCAGGTATGTCGTACTCCCGAACGATACAGTTTTTCGTATGCTGGCTAACGGCAATGATTCGATCAGCCAGCCGCAAGCTAAGGTCTTCAATTTCACGTACCAGCGGGTTGCCGCCGCCTTCCACGCCCGCCCGATCAGCCTCAACGGTATGAACATGCAGTATGATTGGCACACCGCTTTTTTCCTTAATACGCACAGCTGCACGGAACGTCATCCAGTCATGCGCATGCACAAGGTCGAATTGACGATTTTCCGCCATACTTACCACAGCCGCTTCGTAGAGCGCCTGCTGATCGTAAATAGTGAGCCACTCCTCAGTACCATCTTCTAGGGTGTATTTATAGCTGTCGTAAGCAATACCTGAACGCACAATTGAGGCAACACCTTGTGGGGTAGCCGAGCTTACCGTCATGAAATCAATCTCGTCATGCTTGTCCTGGTAGGGGACAACAAACTCGATGTCGATACCGGGACGCCTTGAGAGGGCCTTGCAAAGCTGGAGACACGCCGTACCCAGACCGCCGCTGTTG
>JAICKC010000024.1 GCA_025928155.1 Candidatus Saccharimonadota bacterium
ACCAGGCCAATTCGGGCGCACATCGTTTCCAGGTTAGCATCCAGTGGGTACAGCCACGCGGCCAGCCACAGAAAGTGGTAGCCGTAGTGGGCGCCAGCCTGCGAGTAGGTGGCAATGCCCGACGGGTCTTCGCCAGCCGCCCCTGTTACCAGGCCTGGCCCAAGGGCGTTCCAGTATTTTTTCGTCCCCTTGGATACCTTGGTTTTCTGCAAGGTTTTCTGTGCTTTCCGGCTGGCCTTAACTGAGCGGTCGAGCAGCACTGCCGGTGCCTCAGCGGTCCTGGTTATGACCACGTCGGCGATGGGTTTTACTGTTTTCTTGCGGCTGCGCATGTGTGTTTAGTAAGAAATGCTTACGCCTATTGTAGCAAAAATTGCACAATCAGAGTATGGTTATTTAGCGGCAGAGACGATGGACTTGCAACTACGTGGCCGCCTTGCCTGCTTGCTGGGTAAAAGACTGCGCGGCATTGGCCGCGCTTTGAGCATGTGCGAATACTACAGTGTCATCACCACCGGAACACCACGGCCCTGTTCCGCCTCCAGTCTCGTCACCGTATACGTCGTACTCGGCATACCACCCGTTGTGGTCGTCTGTCCTACACAAAGACCAGTCAGGGAGGGCGCTTCCTATCTCACCCAAGGCGTAAGGGCCGGACGCCGGGCCAGAGCGTGACATAGCTCGTTCCGTCGCTTGCGGCGGCCACGGCCACGGCGCTTATCCGCCCACCACGGCCGAGCTTGACTATCGTGTCGTAGGACGTACCGCCGCCTAGAGTATTAGGGATATGACTGGCGTACTCTGTCCAGCCAGCACCTAAGGGCTGCTCTCTTGCCCAGTTGCCCGTGCCGGACGAGCGTCGGACGGCTTGATAGTTGCTAAGCGCCGCGCCGGCGAGCTGCCTTTCGGGGGCTTGTATTATCTGAGCCAGTCCATTTTCGGTACCGCGACTGTGCGGCAAACCCGTGGCGTACTCGTCATATACCACCTTTCCCATCCACACTGCCCCGGCCGCCATGGCGGTGATCGCTAGTACGCTGATTGCTCTCTTGCGTCCAGCGTGATACTGATTATGGCGCGGAACTGTCGGGTATTGGCTAACATCCAGCGCCCCGCTAGGGGCCTCTCTTGTTCTTCTAATCCAAGACATTTATAACGTAATTATGAATATTACAAATGTTGTCCGAAGAAGTACCAAAAATGGTAGAGCGTATAGGCGATGACGATGAGGAACCAGGCGACCAGAATATCGAGGTGATGCCGCAGACTGAACTCGACGCAGTGCTTGAACCAGGTGGGCGACTTGATGTGCTCCTGCTGCAGATTATAGAGAGTGACATACCAGAAAAGGACATACATGGCGACGTCCACGCTCAGACAAAACGGACACAGCGCGTGAATTTGGAATAGGCTTTCCCAGAACATCCAGAGCGCGAACAACACACCGCCGGCGGCACCGAGCTGCAGGCCTTGCCAGAACCAGCGCTTAAATTTGGCACCGGCCAACATGGCAACACCGACAGTCACTATTACCGGGTAGGCTAATAAGCCGAAAAGTGGACCGGGTATATGGAATAATTCGCCCTTGCCGCTGGTGATGACGCTGCCGCAGTTGACAAGCGGGTTTAGGCTACAGGCCGGCACGTATCCCGGATTCTGCCAGATGCGCACTTGGTCATAGGCAAGAAAGATTGACGCGACGATGCCTACCACACCGCAGATAATCAGCAACCACGGCATGATCGTACCGAGCTTGGTTAACGGCTCAGGCCTGGCTGGCGTGACAACTTTTTTGGCGGTGGTTTTAGCGTTCTTCGGCATATATTTCCCTTTGGTGTTATTCGCTGCAGGCTCCGGTGCTGTAGGTAGTATTCGATTGCTCGGCCAAGGTGAGCTGGTTGGCTACCTGTCCACCGGTCAGCGCATATCCGACATTATTGTACGAAGTTGAGGTAGCGAAAACAATGCCGAGTACTGAGCCATCAGTCCCGACGAGCGGGCCACCAGAGTTGCCCGGCACAATGTGTGCTTTGAGCGAGTATACGCTGCGTTGGGTACTGCCCTGGCCGTAAATGTTACGGCCGAGTGCCACAAAGCGTTCGATAACGGCCGCGGACTGCGCGTTAAAGCCGCCGCCGCCCGGATAACCCAATACGACGCCCGGTGTATTGGCTGGCTGGTCGGTAGAGTTTACAGCCAACGGCTTACCGGAGAGGCCGCTGACCTTTAGCACCGCCAGATCCATGTTGGCGTTAAACCATACCACCCGCGTATTATGCACGCCGTTGTTGAAATCGATAACCTTAGGATTCGCCACGCCGGCAACCACGTGGGCGTTGGTGGCTATCTCGCCTGATGCGACTATAAATCCACTGCCCTCTACGATGCCGCCGCAGCCCGTGCCTTCCACTTTGACGACGGATGTTTCGGCGGCCTGCACGACTGGTCCGAGCGAGCCGAGCGACGGTAAATCAACTTGATTGTTTGGGCTGGGCTCGAGCCCAGCAAAGACCTGCGGGAAGCCGTTGGGGTCGATGAGCTTATTAATGGAGCTGAGCAGCGAGGTGGCGGGCGGCAAATTGGCATTGAGGGCGGCTAGAATGTGCGAATTTTTGAGCGCCTGCTGAAAGCCGCCGGCCGGGCCGAGTACCAAAATGGCGGCAATCAGCCACACGCCGAACAGTGTGGTTGCTACACCCATGGCCGAGCCGAGTATGCCGTCGAAGCGGTCGAGCAAGTGGATATGGTTGAGTTTGGATTTGGCTTCGCGGCCGATGAGTTCGCCTGCGCTCATGCAGATTATGCCGCCGATAAGCGCCGCCAGGAGGCTAGTGAGCGCTTTGTGTAACTGGCTGGCTTCGTGGCTTATAATGGCACCGCCAATCCATGAGCCGGCAATAAGCCCGATGATAAAGCCGATAGTTGACCCGGCTTGCCGCAGCAGTCCGAGCACGTAGCCACGCCCTACCGCCGAAAGCGCCGCCAGGATGATCAGTATGTCTACAATATTCATAGCTTGAGCCTTATGAGGCCCCGCGGATAATGCCTACCAATAACATGAAGGCTCCGAAGCCGATGCAGTACCAGCCAAACGGCCGCAGTGATCTACTACGGAAGTATTTATCAAGGTAGCGCACCGATAGATAGGCGCCGATGCCAGCGAGCAGGCTGCCCACCAGCAGCTGTCCACCGTACTTACCGATGTGTGCCAGCACGTCCGGCAGCTTGTACAGACCGGCTAGCAGAATAATGGGCGTGGCGAGCAGGAACGAAAACCGCGCTGCGTCCTGGTGGTCGAGGCCGCTACGCAAGCCCGCCAGCATGGTAATGCCGGAGCGCGAGATGCCAGCAAAGAGCGCGCCGATCTGGGCACAGCCAATTAGCACGGCCCGCTCAATGGTTAAGTGGCCGCTGACCACCCGGACGGTTTTGCTGGCAGTCAGCTCGCTGGCGTCGGCGTCGCGGCGCCGCGGCCGGTCGAGCTCGGCGCGAGTGACCAGCTTGTCGCCCTTCAGTAGCATAATGCCGTTAATGATTATGAATACGATAGCAAAGAACGCCGTGGCGAACATGGCGCGCAGTTTATGCTCAAAAACTACGCCGATGAGTCCGGCCGGGATGGTTGCGGCAATAAGCAGCCAGGCTAGCCTGGCATCACCGTCGTTGCCGAGCACTACGCGGCGGTTTTGCATATCCAAGCTGCGAAAAAAGCCTTTCACAATCCGCGCCCACTGTGCCCGGTAAAAGATTATCAGCGCAATCGCGGTGGCGACGTGCATCATAACCAGCAAGTTGAGCAGCGTGGAGCCGTCGGCGACCTCTTGGTCGCTCAAGTTTTTCCAGTTAAACAGGTTTACGATGAGTACCGAGTGTCCCAAGGACGACACTGGAAATAGCTCTGTTACCCCCTGCACTATCCCAAGGACTATCGCCTGAAAATACGTCAGCATACTGCATATTAGTGTAGCATGCGCCGGCTGGCGGCTGGCTGGATATCATCCTTAGGACAACGCCCAGCAACGATTGCTATACTTTAGGAGTAATGATCGCAAAAAACGGGCTTACGCGTAGCATAGCCCAGTCTATGGCAAATCGAGCGTTCTGGTATTTCGTCTTTGGGCTGTTCGTGGTGCAGGCGGTGTGGTTCGCGCTGAGCGCAGCCTATCCTATGGCATTCGACGAGCGATATCACTTCGGGCTGATTCAGCTGCACGCTCAGCACTGGCTGCCGTTTTTTACCTCGCAACCGCCGACCGGCACGTATGGGGCGGTGGTGCGCGACCCATCCTACCTCTATCACTGGCTGATGAGTCTGCCGTATCGCGGTATCTCACTTTTCACGCATAGTCAGACAACCCAGGTAGTCGTGCTACGTCTCATAAACGTGGCACTATTTGCCTATGCGCTGATACTTTTCCGCCGGGTGCTGCGCCGGCTAGGTGTTTCGACCGCGCTCACCCATGTGTCCCTGCTTGCCTTTACACTTGTGCCGGTGGTGCCGTTTCTGGCGGCGACCATCAATTACGATAACCTGCTTATGGTCGTCGTACCGTGGACAGCGTTACTCACGCTGGATGTTTTGGCGGCGGTTCGTGAGCGCCGTGTGCCGCTCGCTCGTTTGAGTATGGTGCTGTGCGTGCTTCTGTTGGGCAGCTTAGTAAAATATCCGTTTTTGCCGGTTATGGTGGTAGTCACGCTATTTTTGTTATGGCAGGCTTGGCGGCAAAGACTGTTCGCTGCGGTAGCCTGGCGCGAGGCATGGGTAGATGTTCGCAAACTTTCCTTCCTGCGTCAGGCGCTCCTAGTTCTGTTGCTCGTTACGGCGGCCGGCCTGTTTGCTGAGCGCTATGCGATCAACATGGTGCGCTACCATACGCCGGTGCCGAAGTGTGATCAGGTTATCAGTCAGGTCGAGTGTATGGAATACGGCCCGTGGGACCGCGATTACGCCCTGGCGCAGTTCAAGCCGGCAGATTTTCACCCGAACCCGGTGGGTTACGCTCAGTCGTGGTTCTACGGTATGTGGTACCGGCTGTTTTTTGCGATTGGGCCGGAGCCGGTATACGATACACGGGCACCTTTGTTCGTGATTGGCCGTGCAGCAGTCGCTATAGCCATGCTACTTGTGGTAGGTGCGGCTGCGCGATTCCGCTGGTTGTTCGCCGGGCATCCCGAGCGCTTGCTCCTATTGCTGATTCTACTTGGCTACGGCTTGGCACTGTTTGCTGATGGTTTCGCAGAATACGTTCACACGGCAGCGCCGGTCGCGATTAACGGTCGCTATTGGGTGCCCTTCTTGCCGCTGTTTTTCGCCCTCAGCGGCCTGGCCTGGGCAAATATTTTGCGGCGCAGGCCTTTCATAAAAACGGGTGTGGCTGTCCTAGTGTTGGTGGTATTTTTGCTCCAAGGCGGCGGCACTATGACCTATATCGTGCGTAGCCGCGACAGCTGGTACTGGCCGGACGTCACGGTGCGGCGCCTCAACAGCAGTATTCGTACCAGCGTTTCGCCGCTTATCTTTGGCAAAGATTTGCCGCGCCCAAAGGACTAGTCTTTCCCAGAGAGGACGTGCCGCTTGGTGAGTTCCAAATCGTCCTCGGCCAAACTCCGGTTGATGCGGGTCAAGTCGGCAATAATACCGAGCGTAAAGCTTACGAATGAGGCCATCAGTAGCACCGACCCAATGATAAGCCACTGCAGGTGGTGGGTGCCGTAGACGTTCCGTGACTTTTCGGTCGCGGCCAGCCATAAGAAGTGGACGAAAGGTGTGAGACCCAGTACTAAAAACAGTAGGCCGAGCGTTACGAACGGCACAAACGGCCGGTACATAACAAAAGCACGCATGATGGCCATCCCAGATTTTACGACGTGTTCGAAGTTATTCTTAAAAAGCCGCGATTCGCGGGTTTTTGGGTTGACGGTTATGGGCACCGTGGCAATGGCTAGGTTTTTGTGACCAGCCTGGATGAGTGTTTCCATGGCGTAGCTAAAGCGTGTCACCACATTGAGCTTGATGGCTGCCTCGCGGCTATAGGCCCGGAAGCCGCTCGGCGCGTCGGGTACGTGGGTGCCGGCGGCAAGATTCAACACTCCGGTGCCAAAGCGCTGCACCAGCTTTTTAGCGGGTGAAAAGTGCTCTATATTGTGCACTTGCCGGTCGGCGATGACCAGGTCAGCCTTAGCATCCAAAATCGGCCTTACAAGAGCGGGAATGGACGCACCCGGGTACTGGTTATCACCGTCAGTATTGACGACGATGTCGGCGCCGTGCTCCAAGCTATACCACAGACCATCGCGAAAGGCTTGCGCCAATCCTCGCCGGCCGATGTGACGGACGAAGTGTTTGACCCCATGGGCTTTAGCGACTTCGACCGTCCGGTCGGTAGAGCCGTTATCGATGATGAGTACCTCGATACTGTCAATACCCGGGATCTTCCGAGGAATCTCCTCGAGCACCATGGGGAGCGTTTCCTCCTCGTTGAGACATGGAATCTGGACGAACAACTTCATAGATGTGCTAATAGTATAGCCTATCTATGAAGAACAGCCCAGAGTAGCGCCACCCGGGAGGCTTAGCGGTTAGGGCGCGGCGCCAGCGGCCTAGCTTCGCTGACAATAATACTGCGGCCCTGTACCTCGGTGCCATTCAGTTTGTCCATGGCGGCTTTAGCGGCGTTGTCGTCAGCGAACTCAACAAACCCAAAGCCCTTGCTGCGGCCGGTTTCGCGGTCCATGATGACCTTAGCTGACATAATTTCGCCGAACTCTTTAAAAAGATCTTCGAGCCCTTGATCGTCTATTGCCCATGGCAATGAGCCAACAAAAAGTTTTGTAGCCATTTCGTGTTTTACAACTTCCTTCTACCCGGTTACGTAGGGCTAATGCTTCGTTGCCAGAAGAAGTCTTAGCTTGCGCATATCGAACCGTTTACCTATTAAAATTACTCCCTAGATTCCTTCTGACACCGGCTGCCGGTTGCCATGCGCGCACTCTAGTGAGCCGCATGATATCATGCGCGTCAACACAACACAAACGAATTGCTTACTATTTTCTACAATCTGCCCTAAGGATGCGTAAAATTTACGACACAAAATGCCAAATATATCTGTTGTGGACATGCGGCGATACCGGCTGTGAGATTTCTCGCAGGCAGTCTCGGGCTGCAAGCCGTAAGCTGTAATCGTACGATTCCGGGAGGCTCTCGCTCGAGGATCGTAGGTAGCAAAAATAGTTCATGGAGGAGATACTGCCGATATGAAAAGAATTCACATAATACGCAAACCAACCACTGTCGACTCATTGGCCGATTTCGACACGGACGCGTATGAGAGTGCTTGGCAGCTCAAGGCCGAACGGCTGGAAGTCCGGCGACTGCGCAAGTTCAAACGCCAAATCGCGTAGGACTGCATGGCAAATAAATTTCGCAATCTAAAAACTCCCCTATTCGCCCGGGGAGTTTTTAGGATTTATCCAGCTTGGCATGAAGCTCCTTGATAAGCGTCAGCTGCTCCTCGTTGATTTTCATGAGTAGTTCGATCTCTTTTTTGGCCTGTACGTTCGTCTGGTAGTCGTGCTCAGCCATAGCCGCGGCGATAGCGTCCTGACGCTTGGCGGCGATAAGCAGTATTGCGCCCTGTATAGCAGCAAGCATACTCAGGAATAGGTTGAGTAAAATAAACGGATATTTATCCCAGTGGTGCCACCCGCCGACGCTGTTCAGGTAGGCCCACACGCCTAGGAATGCCAAAAACAGCAGCACGAATGTCCAGCTGCCCATGCCATTGCGCATGCCGTCGGCAGCTCTGTCACCGAGCGTCAAACTCCCTTTAACCTTTTTGTGCCAGTTATATGCATTCATAAGCGGAGTATACCACTAACGGGGCATGTGCTGAATGTCTGATCTCTAAAGCTCTTTTTTGTTGGTTGATCAACGTCTGCTATAAATAAGCCTAGATTCTTTTGGAGTTGAGTTTACTCCTGCGAGAGAGTCGTAGTTTGGCAAAGAGGTTTTTGTTTCATCAGGTATCGTCTGTATGGCGCCATGCGGGGTGGAGCAGTTCGGCAGCTCGCTGGGCTTACAACCCAGAGGTCATAGGTTCAAATCCTATCCCCGCTACTTAAGCGGTATGCTCCCCTGGCGTACCCTGTTGTATCGAAGGAGGTGTTGCTCTGTAAACGAGGGTTAGGCTCTTAAGCCTCTATCTGGCAGCACGTCATTTGGCGTGTGTACACCGGAAAGGGGTGGTGCGTAGCGCGCAACACTTGGACTAAATTCCGCAGCCGATATACCTATCTCAAGGGAGGTGGCGGTATGAAGACCGACGAGTCCTAGAGCACGAACCTTACTACTTTTCCCGGAGTGGAGCCAGATGAAACTGTCTGGCTCCACTGACGGGCAACATGGAACTGCTCGGTTGAGCTTTGCCCGTACGGCGCTCCCTTACTTTTCCCCTGAACCTCTTTGTCAATTTCCCTTTTGTTTTTAGCTTCTGACTTCGTACAGAGCGGCAACGTACATGCTTTCACTCCAGCCAAGGGGTGTATTTTCGTTTGGTTCGTCAGTGTGGTTGTAGTAAAGCTCTGGGATTCTGCCGTCTTTAGTAATAGTAGCAGTAGCTTTATCGAGATATTTGCGGGCATTTTTGGCATCGCCGAGCCGCTGGTAGCAGATAGCTAGCCAGCTCAGGCCAAAGCACCACTCGGCTTCCTCACTGTAACCATCATCGTTTTTGTTGTAATAGCGGTCGAGTTTGTAGCGCAAAACGCCGCGATCTTTGGCCAGGTTGTATACCAAGTTGTCGACAATCTGGTGCGCCATGTCTATGCTCACTACGTTGTAAGGATAGATCAGTGACAAGAGCGCCAGGTCGGTGAATTTGGTTTCGCTTTCACGCGGCAGTAATGCGTCCAGGGCGGCTTGGCCGCGGTCGATGGCGTCCTGATCAACATCCATCGTGCCCACTTCCTGCCACTTCTTGAGCGCTGCCAATACCGCACCCACAGAACTGGCATGGACTTCCTCGGCCTCTTCCCACATGCCGTTGTCGGCGTCATGCCAGTACTCGACGTTGGTTATGTAATAAATGAGCGTCTGCACTGTTCGCCGATCTTGCCGGTTGCGCAGCATGCTGTGGCCGTTCTGCTCAAACTCGGCGAGCTTGTACAAAATGACCCCGATGGCGTCGTGCTGCTTGTTCCCCCACTCTTCCCAGAATTCCTCGAGTGTTTCGGGGTTGTAGCGGGCGTGGATGTATTGCCAGGTCTCGAACGGCTTGTTGGTGGTGGCCCAGTTGATTTTGTCGATGTGCGTATCGAAGATGTCGAGCAGCGTGTGGTAGGTTTTTTCCACGATGTTCCATTCGCCAGCGTACTCGAACGCCAGTGCTTCGTAAGCGTTGTCGCGTAGCCAGGCCTTGTCGTAGCCGGTGGCGACTTCGTTGTGGCTGGCCCGGAACAGCCCGCGTTTGGTGCGTAAGCTGCGCAGGGTGTCCAGATGCTGCTTAATCCGAGCTTTCTTGCTCAGTGGTGAGGTGGCCATATTACGCTTGATCTCCGTGGTGACTGTGGGTGTAATCGTCGGGTACATGCCGGTCGTACAAAAAGCCGAGGATGCGGTTGAGGATGGGTTCCGTCGCTTGGCCGTTGTGCAGCTCGGCACGGACAATAGCTGATGCGGCCTCGCTACCCAGAAGCTGGGCGGCGATATCGAGGTGTTCGCGTACCGTTTCATCTTCGATGGTTTTACCGCGCTCACGCAGAGCCTTCTCCGCCGCCTGCGCTTCGGCAATGGCGCCCGAACAAACCGGGCACACGCCAAACTCCCCAACCTTTAGCTGGTGTCCGCCATAATCATATGTTTCAGCCTTGGGTAGATTGTTCAAGACATCATTTATAATGCCCTGAGCCTCTACGGCTGCAGCTTTCACATCCGGGTCGTCCGAGTGCGTTTTAATCATATGCCCCCACTAATACTCGCATTATAGCATGAGCGTTTTGGTTTACCACAACATTGTAGTGGAGTGGTAAATATTGTATAGTAAGCTTGATATGATCCGCGCCACACGTGAGTATGACCCATTTGTCACCCCCGACATGATCTGCGGCGGTGTGTGGGTAGATGCCCAGGAGTGTTTTGTACCAGTTACCCCAACTGGTGAGATTAAGGCATCCGACGGCACAAGCCTCTGGGAATATAAACAAGATATGGAAGGTGGTAAGGGCACGGGTCCGAGCCGCGCTTGCCTGCTGGAAACTCGGAACGATAGCGTCTCCCCCGTGTGGTCGCTTACTGACGCAGCAGCACAGGATGGGTATTATGAACGGCATGCGGCTGTGGACGGCGACGGCAGGCTTGTCATCCGCTCTGTGCGGATGACAGCGCGCAGTGTGCTGCTGGCATGCAACTTTTGGGGGTGGCCCATGAAACCGTTTGAGCTTACGGCAGGTCAGTCTTTCCAAGTGCAGGCACGAGGCGTGGGCGCCAGGGTGCTCGCTACATTTCCCGGTGCAGCCTTCCAGGAGTGCTACGAAGAGCGAATCGAGGACTAGATCGGCCGCTCTTTGACGCCGATAAGGTAGCCTGCAGCGCTGGCTGCCAGGTGGATGATAAACCACATCAGGACGAGTATGGCGTACTCCCATAGGCTGAGCGACACAAAGGGGGTACTGGCGATGGCAGCGCCGATGATGTAGTCGATTTGGTCAAATGGAAAGAGGCTGCGGCCGGCCGCGATGCCGATTTGGCGTTTAAAGAAACTTTCGATAGCGTCGCCGCCAAGTGCGCCAATGGCAAAAAGCGGCCCGACCATTAGTGTCGATAGCTGAGCGTAGTCAACTTTGCTAGTCCAGGTTTGTAACCACGCAGAATGAGCTACCATGTGTTGTTGAATATACAGTGATATGGTACTGAGGATAATTCCAGCAATCAGGCCGCGCCAGGTTTTGTGCGACCCCAGTACGCGCCTGCCACGGAAGGTTGTGCCGAAGTCCATTGGCGCGTCAAAGCGTTTGAGCTGTGGCACCTGCGCGGCAAAAATCGGCATCATGTTGGCGGCGCCGGCTGGCAGGAAGAACCAGAGCGCGAAAAACAGTTCCTTAAGCATGCGCTTCCCTTAGTTTACGCAGTACGCGGTAGAGCCGAGCAAGCGCGGTGTATCCTGCCCCGACGGCGATGACGATGATGGCGAGCGTAACGCGATGCGACAGTAAGCCGACAAACAAAATAAACATGCGGATTTCGAGCGGCAGTAGTCCGCCACGGAAGCCTTTGTTTACGGTATGTCCCTGCGCCGCCACTTTAGCCATGGCGACATCGCCTGCTGCATTGATGTAGCTGGTGAGTAGCGAACAACCGCAGGCCGCCACTGCCCATACAGCCAGGTATGGGCGACCGGTGCTGGCGATAATGGCGTAGGCTGCACCGATGTAAAGCATGATTTCTTTCATGCGGTCGGTGGTGCTATCGAGTAGCGCGCCGATGGGCGATTCGCGTTTCTGTAGCCGCGCCAGCTCGCCGTCGAGCGTATCGAACAGGCCAAATACAAACAGCAGCCCGGCCGCCCAGTAGTTATGCTGTGTGGCAATGAGCCAGGCGATGGGCAAGTGCATGGCTAGGCCAAATAACGTGACGCCATTTGGCGTAATCTGGCCGCCGCTTGCCGCGTCCAGCACGCGTGCGAGCAGGTGCATCACCGCTCGTAGGGCTTGCTTGATAGCGTTAATCATGACGCCTGTATTGTATCATCCAACCTGGTGCACGAGACGGTGCCGCGTACCGCTTACTTGAAAGCGGCGGTAAAGCTGAAGGTAGCAAAAAGGATTAAGATGCCGGCCGTGGTGCGCTGCAGCGTGCGGGCTGGCACGCGGTCGAGCAGCTTGCCCCCTAGTAGTATGCCCGCTGCGGCTACGCTCCAGAGCGCGAGTGTGGCGCCGATGCCGACGCTGAGTGGGTCGTGGTACTTAGCGGCATAGTTGGCGGTAGCGATTTGGGTTATGTCGCCCCACTCGCCCAGAAAAATCACCACAAATGAGGTAGCGAATACTTTAGGGAAGCTGTCGCGCGTGCCGCGCATTTCTCTCTCGAGTTTTTTGCGCTCCTCGCTCTCGTCTTCGTCTTTCCCGAAGAGCAACAAAGCGGCGCCCAACAAGAACAGCACGCCGACGATTGTCTCCAGCAGTGCGTGCGGCAGCAGTGTCATGAAGTGGCCGGCGGTCACCGCGATGATAACGTGCACCAAAAAGGCTGCGGCTGCCCCGGCCCAAACGTACGATTTACGGAAGCGTGTGCTGAGCGCCAGGCTCGCGAACATTGATTTGTCCGGCAGCTCGGCTACAAAAATTACACCGAATACTACCGCAATAGTCACCAAACTCATTGCATCTAGTGTAGCATTATTAGCTAAAAAACTATCGATCGGGCATAAAGTCAGAGCCGAAGATGGCCGGAGCGACAGTGCCGGCATACGCCATCGCCATCATGCAGTAGCCTTTTACGGCTCGGTCGTAGATGGTGCCGCGGACACTCTCCGGAATCTCGGGGGCGCCGAGATATTCGTCCATGTCAGCCTCAATGCCATCAAGGAGTGTAGCCGCGCCTTCCATGTATTCTTCGATTACTTGCTGCGTTCCTGCTAAGCTTGCTGGTACGGGTACACCCATCTCGGATTCTGAGGTTACCAGGTTGAGCATGCTGTTGGCTTCACCGTGAACGGCGCGGGCGGCTACTACTAAGCAGGCGATGAACTTAGTCGTGACAACCGGTGCGTCCGGATTTTGATCTTGCCAGTCCTCTGGCTCAGCCTCCTCGGACGCCCGTGGCATCTCGGCCGGCATTTGGGCGGGGTCTATATTTTGACGATTTTCCTCGAAAAAGCCAGGGTAGTCATATTGTGACGCGGGGAGCCCAGGCTTGACATAGTCGTGCATACGAGCATCGGCGTTTACGGATAATGCGAGCGCGACGGCATGCGCGTCAGCTGATAGTTCATCACCATGCTTGGACTTGCGAACGACGCAATTTTCACGAAGTTTTTCTGCTAGAATGTCGTCGGTATGGCACTTTGCAGCTACGACCGCTTTTAATAGGTTGAGGTCGCTTGCTTCCCACGGATGGGTCATGTCAAGGCGAAATTCACCCCAGGTTTTTTTGAAGTACTCGGGAACATCTGCTGTAGCGTCAGAGAGATGCTGTGCGGCGTCAATGTCGCCTGTTGGTATACCTTTTTCGTGGTGGCTAAAAATCATAAATATAAAAAGTTCTTCTGGTTAGTCTGGAGTGTGACAGTTAGATGCGGTTTTTTAGGGTGGTAGATGAGTGCTCAAGCGAGCGTCGTGCGGGCCGGCGGCCTGCTGGGGCTTGGGCCCGCACGACGACTCAGTCACGCTTGGTAGGTCTGGCCGACCCTAGAGCTTACGCTCTGCGGGGGGCGGGGATGTTGACCCTCACGGGAGCCGGCTGCTGCCTCACGGGAGCCGCTGGCGCCTTGTTGCCCGCGGGCTTAGGTGCGTTGGTGGCACCGCTGCGGGGGCGAGCCGTGGCGCCGGGGTTGGCTTTGGCAGTGGACAGCTTCATGCCGTACCTCTTCGCCGTGTTGGCGTTGATCGGCGCGATGACTGGATTGGCGCTGCCCTTGCGGAAGGTGGCCTGCTTGCCGTTGCTGGCCGGGACCTGGACACTACGGTAGCCCGTGGGCGGCTTGGTGAGCTTGCTCGCCGAGAAGCCGGTGGGACTTGCGTGCCCGTACTGGACGTTCGTCACGTGGTAGTTGTTCACGATCGTGGTCGAGCTCTGGCGCACCCATCCGCCGGCCTGGTAGCCGTAGGGGTGGTAGATCGAGCCGTTGTCGTTAACACCGACCAGGCTGGTGAGCATGATCGCCTCGAAAGGCGAGATATCACCGTCCAGCAGGCCCACGGTCGCGAACGCGTGCGCGTTCCCGAACAGCATGCTGTACAGCAAGTAGTCACCGAAGTGGTCCTGCTGGTTGTAGTAGTGGACCTCGTTGCCCTCGATGACGCACACGTCAGAGACATCATTGCTGGTACTCGTCTGAGTGCTGTCGCCGTTGCTGGCCGCGTAGTCGCGCACCTTCTGGGCGTCGGCGGGGCTGAGCTGCTGGAAGCACTGTGTGCCGTCCTGCTGCTGCGTCTGGGCCGCGTTGTCGCCGCCGCTGCTTGTTGAGCATGCTGCGAGGCTCCCACCGCACAAGGCCGCAAGCGCGATGGCGAGCGGCGCGAGGATTCTCCTCCTGATGACCAATCTGGTCATGGCATCCCCTTTCATGGGTCTGGACAGGAAGGTACTACATCATGCCTAAAAATCAGGCAAGCGTCCTGTGCCTCTATGAGGTAAAGACACCGAACACTTGCCTGATAGTTTGCATCTAACTGTCAAAGTGCAATCTGAGCAATGTGCAAAGATTACGATTCTATATAATACAACTTTGTGGTATATACGTCAATGTTAAAACGCTAATTTGGTCAAAAGTTACACTTCGTGGCCGAGGGCTTGCTCCAAGGCGGCAAGGTCGGTAATGACGATATGCTTGCTGTCTAGCTTAAGCCAACCCTGTTCCTTGAGTTTGCCGATCTCGCGGCTGACCGTTTCGCGTGATAGGCCGCTTCGGGCGGCAAGGTCGGTTTCGCTAGCTTCAAGCGCTATACTGTCACTTTGCTTTTGCCCGAATCGGCGCGACTCGACGATGAGTTCGTAGATGAGCCGGCTGCGGGCTGTGCCGGACATGAGGTGTACCAGGCGGCCAAGTACACCCTCCATACCACGGTAGACCCGCGTGAGTAGGTCAAGGGTCACGTTGGGATTATCAGCTAGGAACGCTTGGGCGTCTGCGAGGGGCACTATGTGGAGCTCTGTCTCAGTCTCGGTTTTAAAGAAATATTTATTGGGAACCTGCGCCAGTGCCCAGGCCATCGGGAAAAAAGCTGGCGGTTTGTAGGTGTTGACCACGATCTCGTCGCCGCGATAGCTGATGTCGTACTGTCGCACCCTGCCCTCGGTGATATAAAAAATGTGTTCGGGACTTTCATCAGCAAAGACCAAAATCTGTCCCTTGGGATAACTGTGCTTGGGGTAGCGCGACAGGTTTTCGTGAATCTTGGCGGCTAGATCGTTGGGCATGAGTTCCTCCTCTGACTTTAAGTATAACTTGCCGTTGCTAGTTGTCGTCTGCGTCGTCTTTGTAGCGGAGTGTTCCGGCACGGAGAAGCCGGTGGACTACCGCTATAAGCAGAAGGAGAAATACGACAACCCAAGCGGTTCGGAATGTGCCGTAGCGGAGGTCACTGCCAGTGCCGAGCGCATGGAGAAACACTGCCAGGATGATGAAGTAATTCAGGTAATGCAGCCAGCGCCATGTCTTCTGGTGTGCGTCGATCCAGTACAGCGAGCTTAAAACTACTAGGGTAAACCACAATCCCAGGAATGCGAGGCCAAGCGTTAAGCACGCATTGCTGGTTAGATGTAGCCAGGCTGCCCGTAGCCGTTTTTCTTCTATGAGACGGACAGCTTCGAAACTGGCTGTGCTAAAGGTGGTATAGCCACCGCAGAAGCCGGTCCCGAGAATGAGCCGCAAGTTGGTACTGACATGATGATATAACGCCAGTCCGGTGAGTGCGCCGAGTAGTAGGGAGCCGGTGGCGTTGATGAGCGTCGTTCCCCACGGAAAACTTCTGTAAAGGTTGGTCCGAATATGGCCATCCACGACAAAGCGAGTAACTGCGCCCGCCCCGCCAGCCAGCGAGATCCAGAGCGGGATCACGGATATTGCTCCCTTTGCTTGTGATGCGCGGCGGCAAGTTGGATGCCGAGTGCGCTCAAAACAACGCCGCCCGCAACGCTCATCAGTGTATACGCCGCTGCTAGCACAAGGCAGTTCCCCTTGACGAGCAGGTCAGCATCGACGGCCAGTGTGCTGTAGGTGGTAAACGCCCCGATGAAACCGGTGCCGATACCGAGCCGCAACAGCCGGCGCAGGCCCTTGTCTTCGCCGCGCCGCGCCAGCGCCTCTAACAGCAGCCCAAGTACTAGCGCACCGACCATATTTACTAGAAATGTTGCCGTCGGCCAGGCGCCGTCTTTGGCGGGGTATAGAAGCGTAACCCCATAACGAACCCACGCTCCCAGGCCGCCCCCAACGAACACGGCTACCTGGTACTCTGCCACGAGATGTATGGGTCGGCGCATGCGCGGCAGCACAATATCAGAATCGATTGGTAGCTCGGGGTGGGTGTCGGTCGGGTTCGTGCGGGGTTTATGCATAGTGGGCGGGTTTAATGTAAAATTTCTGGCGTTAATTGTAAGCCCGGCGCCTGCTGAGCACTAGTCCGGATATTTAGAAGCGGTGGTGTAGAAGCTCAAAAAATGATATAACTGCAAAGCTCTCCCGAAATCTATCGGTAGAGAGCTTTTTGACAAGCAGACAGAAGTCGAAGCGGGTTGCGATGGCGGCGCGCTGCCCCTGCACTCCGCTTCGACAAATTCAGATAATTCGATACAACACCAAGAGGAAGGTGGTGGCCGCGTGGCTGCTGAACCTTTGGAAGACACCGCCTCGCCAGAGCCGGACTATCGGCCGATGCCGATCGCCGAGCCCTGGACCGCGCCCTTCTGGGGGCAGTTGGCGATCAAACTTGTCTGGGGCATCGCCGCCAGCCAGGTTATCAGGTATGACTGGGTGGTGGTGTATTTTCTTGCCACGCAGAGTCCGATGGTCAAGCCCCTGTGGGACGTCATCGTGACAGTTCTCCGGCGCTTCCTGCGGGCCGGTATGGAGTCGGAGCTCACATCCGCAAGCGGATGGGTAATCGTCGCCAATCCATACAGCGTGAGGCACAAGGAACGCCACGGCTTCGCGAAGTTCGTGTACGGACTATTCGTACCGAACTGGCTGCTCACGCTCTTGGAGCATCTGGGCATGCCCAGTCCGCGCACATACGGCCCGGACACACGGCTCAAGTGGGGGCAGTGGCCGCTCGGTCTCATGGCGCTGCCTATCGCTGCTATCCCGGGCTACACGCTCGGTATCGGCATCTATTTCCTGGCGGTGTGGATTAGCCACACATTCGGCATCCATCCGCATTTCGACTACTCCAGCTATCCGCAGCTGGCCCAACAAATCATCGGACAGTTCACTGCCCAATGGCAGTACTCCCTGGCCGGCCTCCTGGGTACGTTGTTCTACGCGCGCCTGGTGTTCAAGGTGTATGCCTGCGAGCTGGTGGAAGCGCTGGCCAGACAGGCTGTCGCTCTCCATCTGCGCGCTGTCGCAACCCACCATCGCAAGTGGGCGTGGCTGTTCGGCGTGCATGTGCTGCAGCCGGTCGGCTACCGCGCCGCCTGGTATAAGGCCCGCAGTAATCCCTCCCGAGTAAACTGGCTGGTTGTCGGCTTCCTGGCGCTGCTCGCTTTGCTGGCCATCCTGGCGATCCCATTCGGGTACGTCATTCTCAGCTTCGTGGCCAAGCACCGGTTGGTGATTCCCGGCTTCGGAACCGACTAGTCCTCCCGAGTGGAGGCAGTGGCGGCAAGCGGACAGAGAAGGAGTGCCCTTCTGGATTTTGAATCTGTCTGCTTGTCGTTACTGCTCAAGCATTAGTTTATCGACAAAAGGCGCTCACAAAACTCCAGCTGGGGTCCAGCTATTTTCCGGTGCCAGCTGCTACACTGAAGCTATGTTGCACCGCTTTCTGGCTTGGCTCGACGACTATACCGACGGTATTCAGCTGTTTGTGCATCATCATGCCGTGCTGGCACCACTGCTCTTTCTGCTGGTAGAAGAGTCTGGGATACCGCTACCGGTGCCCGGCGATGCGATTATTGCCTACGTCGGCTACGGCCTTAGCAAAACTGACACGGTGGCATTGTGGGAAGCGCTAATCGTGGCTCTGGCCGCCGTGCTTCTCGGTGCGACCGTTCTCTTTTACCTTGCCCGGCGCCATGGCCAGACAGTCATCCGTTGGCTGGCACGGTTCGTGTTCCTGAAGCAGTCGCATTTGGATAACGCAGAGCATCTGTTTGCCCGCTACGGTGTTTGGGCAATTATCTTTGGCCGGCACATCCCGGGTATGCGCATTCCTATCACTATCTTGGCGGCCAGCTCAGGGGTACGTTACCGGACGTTTATCTTAAGTACCTTTGTATCAACCGTGGCCTGGATATTCTTTTACCTGAAAGTTGGCTATCGCTTCGGCGGCGACATTCAAGCGCTGTTCCGGCGCGATACTGGCATCACGGTGGCGGTCATGGTCGGCATTGTGCTGGTGTTTGTGGGTTTGCATTTGCTGGGTGCATACCGCGAGCGGCATAAATCTTAGGGGGTGGGCGGCGGCAAGGGTACTCATCATGAGATGGGGTGGCTTGCCGCTACAGACTGGATGGAGTTACTCGGGTGCCACTCGGGCGAGCCACTTAGTGCCGGGACGGCAGCGAAGGGCTCGCCCGAGGGCGTGAGCAGGGTCTAGGGCTGACGCGGGCAGATGATCTGCCTCGGGCTGTTGATCGCTATGCCCAGGAACTTAGAGCCGACGCGCGCGTCCCCGCTTTGGCCCGGGATGAGGTATGCGGTTATCGGTGCGATGCAGCCGCCGTCCCCGACCACCAGAGCGTTGTTGTTGCCTTGGCTGAGGTCCAGCCAGAGCACGTTGAACCCCCTGTCGCGGAGCGCTTCTACTGCGCTGAGGGTGTTGAACCGGTGGTTGGCTCCGATCAGTGTTACGCCAGTAATGGCGGCCGCTACGATGAGCGCCACGACTGTCCCGCCGATTGCTCCGCCTCGCGTTTCTCTGAGTCCTGGGGACCAGATACTCGCGATTGCCACTGCACCGCCGATTACCGCCGCTAGGACGAGCGCCCCGGCAACGATGAACTAGGCCACTTCTCCGCCGCCTATGGAGTACGGTGTCACTGGGTTCTCCAATCTCTGTTCTGTCTGTATCAGCGAGTGCTGACTACCGTTTTAATAAAACAATTTTTCTTTTAGTAAGTCAAGTTCTGGGGTTGGTCGGCTGAGTAACGGACGATAAGCTGCCTTTGTGGGATAAGGGGAAATGACAGAAGACATGAGAGGGGGGTTGAGAAACACGGACGCTAGAAGCACCCACTTACACTTGGTGGTCATTCGACCTTGCTGGGCAAGCCCGGCTGGTGTCATATGCGGATGGACATCCAGCCGGGCTCACGCCAGGGGTGGTGGGGATCGCCGGAGCTAACCGCGGCTGTAGTAGCCGAAGTCGTACTCGCCGAGCGGGTCGTGCATCGGCTGCGGGCCGTGGAAAGCGGGGGCGCTGCCGCCGTAGTTCCTGAGCAGGCCGAAGCTGAGGGCCTCCTTGTTGGACGGTTGCCGCATGCCGGTGAAGGCCGGGTCGGGCAGGTTCAGGATGAGGGCCTCCAGGGTCACCACGGTCATGGTCGCGTCGGTCTGCGGCTGCTTGGGCGGGTTGGCGATCGCCAAGACCCGGTGCAGGTTGTGCATGCCGTCGGCCAGGGCCTCGTAGAGGTCGTTCTCCTTGCCGGTGGTGTAGACCACCAGGAGGATGGAGACCTCCACGCGCAGGGACTTGGTCAGGCCGTAGCCGAGCCTTGTCCGAACCACGGTGACGTTGTCCTCGCCGCCGGTGCGCGTCGCGGGAGCCAGGCCATCGATCTCAGGCACGACGTAGTCGTCCATGAGTCCGGTGACGTAGCGCCGCATGCGGTTGACGGTGCGGTTGCTGAGTCCGTTCGCGCGCTCACCGGACAGGGCGATGTCGATGGCGTAGTGGCCGCCGGCAAAGCCTGACTTGTTGTAGATGGGCGTGTTGCGCATGTGCCGTTCCAATCTGTCGGTTGGTGTTCTGACTAACGGCGCAGAGCTTGCTGTGTCATGTGTTATCAACACACAAGGTGCAATGTACGCTTAAGTGGCTTTAAGCGCACACTGCACCCTATGTATCTCATGTCTATCTGTCAAGGTACTTCGGAGTGCAAATACTCACGAAGCTCAAGACATATTAACATAATACTTACGTTATGTCAACCTTCTTTCACCTCCCCTACTCTAAAAGTCGGCGATGACGAGCTTCTTCATCTGCATCATGCGGGCAAAGGCACCTGGTTTTTGCATAAGCTCGCCCATAGCCGCCGGCACCACTTGCCAACTGAGGCCAAACTGATCTTTACACCACCCGCACTGTTCGGCTTCTGGCACGCGCGAGAGTTTCTCCCAGAAGTAGTCGATCTCGGTTTGGTCTTTGCAGGCAATGCTGAACGACACCGCTTCATTAAATTTGAACTCCGGTCCGGCGTTAATAGCGGT
>JAICKC010000031.1 GCA_025928155.1 Candidatus Saccharimonadota bacterium
CACTTGCTGCAGCAAGCCTTTGCGGCGCTCGATGACCCGACCATGCCCCTTGACCTTATCAGGCTATGGTTCGGCGCTCAGCTACTGCGGCTCAGCGGCCATACCCCTAATCTCCAAACCGAACCGGACGGCACCAAGCTTGTCGCCGGCCAAACCTATGAATTCATTCTCGACGACAGCGCATTTACCGCTCGGCCGGATGGAGCGTTTGGAACCGATAGCATCAAGTTTTTGCGGCTTGTTTTCAGCGGTAGCCCCCCATATGCTTTAGTGAGGATAGGAGATGTACATCAGCTGACAAAACGTTCGGCAAACCTTGTTATATCTATGCGACAGCAGTATATTCGTCTCTGACAAGGAGCTATATGTCGGAAATATATGCCGCACCACTGGAAGTGGGCTCAGACGAACCGCACGACTACGAGATATGGGTGCATCAGATAGACCGATGGATGCGGGGTGAGAAGCTTGGTTTCCATCGGATCCCGTTGCAGGGCGAGAGAGAAGGCGTGGAGAAGACACTTAAATTGTCTTTCGGGGAGCCGAGTATGCTGCAAGTTTTGAAGGCACTTTGGGGTCACGCACCTGAGCGCGAGCAGGGTATACGTTTGAACACGCTTGTAACTGCTTCGTTGATCCGAGTATATCGAAACCCGTCAGTCATACAGCATAGGGTGCTGACGCGGGACGTCTGGGTTACCCGGGAAGGCTACCGCAGAACTCCTGCAACCCATATGGCGTCTCCACCCGAACTCGACGAGCGGGGTATCGGCCACGTAGCGGTCTCCAGAAACGCATCGTATCCCGCAGTGTCTGCTCCTGTCGCCGAAGAAGAGATGATGATATACAGTCGGGCGACAGCCATAGAGGCGGCCCGTACTGGCGCGGCCAGAACTCCCGTATATGCGCTGGTGCATCACTTACCAGGAGATCCATATAACAGGCTCGAGCGCCTGCATGTACTGTCAGAGAGCGCAGGCTCCAATATGTAGGGCGTCTGCCCACATCCACAGGTAAGTTTCTGGTATAATGCAGTTTATGAACACGGTGCGGTTTGCTGGTTTTGGTAGTGTGCGGAAGGTCACGGGTAATCCGGGCCTCGGCCTGTATTAGTTATTTTCTTGTAGCCCAAATCAGTAACCTAAAAGAGACCTTTTGAATCATGAGCGACGTAAAACTAGAAGATATCGTTTCGTTGGCCAAGCGGCGGGGATTTATATTCCCGGGCAGTGACGTGTACGGCGGCCTGAGCGGTACATGGGATTACGGACCGCTCGGTGTGGCGCTCAAGCGCAATATCATGCAGCTGTGGTGGAAGATGTTCGTGGATGATGCCGAGGACATGCTCGGCGTAGACGCCGCGATTTTGATGAACCAGAAAGTTTGGCAGGCGAGCGGGCATACAGAGACCTTCACGGATCCGCTCACAGAGTGTATGAACTGTCATTCCCGCTTTCGTGCGGACAAAATTGATATGTCTGCCTCGTGCCCGACTTGTGGTCAAAAGGGGAAATTTAGCGAACCTGAGCAGTTCAATATGATGTTCAAGACGGTCACGGGCCCGAAGTATTCCAGCTGGGAGCGTAAGAAAGCTGGGGGGCTTGAAGCTCATGTCGTTTTCAAAAACGAGAATGGCGAACCAGAAAAGCAGTTTGACCTGAAAGATAGCTTCAACGAGCTTGGTGGTTTCATGTTCTATGACGCTACTGATGTAAGCTATCTGCGACCCGAAACCGCCCAGGGTATTTTTACCAACTTCAAAAGCGTGGTAGACACATACTATCCGGATATGCCATTTGGTATTGCCCAGCAGGGTAAGGCGTTCCGTAACGAAATATCTCCGCGCGATTTTATTTTTCGCAGCCGTGAGTTCGAGCAGATGGAAATTGAGTATTTTGTACGTCCGGACGCTTGGGAGCCGGCGTTTGAGCAGTGGATCAAGCGCGTTCACGCCTGGTGTGACGCCCTCGGCCTGCCAGCCGAAAGTGTGCACGAGCTGGAGGTTCCGGCTGAGGACCGCGCTCACTACAGTAAGCGTACCGTAGACTTCGAGTTCGATTTCCCGATCGGCCGTGAAGAGCTGCTCGGCCTGGCGTACCGCACAGATTTTGACCTGCGTAATATCGAGCGGGTGAGTGGCAAGAACATGGAATACCGGCCCAAAGACGGCGGCCCGGCATTTGTACCCCATGTAATTGAGCCGTCGTTTGGTGTGGAACGTGCGTTGATGGCAGTGCTTTCTGCGGCTTATACGGAAGACGAAGTGAATGGTGAAAAGCGCATTTACCTCAAACTGCCCGCGTATCTCGCACCGGTCAAGGTCGCCGTGTTGCCGCTGGCTAAGAACAAGCCGGAGCTTGTTGCCAAAGCCCGCGAGGTTTACGCCGTGCTCAAAAAAGGATTGGGCGCGGTCATGTGGGTGGACACCGGCAACGTCGGGAAAAATTACCGCAAAATGGACGAAATCGGCGTTCCGTACTGCGTAACCGTCGATTTTGCTACGCTGGAAGGCGGCACTAAAGACACCGTCACTGTCCGTCATCGTGACACCACCAAGCAGGAGCGAATGTCTATTGACGGGCTTTTGGAAGCTCTCAAGTAAGTGCTCTCCTATGCTGCCGAGCTATGTAGTATATTCGCGGATTTCGTGGCTGGCTTTCTGACGTTCAAAAAGGCGCTCTTGCGCCCCGAAACCGAAAGCTGGAGGGCGTTCGCCGTCAGCGCTATCGGCTTTCTGTCAGGTGTGCTAGCGATATTGGTATCGCGCGGCGGAAAAGCAGTTAAACAGGAGACGTCAACATGAGACGGGCGGTAATTCTACACGGGACGGACGGAAGCCCAGAAGGGATTTGGATTCCATGGCTTAAGAGCAAATTCGAGGTGGCAGGCTACGAAGTGTGGGCGCCGCAGCTGCCAGATTGCCATACCCCAGACCGTAAAACCTACGGTAACTTCTTGCTGGATGGCCAGCACGATTTCACGGATAACATCGTAGTCGGCCACAGTAGTGGGGCCGTGGAGGTGCTGAACCTACTCATGGACAAGCGTATGCCACGCATATGGCTGGGCGTAATGGTCGGCGCATGGGCTGACCTGGAAATCCCCGAGGAATACCAGGAACGGGTTGCGGCCGCCGGCATGCTAAGGGAGCAATTTATGCACCTATTCCCGTCCGCAGGTTTCGATTTTGGGCAGATTAAGTCAAAAGCCGACCGGCTGGCATTCTTGCATGGCGAGGACGACCCATACTGCCCACTGGAGCAGGCCGAGCACCTTGCGAAGAAGCTCGATGCGCCAATTACGGTCGTGCCAAACGGCCACCACCTCGGCAGTCGGTTTACCGAGCTGCCCGAAATCTGGCAGATCATCGAGCCCTCTCTGTAGCCGTGGTATCATAAAAGTAATGACGGAAGATGTAAAAACATCAATTAGCATTGCTGTGGCGCATGAGTTGGCGGCGCAGCACGGCACGCCACTGTATGTGTATGACCCGGTGGGTATGCGTAGCCGGGCGCAGGAGCTCATGGGGCTGCAGGTGCCGTATGGGCTCACTGTGCGTTACGCCGTGAAGGCGAATCCGCACCCGAAAATCGTGAAGATGTTCAGCGAGGAAGGCTTGAGCTTCGATGCTAGCAGCAGCTACGAAGCAGTGCAGCTGCTGGAACAAGGAATTAGGGGTGAGCGGATTAGCCTTAGTAGCCAGCAGCCGGCGCACAAGCTGCCGGAACTGCTGCAAGCGGGCGTGAAGTTTGTAGCCACTAGCCAGCACCAGCTGGAACTGTTTGCGGCGGCCGAAAACCGTCAGGACACAGTGGGACTGCGCGTAAATCCTGGTATTGGCTCCGGCTTTAATAACCGTAATACGACGGGCGGCGTGGGCGCCAGCTTCGGGCTGTGGCACCAGTACCTACCGCAGGCGCTGCAGTTCGCAAGAGAGCAGGGGATAAAAATCGACAGGCTGCACGTACATGTCGGCACAGGCGGCGACCCGGGCAAGTGGGGCGACATTCTGGACGCGGGCCTACATATTGCCGAGCAGATGCCGGACGTCACGAGTCTGGACATCGGCGGCGGCTTCAAAATTGCTTACATGGATGGCGAGGTTGAAGCCGACATGCCGCTCGTCTCTGAGCTTTTTGGCCAAAAACTCGCCGAATTTGCCGAAAAAACCGGCCGCCAGCTCCTGCTCGAGATTGAGCCGGGCCGCTGGCTGGTGGCGCATGGCAGCGTGCTTATAACAGAGGTGGTAGACATTGTCGATACGGGCACGGACGGCTACGCCTTCCTACGCACAAACACCGGCATGAACGATTTCCTGCGGGCAGCTATGTATGGTGCACAGCACCGCATCGAGGTGCTGAACGACATAAACGAACAGACCGATTACGCGGTAGTCGGCCACAACTGCGAGACCAGCGATATCTTGACGCCCGCGCCACACGATCCCGAGGGAATTGGCCCACGCAAACTCAACCGGACGAACATCGGTGACCTGCTCGCTATCTACGACACCGGCGCCTACTGTGCCAGCATGAGTACTAAAGGCTACAACGCCTACCCGACCGCGCAGGAAGTCTTTATTTAAATAAAACCTGGACATTACCTGGGCGTTCAGCGCATAATCTGTATATAACTAACTGGAGGGCGAGGGGGTTATGGTAAGCATCGAAGTAAACGTGTGGGGCGTGCTGCTGGCCGCTATTTCGAGCATGGTTGTGGGTAGCTTGTGGTACATGCCGGGGGCATTCGGCAAGCAGTGGATGAAGCTGACTGGCGTCAAAATGGACGAAATGCGCGGTGCGCGGCAGCCAGGTAAGATGGCCTGGATGTACGGCAGTGTGTTCGTGGCATCACTGGTGATGGCGTATGTGCTAGCCGCGGTGTCGTTTTTGGCGACCCGTTACACTGGCGATGGCTATTTGCAAGATGCGCTGATGCTCGCACTCTGGTTGTGGCTGGGCTTCACTGCTGGCCGCCTGTATGTACATGATACGTTTGAAATGCGCCGCAAAAAGCTCACCATCCTAAATTCCGCACACGAGCTGGTGACAGTGCTCGTGATGGCGCTCATCATCGGCTGGCTGCATCCCTAGCGTCCGGGCTGTTTTATATCCGTCAAGTAGTATCAATTAAGCGGTATGAGATTGGCACTCCTGGCGCTGCCGACGCCTGTTACTGTCAGTGGTGGTTACCGTATGTATGTGATTTCTACGCGGCAGCACCAAACCGAGCCTCGTCTCATGAGTAACCTGGACACGTTGCGGGGTATTGGTTAGGGATTTGAGTTGGGTGCTCTGAGTGGCTTCAACTGGATTACTATGCCGTATCCTCCGTATGTTGTAGTGGTGAGTATTATTCTGTTCGGGGTGATTATTCGCCGCGCAGGCGTGGCTATCGCTGTGCGTGCGGTGAATGATATGCTGTGTACATGACTAAACGCCTCTACCGCTCACGCAATGACCGTATGATTGCCGGTGTTTGCGGCGGCATTGCCGAATATTTCGACATCGATCCCGTTATCGTGCGGATCGTGGCGGCTATCTTGCTGTTACCGGGCGGATTGCCCGGGCTTTTGCCGTATGTCATTTTGTGGGTTGTAGTACCATTAGATCCCGGCACTAACTCAGGTGGACGTTAACGGCAATGGGCTTTTTTGGCTCCCTTGGCAAAGTGCTCTCCGGCAAACCGGTATTTGAGCCCAAACAATCGCAAGGCGAACTCAAGCCGGCCGAGCTGGCTGCACTGCAGGCCAATCAAACTGATACTGCGCTCGGCCCAGTGGCGCAGCAGAATCAAACGTCTACGCGCAGAACACCGCCAGTGGTGCGGGTCGGTCGTGTCGAGAATCAGGTGAGTGGTGGCCGGCTGGATGTGTATGCCGATATTCGCAACGAGTCCGCCGAGCCGATTTTTCTGGACCGGATACTGTTGCTTGGCGTGGTGCGGCAGCTCGACGCTCAGCTGCAGCCGGGTCAGACGCAGCAGTTTGTGGTGTATTCTGGGCAGCTGTTTGCGAATGAGCCCCGCGGCTACGCCGAAGTGCAGTACCGCACAGCGGCGGACGGCGATTATTTCTCAGACCGGCACGAAATCCGCAGCCGGCAGGAGGGGGCAAACGGCTACTACATCACCGAATGTTTGCTGCGCGGCCCAGTAAAAGACGTCTAGTACATGCTAGACTAAAGTGATGCAAACGTACTACACCGATGGCAGCGCCAGCCCAAACCCCGGGCCAGGCGGCTACGCCGTGATACAAGACGGTAAACCGGCAGCGCTCGGTACTGAGCCGGATGATTCGGGTGTGAGCGCGCGGCAAACAACCAACATCCGCATGGAAGGTTACGCGATCATGAATGCGCTGCGGCTCGCGGCCGCCGAACCGTGCGAAATCTACACCGACAGCGAATTCTGGATAAACGTGCTGACTAAATGGGCGTCCGGCTGGGCAGCCAAGGGCTGGAAAAAATCTGGGGGACCGATCAAGAACCTCGACATCGTACAGGAGCTGTATCCGCTCTACAGAAACTCCCAGGCCAAACTGAACTGGGTGCGCGGTCACAATAACGATCCCGGCAACGAACTGGCCGACGAGTGGGCCAATAAAGCCCGCCAGGGCATGCGGCTGTAAGCAAATTTTACAGCAGGTCCTGGCGAAAACTTACGGTACAATGATTTTCTGATGGACACAGACGCTAGCACACCCGCCACTCTGGTCGCGGCAACAGCTCCGGCCGACATTGTGCCGGACGACGGTTTCCGGCCGGAAAACTACCAGGAAACCGATGTATTTGCTTGGGCTAACAACCTCGTGCAGTACAAGGACGAACTGAAAGTCGAGCTATTTTTTATTAGCAAAAACTATGTATTGTACAAGACTGCGCTGGCTGAACCGCTCAAGAAGCAGTTGGAGCCGATTTTCATCGATGAAATGCTCGAATTTATCTTGGAAGGCATCGACAAGGGGCTGATCGTGCGTGGCTTCGAACAGGCCGAGGCCGAGGAGCTGGTATTACAGCGTACGCAAGTGCATAAAGTGGATAAGTTGCGTGAGACATTGGGCTGGCTCAAAACTCAGGAACACGAAATTGTACTGTTCAAAGAGGATGAGCACGACATCAGCCACATGAAGGGCGTACTGGCACGTATTCGCCATCCAGAGATGCCCAAGCCGTTCTATGTAGCCAAAGTGCTGCCCAAGAGTCAGGTCATGAAGGGCAAGGTGGGCTGGATGCTGCGCGGCGACAAGTTTATCCCATTCGACGCTGACGCGGCGCTCAGGCTGCCGACCGACCCGCAGTTGCTGGTGATTGACCAGGATTTGTATGTATTTAGCCAGCCCAAGCTCAAAACACTCTTCGGTTACGACGCCAAGGAACAGGCGATTGCTGAAAGCAAAATCCGCGAAATCGAGGAGACCTACCGGCTCAGTTTTGCTGAGGGGCAAGGAATTCAGTCATTGGTCAAAGACAAGAAAGCCCTCGTCAAAAAGCTACAAAAACTGGAAGTGGGTAAGGTGACACAGGAGCAGATCCTGCAGCAGTCCGAAGATCTTGACCTGGGCGTCATACCGGATGACAGCGGCGCCATTATCGTCATAGACGATAAGGATATCGCCAAGGTCATTAACCTGATGAATGACGACTACATGGAAAGTCCGGTTACTGGCGAGCGCTACGAAATCATCAAAAAGCGTTTGCTCAAGCCCGACAGAGAAGACGAATCGCTAATTCCGCCTGGAGCTTAAACAGGGTGAGGCAGGCGCAAGCTCTAAAGGTAATGCTGGACGGCAACTCGGTATTTTTGACCGGGGCTCCAGGGGCTGGTAAAACATATGTGATTAATGATTTTATCCGGCGGGCAACCCGGTCGGGGAAGATGGTCGCTGTCACAGCCAGCACTGGCATTGCGGCGACACATATTGGTGGCACGACTATTCACAGTTGGTCGGGGCTGGGCATCAAAGATTTCCTAAGTGACTGGGACAAAGAGATTCTGGCTAAGAACGATCGTCTTAGCAAGCGCTACAATGGCGTTGATGTGCTGGTCATCGATGAGGTGAGCATGCTGCATGGCCACCGGCTCGACATGGTCAACGAAGTAGCCAAGCTGCTCCGTAAGAGCGATCAGCCATTTGGCGGGTTACAGGTGATATTGGTGGGCGACTTGTTTCAATTGCCGCCGATTTCGCGTGGCTCTGGCATGGCCGATTTCGCGCATCTCAGTACTGCCTGGGAAGCGCTAAGTCCTAAAATCTGCTACATCACCGAACAGCACCGTCAGGCTCAGGCAGGCGACCCACTGCTGGACCTGCTGGAAGCTATGCGCCGTGGCGACGTAAACGAACTACACGAAGCGGCCCTGCAAGAGAGGCTGCGCGAAAAGCGCCCCGGTGACCTAGTGGTGACGCGACTCTATAGCCATAACATGGACGTGGACAGCATTAACGATCGCCACCTTAGGGACATCCTAGATGACGGCAAGGTGTATGAGGCGCAGACGACCGGTCAAGCGGCTAAGGTGGAGCAGCTGCAAAAAAGCGTGCTGGCGCCGGGGCGATTGGAGCTTAAGAAAGGTGCCGAGGTCATGTTCGTGGCCAACGATTTTCCCAAAGGGTTTGTGAACGGCACCCGCGGTAGGGTAGTCGATTTCGACGGCGACACCCCAGTGGTACACTTGCCGAATGGTCGCGAAATAAAAGTTGAACGTCACGGCTGGAAGCTTGAAGAGGACGGTCGGGTGCGTGCCGAGGTCAGCCAGCTGCCGTTGCGCCTGGCTTGGGCAATTACTATTCATAAAAGTCAGGGCATGAGCCTGGACGCGGCCGAAATCGACCTCAGCCGCAGTTTTACGCCCGGCATGGGCTATGTGGCTCTCAGTCGTGTGCGCAGTATGGATGGTGTGTTTCTCAATGGTATCAACCAGATGGCGCTAGCCATGCACCCGATGATTTTTGAATTTGACGCAGATTTACGTGCCAGCTCTGAGGCATTGGCCAACGTCACTGAAGACGCCGCCGACGAATCCGAGCCGGACCCGGAAGCCGAAGGCTACATCGAGGTCCCGGCGCCATACGACGAGGCACTGTTCGATCGCTTAAAAAAGTGGCGGCTGGAGCGCGCCAAAAAAGACCAGCTGCCGGCGTACATCGTCGCTCACGACAAGCTGCTCGAGGAGCTGGCCCGCCGCAAACCCCAAACCTCTCAGTCTCTCCTCGGCGTCAAAGGTATGGGCCAGGGCAAGCTCGACCGCTACGGCCCGGATATTCTAGCCATTATCACGCAGGAGTAATGGGTATATGTCTGACACCCGAAAATACCCGCCGGTCGTAGTGGTAGACGGGAATGATAATGAGATTGGCTCAGCGACCCTGGCAGACGTCTGGCAAAAAGGGCTGTACCACCGCGTCGTCTCCAATTATGTCCAGGACCGCCAAGGGCGCATGCTGCTTCAGTTTCGTGCGCCGTCCGTCAAGGTCTACCCCAACTGCTGGGATCCGGCCGCCGGCGGGCATGTTGACGCCGGTCAGACCTACGACCAGGCGGCGGCCGCTGAACTCGCCGAAGAGCTTGGTCTGTATGGCGTAGCGCTTAAAGGGCTCGGTACGTTTCGCGCCAACAATACCTTGGACGACGGCCGCATTGTCAATCAGTTTGAGCGGGTATATTTGGCACAAGTGCCCTACGATGTCGTGCTGAAGCCTGAGGCCGAGGAGATAAGCAAGCTCCAATGGTTCACCTCTGTCGAGCTCAAAACCCAAATTATCCAGCACCCCGACAACTTTACGCCTGGCCTCCTGCAGGGTCTGGCCAAGTATTTTCCCGAATACGCTACACTATAAACCATGAACGAGCCCGTTACTGCCTTTGACGAAATGGTTCTAAAAGCCTTCCCGAGCACGTTTAGCTCGTTAAAAGAGCAGGGTATCCTGACACCAATCGTTACCTTTGGTGAGATGAAGGCTTCGCTCAATGCTAAGCAGTGGGCTGTCTTTGAGCAAATTCGTAACCTCCAACCACGGGATTACGATGTCAAAACCCCCTATGCCGGTGATCTTGAACCGGTGCCAAAAGACCTTGTGACAATTACCAGCCAACAGTACACCGAAAAGGGCGAGCAAAAGGTACTGGGCGAGCAATATGTGCCGCGCCTTACTTTTGAGGCCTACACTCGCATGCACAAACAGTTTATGCGCAAGTACTCCGGCCGCAAGTTGCTCGTAGCTTCCTGTTACCGCTCGCCGGCTTACCAAATCGTGGTCTTCATTCACTGGCTCATGAAGGGTTATCACGGTGATATTGCTCAAACAATCCGCCATGTATCGCCGCCCAATTACTCTCAGCATACCTTTGCGAGCAGGGTGGCAATTGACTTTCTGAACGTCGATGGCTCACCCTCAAGTGACCATCCGGAGGATTTTAAAGACCAGTTCGCGGCGTTCGGTGGCGGGGCGGGCGTCGTCGAAGTCTCCGATGGGGGCGCGCATGCCGCGAATCTAGCAAAGCGCGCGGGACGGCCGCGCCGCCGGGCGCTCAGGCCGGCTGCGGGAAGTCGTCAGCCTCGGGCCGCAGTTGCCCGGCGGTGTCCACCGCGTCCACCGCG
>JAICKC010000015.1 GCA_025928155.1 Candidatus Saccharimonadota bacterium
ACCAAAGTTCAGCGCACTTACGACAGCGATTATAGCAAGGGCCGCAGCACAAACAGATTGCACGGCCTTGGAGCCAGCGTTTACTCCGTCAAGAGAAATCATGTCCCAATAATATCACCAAGCACAGCGTAGTAATATAGTCTACATAGATAAAGACATTCGTATCTAATCGACCTCTGTTGAATGTTTTTACGCTTTCACCTCTGTCAATGCTTACGCTATAAAATGTATTGGCAGTTTTGCAAATGCCATGCTAATAATCAGCTTACAAACAAAGGGGAGGAGTAACAGAGTGAGTACAAACCAAAAACTCAAAATTGTGTCCCTCTATGTAGCCGCTGGACTACCATTAGTTGTATTTGGCCAAGCATTTGCCGCAGACGCGGCGGGCGTAAGCCAGGTGGAATCGTTCATACGAAGTGTCATACAAGTACTGGCAGGATTTGCCGGTCTTGTAGCGACCGGCTTTTTCGTTGTGGGCGGGTACAGTTACATAACTAGTTCCGGCAATCCTGAGCATTTGGATCGTGCCAAGCGAACAGTTATGTGGTCAGCAATTGGCCTCGCCATCACCATTGGAGCGTTTGTTTTAAGTAACATCGTTACCACCCTAGCAACCAACGCATTCGGCAGTTAGGGCGGCGTGATGAACGCGGCAATCTTCACCAGGATAGCCGACATGAGTTCAGCGCATACGGCTATCTCCAGTTACCTTACGCCCGTCTTAGTGACAATGGCGGGCATTGCTTCGTTGGGTCTCACCTTTTTCTTGGTGCAGGGTGGCGTTCTCTACATGACGAGTACCGGCAAGCCGGAGAACCTTGAACATGCGAAGAAAGTCATTAAAAATGCGCTGATTGGACTATGCCTTGTGGTGGGCGCCGGCACGCTTGCGCTAATACTGATGCACGCCTATCATCAGCCAGCGGTCAGCCCTACAACTGCACTGCCCAAGCTTACGCCTGTCCAGCCTAATTCTGGCGGTTTGAGTATAACTGACGTCATAATCAAAACTATCGTCGGTGTACTGAACAATATCATTCAGTCGGTGGCGGCACCGTTTCTGAACGCGTTGTCATACTTCACGAGTAGTACACCGCTGATGGGCGACAACAAAACAGTTGTTGATTTATGGTTGACCATTCTTGGCATTGCCGACGGCGTGTTTGTGTTGGTGATAGCCCTGGTGGGTTTTCAGGTTATGAGTGCTTCCTCGCTGGGTTTTGACGAGCTTGAATTTAAGCATCTGCTGCCGCAAATCGGCATGACGTTTCTGCTCATGAACACATCCTTCTTTCTGATAGACGGCGTTATCGGTTTGAGCAACGCCATGATTCACGCCCTACAGATTGGTTTTAATACGCCATCTGTCTGGTCAGTGCTACAAGACATAGCTAAACAGGCGAATGGTATGGGGCTGGCCGCCATGCTTATCATGCTGGTGTTTGTGGTACTGGCAGTGATTTTACTCGTGTACTACGTTGGCCGGCTAGTTACGCTCTACATTGGTGCGGCGCTATCGCCGCTAATCGCGCTACTATGGCTTGTGCCTGGGTTCAAGGATTTTGCCCTAAGCGCCATCAAGGCATACATCACTACTATATTTGTCCTATTCGTTCATGTAGTCATCCTGCTGCTGGCGGCGTCAATTTTTGCGGGGCTTACGACCGCATCGCCAGGTAGCACGCCCGACCCAATGATGTCTATGATCGTTGGCCTGGCGACTGTCATCGCTCTACTCAAGACGCAGGGCGTTATGATGCAACTTACTTACGCCAGTGTTGGCCCGCGCACACTACGTAAACTCGGCGGTGAGTTTATGAATGGCATGGCATTTGTGGGCGGCCGGGCCAGAGCTGTAAACGCCACTGTGAGTAGCGCTCGTGCTAAGCGATCCCTGTCGCCAGTCGCCGCTGAAGCCGCAGCAAACGCCCGTACCTCAACAGTTAAGGCGCGATCTTCAGGGAGTGGGAGTAAGCCCAGAACAGGCTACAAGCCCGCTGGTGTCGATCACATGATCTGGGATGATGAGCTTCCCACTCCCAAGCCAGCAGTCAAAACGCCCGCTATCAAGACTAAAGCGTCCGCTAAACCTAAGATCGAAAAGGACGAATCATGAAAACCGCTATCGTACCGGCGCAGGTGACAACCGTAGAAGATAAGGTTGCCGGCAGCCTTGGCCTCACCCAGCTCGTCCTACTGGTTACGCCACTATTTATCGGTACGGGCATATATGCGTTATTCCCGCCGGTTATGAAGCTTAACGGATTCAAGATGGCGCTGGTGGCACTACTGAGTCTTCTATGCTGCTCGTTAGCCATCCGCATACGGGGCAAGTTGCTCCTGCACTGGGGGGCAATATTTGCCAAGTACAACACACGACCGCGATACTACGTCGCCAGCAAGAACTCTACGTTTGGACGTAATGGCCTACAGACAATCAAACAAGATCCAGAACCCGAACCCTATGAACAAGCGGAGCCAGCGCGTGAACGTCGCAGACTATCACTGGGGCTAGACGAGATTACCCGGCTTGAAAATCTTATTGCTAACCCAAGCGCGAGGGTGCAGTTCCTAACTGACAAGAAAGGGGGATTCCGTGTCCTTGTTACAGAAGTCAAACAAGAGGGTTAGCGCTCGTGAGCAGATGCAGCTTAATGGCGTCAGGGATGGTGTGCTGCTGCTACCGAACAACGAATATCGCGTAATCCTTGAGGTTTCATCGCTTAACTTTGAGCTGAAAAGCGAAGAGGAGCAGGACGCCATCATTGAAACCTACCAGAGCTTTATCAACTCGCTTAGCACGCCGTTGCAAATTATCATACGGGTACGCGAAGTTGATATGGACAGCTACCTTGAAAGTATGGAGCAGCGCCGTTTGGAAGAGCCGGAAAAGATTTACCGCACACAACTTACCAGCTATGTGAGCTTCGTGCGCAGGCTAATCGAAGCAAACAAAATCTTATCACGACGTTTCTACGTTGTGGTGCCGTACCGCGAGCCGAAAGGTGATTTTGAGATTGCCCGTGAGCAGCTCAACATAACCAGCGACATTGTAAGCAAGGGTCTGACCCGAATCGGGATGCGTTCGCACGAGCTAACCAGTCTTGAGGCACTAGATTTGTTTTACAGTTTCTACGACCCCGCTGCCGCTAAAAAGATGCCGTTAAGCAGCGCTGCACTTGAGCTGCTGCATACTGGCTACGTCAAAAAGGAGGCCGTATGATTGCGCCACTCGAAAAAGTTAAGCAATGGAAGATTGAGCGTGACCAACGCCCGAAAGAGCTGGCCTTGAGCTTTGGTGATCAGGATGCCGTAGATGTACTATCATACGCCGGGCTAGAGGAGCAGCCGAGCTACCTTGAGATTGACGGGCAATATATTCGTACACTCTTCATCTCCGGCTATCCGTTTGTGGCAAGCAGCGGCTGGCTCGATAATCTGATTCACTTTAACCATGACGTAGATATTAGCTATCATATGCACGAAGTTGATGCGCTGCAGGCACTCCCAAAACTCCACCGTAAGATTACCGAGCTTGAAAGTACCAAGCGCCAGATGATACGGTCAGGCAAAATTGTCGGTTCGGAGGTGCTTGATCCGCTTGAATCTGCAATGGACTTACGAGACAAAATCCAGCGGGGACAAGAGAAGTTGTTCCAGCTTTCAATTTACGTTGCGCTGCGTGCAGATAGCTTGGAGGAGCTCAACAAGGTTACGACCCTACTCGAAACCACATTGTCGGCACGTTTGTTTTACGCTAAAGTCGCCCGATATCAACAAATTGAGGGGCTGCAATCGGTGTTGCCACGTGGTGAAGACCAACTTAACCAGAAACGTAACCTGGATAGTTCTTCGGCAGCACTGGCGTTCCCGTTCATGTCGTCCGAGCTAGTCCAAGAGTCGGGTATATTGTACGGCGTGAATAAGTCGAATAACTCGCTTGTTATCCTTGACCGCTTTAGTCTCCATAATGCGAACAGCATCGTGTTTGCGCAGAGTGGTTCGGGTAAAAGCTACGCTACAAAGGTTGAGATATTACGCCAGCTCATGCAGGGAACAAAAACCATCGTGATTGACCCGGAGCGTGAGTATAAAATGCTGAGCGAGTCGGTTGATGGCACGTATATTAAATTGTCAGCCACGTCTACCGAGAAGATTAATCCGTTTGATTTGGCTACAACACTACGCACGCGCGATCATTTGGCCGAGCATGTCCAAGACCTGACAGAAGTGATCGGCCTTATGGCGGAGGGCTTACGTCCGCATGAAAAGGCGGCAATAGATAAGGCGTTGTTGCGTATGTATTCGGACGTCCGCAAGCAGCCACTGCTAAGTGACCTCTACTACGAGTTGCAAGTGCTTGAACAGTTCCAGCTCTGCGAACGGTTAGATAAGTATGTGCATGGCTCGCTCGCCAACGTGTTTAATGAACAAACCAACATCAAACTCGATAACCGGCTGGTGATATTCGACATCAAAGACCTGCCCGAAAGCCTGCGGCAGATTATGATGCTCATAATCTCCAACTTCGTACAGAACCAGGTTAAGGCCAAGCCGGAAAAGCGGTTGCTTATCATAGACGAGGGTTGGTTGTTGCTTGAGCACGAAGAAAGCGCTCGATTCGTGGCCGGGCTGGTGCGCCGCGCTCGCAAATACTATCTAGGCGTATCCATAATCTCACAGCAGGCAAACGATTTTCTGCATAACGACTACGGCCGGGCTATCGCATCGCAATCGGCGCTCCGTATTTTGATGCGGCAGGACACCACCACGATTAAAAACGTAGTGAGTGAGTTTAATCTCAGCGAATATGAGCAGAGTTTCCTATTAACCTGCGAACGCGGCGATGCCCTGATTATTGCCGATCAAAATCATGTTGCGGTTAAAGTGGTGGCCAACGACAAGGAACATCCGCTCATTACGACTAATCCAGCGGAGTTGTATCAGTCGTGAACCCTGGACTCCTTTTGCTCATGAAGTCGGGAGCAAGTGTCAAGAAGGAGATAGGCATTGCACTGACAACCGTTGTCGTCATTGTCTGCCTGCCGGTGGCGGCAGTCTTTGGGCTAACTAATCCCGTAGTCATTGCAAGCAATCCATCCGGCTACTACACAGGCACAGGCGACGCTTCCATAACTGGCTACGATTGGGGTAACTGTACCTATTGGGCTGCACTTATGCGTCTGCAATCAGGCAAGCCTATCCCGCAGAATTGGGGTAATGCGAACACCTGGGCAGTCATGGCAACACTTGCAGGCTATCAGGTTGACCATACGCCTGCGCCTACTGCCATCATGCAAACAACGGCGGGGGCGCTTGGCCATGTAGCATTCGTAACAGCGGTAGACCCGTCAACTGGCGCATGGACAATATCCGAGATGAACGCCATTGGCTTTAATATGGTAGACTCCAAGACCTACGCTGCCAGTGCTGCTACCAAATACAGTTTCATTCATGATCCGTTGTCTAAGGGCGGTCTATGATCTGGCGGCGCTCTACCGAAGCGCTCGCGGTCTACGAGCTTATGCCACCGCTGCGTGGTGCGCCTGGTATGGCGGCAACCGGACAGCTATTCGCGTACATCAGTAGTGTGGCGTGGGTACGCAACCCATTGCAACGCGCGGTGTATGGTAGCTACGCGGTATCACTAGAAGTTATTGGTAGCAAGCAACAAGGTATACGTTACCTGCTGCACGTACCCATTCGCATTGAACGGGGGATGCTTGCTGCTATTGCTTCACACACGCCAAGCGTGAAGACTAAAAAGCTAGCTGAATCGGACAGGACAGGTGGGGACGTACGGGAGTACAAACAGACAGGGCACTTTGCGTACCCGTTAAAGCGCTTTGAGCTGTTGGACCAGAATGACCCAATGACCTACATCACAGCGGCTATGACCAAGCTGGGGGATGGTGAGGAGGTGTCGCTGCAGATTATGGCTGCGCCCGTCAAGCTAAAAGAAGCCCGGCGGCTCAGTGCTAAGTTGCTCCATAACCAGGTGCTGGGGACGCAGCTTAGGCGCCAGTCGATGCCGGTGGTACGTAAAAGCCTGCAAGCAGTGAATGCCTTTCTGTTCGGTTTGCTCGACCTGGTTGCCTCTGTGCAACATGGCGGTACGGTATCAAACAGTGCTAACCAGTATCGCCTAATGGAGCGGGAACGGGTGTTTGAACATAAGAAGCCGGAGCGTTCACTATCGCTGTTTGAGCAAGAGCTGTTGATAGGTGTGCATGATAAGCTTGCCGAACCTCACTTTGTGGTAAGTGTCCGTAGCCGGGTGCTGGCGAGCGATGTAGTAAAAGCACGAGAACGGCAGTCACAGATTGGAGCAGCACTGGCAGCGTACTCTACTGGCAAGTATCAGACTATTTACCCTAAGCGGCGGTTGCCGTTCAGCCGTGTTGCTGAACGCTATTACAACCATTGGCTTAACCGCCGCCTTGCAACCAGTATGGTGCTGTCCGCTTCTGAATTAGCATCGTTGTATCATTTCCCACACTACAGTACGAACCAAACCGAGAACGTGGTGCGCTCTTTGAGTAAACAGCTGCCCGCGCCCATATCACTCAAAAACGGTACTAAACTGGCGATCACGATTGGTGAAAATCATTACCACGAGCAGGTTACGCCGATTGGTCTAACGCAGACAGAACGTGAGCGGCATATGTATATCATTGGCGGTACGGGCAATGGTAAAACCACCATGCTCTTTTACGCCGTTCTGCAGGATATTCAGTCAGGTGCCGGCGTGGCCGTAATTGACCCGCACGGCGATTTGGCCGACCGCATCCTACGCTATATACCCGAGGAGCGTATTAAAGATGTGATTTACATGAACCCAGATGACCTTACCTATCCCATAGGTGTTAATCTACTGGAATTGCCGGGTGGCGTAACCGGCGATGACCTACTTCGCGAAAAGGACATAGTTACCGAGGCTACAATATCGGTGCTGCGTAAAATATTCAGTGATGATGACAGCGGTGGCCACCGTATTGAGTACGTGTTACGTAACGCAATCCAAACGGCATTGACCCTAGAAAATCCCACACTGTTTACTATCTTTGATCTGCTCAACGACGCCAAGTTTCGCCGCAAAGCAACCAAGGGTTTGCAGGATAAACACTTGGCTGACTTCTGGAAAAACGAGCTGGGCAAAGCTGGTGAGTTCCAGCGGGTGAAGATGGCGGCGGGCGTTACGGCCAAGATCGGGCGATTCCTATTTTCGGCATCCGCCAAGCGGGTACTGGAGCAGCCACGTTCCACCATAGACTTCGATGACATTCTGGCCAGCAACAAGATTTTGATCTGCAATTTCAGTAAAGGACTACTGGGCGAAGATACCTCTGCATTATTCGGCACGACAATCCTAGCAAAGCTGCAGACGGCGGCCTTGCGCCGCGCCCGCGTCAGCGATGCCGCCCGCGCGCCCTACTATTTGTACGTGGATGAGTTCCAAAACTTTGCCACGATGAGCTTTGTGCAGATGCTAAGCGAAGCACGAAAGTATAAGCTACTGCTCACGATGGCGGAACAAAGTACGAGCCAGCAGGATCAACAGCGGCTGGTGGATATCATTCTGGCCAACGTGGGCACGATTGTATGCTTTCGCTCCGGCAGTCCAGCAGATGAACGGCTGGTGCTACCGCTATTTAAGCCGTTCCTGCAAGAGGGAGAGATTGCAAACCTGCCAGCGTACAACTGCTACGTTCGCATAGCGGCAGTAGAAGCCCAGGAGCCGATGAGTGGCGTAACTGTGGTCGTAAACGATGCCGGTAGTGTCGATGTCGCAGAGCGAGTGCGGCAGTCATCACGGGAACTGTATACGCGGCGAGCGGAGTCGGTGGAGCCAGCAATCGAACCAGTGGTTGAGGTTAAGCCGCCACGGCTGTCAAAGAATAATCAGGCGACCCGTCCGGGTGAAGATGAGCTGTCCGCCGCTACATCGGTCGCCTGAGAGCCCGTACGCAAGCGTGCGGGCTGTAAGTATGATATAACGTGAATATGGACTTATCCTGGTCGATGGACATCTCTAAATAATCATAAAGGATTTCAATGACAAAGGCCTCGGATTATTTAGAATCCATCAAGAAGTATGGTCGAGCTTGGTATGACAGCTACGCTGGCAAATCACGTGGCGGTTTGAAGCAAACAATCGTGATATGTCCCACTACGTATCCAAACGTGTTGCAGCAAGATACCTCAATGTACGACCGTAGGCATATGTTTAATACTGTTACGCAAGAAGCGGCCGCCTTTTACAGAACACGTGGTATGGATGTAATCATCACAGGCCCAGAAGGGCTGGGAGCCGGGGGCATAGATATGGGTCTAGTCATAAACTACTTGCTAAGAACAGGCACTGTTATCTTTGCATGGGTTCAAAGCCACAAAGTAGCGCTAACGCTGGTAAAGTCTGCGATACCCGCGGCTAAACATATCAAATCCAGACTCACGCAGATAGGAAATGATCGCTTGCTGAAGGCTGTACGTCAAACGAAACCCAGAATCAATCTCGACATATCACTATACGTTGACGTAGGCAGAGAATCACCTGACTTAGTGCCTTACGCTCAACAGATGTTCCAGAGCGTAAAGGAGCTAAATGATGTCATGCAGAGTAAGATTGGTTATATACACGTCAGGCTTGCATGCAGTGTCATTGACACACGAGCGGATAGTTGGATATACGTTACGCCAGAAGATGACTATTCTAATCGAGCCATGCGCAAGATTATGCATCGTATATCTGCCGTTAGCCCACACACCTCAAGGACGATCATCACAAGTAAAGGGTGGCGAGCATAAGAAAAAAAGCTCCTGTCCTCTCGCAAATTGCATGGACACGAGCTTTTCGTGGCTAGTGTAGCATATGCACGTTGCATAGAGTATGGCGAGGCTGTGTGGCAGGCTCAGTGCTACGATTAGTATGTGAGCTATATTCATCTTAAAGACCATAAATACTACGAAGATATCTTTGATCACGTGACTGTCATGGGTGGCCGGCGAAATTATGCGAGCTTTGAGGGGTTTCGGAAAAAATTCCTAGAAATTGCTTCTGACCAGCCGCCAGACTCGTACAGAAACGTAATGCATCTTAACTGGTTCTATATGCTCATGGTCGGAAATGAATTAGTGGAGCGTTATGATAAACGCGAGTCGGAAATTCAGCAAATGATGGCTAGCGATCAGGCAAAGGACGAGCAGATTGCCGCAGCTAGGCTAACTAGTGAGCCAGTGTGCGAACATTGTGGGAAGACCGGTCTGCGTATCACCTCTAAGGATCTTATGCACCGGGGCGAAGATTACGCACATGACGACCCGGAGTACGTTCTGTTTATGCTGCGATGCCCTCACTGCGGCAAGCACAGTACATACTGGGAGGATGGCAGCATGTGGGAGCACCGTATTACAAGGTGCCCAAAATGTAAAACCATTATGTCAGAGAAAAGTACGCGGCGGGACAAAGTTATAACTACTGTCCACAAGTGTCCATCGTGCAAGCATAGCTACACAGATAAGCTCGACCTGAATCACAAGGAAAAAGATCCAGACCCCGACTATGAGAGAGACCGCTATATTTTTTGCTTGCAAGATAAGAAAATGCTTGACGAACACCGCGACGGTAAATGGCGTCTTGAGGGTATTATCCAAATGGGCAAGGAATTTAAGGAACGGGAAGATAACAAACATATTTATGACGCCATGGCTAATATTAAAAAGCCAAAAATTGCCGAGTTGTCCGCCATACTCGCACCAATGCTTGAGAAGGCTGGGTATATAGAGTTTAGCCTGGATAAACCTGAAATGGGCAAAGATGTTGTGCTAGGCTTTAACTGCCTTGACGGTAAGAGTGAGCGCAGTGACTATGATAGCGAGAAGACCTTAAAGAAGACGGTTGAAAAGGCGCTCGCAGACACTAACTGGCGGTTAATGAGCGACGGTATCCACTATCGGCTAGGTTACCTAAGCGGACGGCTCCGTGCCTATGAGGGCGAGGAAGGTCTCAAGTCACTTGTGATGAAGAGCAGGCGAATAAGTAGTCCTGGTTCATCTATGCCTCCTCGACAAAAGAATCGATAGCCCAGCTAATTATCCGTCCCAGTCTGGCTATCGCCCTCGAAAAAGTGTTTCTGAGCGATCTTTTGTATTTGCGCTTCGTCAAAGGTAGGTCTAAAGGTTGTTTTCGCCAAGCCTCCTTTCTGAACAAGTTTTTCTAGTAGCTCTTTGTTCGAACTGTAAAGCTCTCCACTAACTCTTGCTAACCCTTCGTTTGCATGGGCTAGGAATTCATCACCGAACTCAGAGTGTATGATGATTGGTCTTCGAACACTCGTGATCATAAGTGCAGCATTTTTAGCGAACGGGAATATGACGGCCATGCCGGGGGATGCTGGCCCGAATCCAGTATTTGGAGCTGGCTTCCCATCTGGCGCCAAATGCACTGCAACATCTGATGTTATGAACTCACTCCCCGGTTTTGTATGTAGCACTATCCATTCACGCGCAGAGAATCCAATCCCTAGGCTAGTACCAACGTCGACGAGTGTCTTTAATTGCAAATTCTTATCATTATTGAGAGTTATGGTGCCTTCCAGGAGGGTCTTGATAAGCCGGGCTTTAGTTATCTTCGACGGTTCGTTGCCGGAGTTTTTGTTGTAATTGTCGATAAATTTTAAGAACGCCTCATCGGACATATTCTTAATCTCGGTTCGCATATTCTCAATAGAGTATTTACTGGCTCTGCCGGCCAGCTCCGTAATGATCCCTAGTTTTGGTGGCGTCCTAAAGTACTGCATACCCACGAACTCAGAGATCGCGTGGTGTTCTTTGCTATCAATCTCTTGGCCCTTGTGTAGCTTTAAAAATGCAGGAGCGGCTTTGTCTTCAAGCGTGGAAAAGGCCTTTTCAAGAGAATATCTTTGCTCAGGCTCAAGGTTTATATATGAGTATAAGTGCCTTGCATGAGCAAGGCCCTTTGGTGTGCGTTGCTCATATTTATCCTTTTTTCGATCGTAGTACCAAAGCTTACTTTCACCCTCAGCGAGAAAGTTTCGCTGAATTGTCTGAGGAAGGTAGTGGTGTCTCTTGGGGTTGCTAGCCATGACCATAGTCTAACCCGTTTAACGAAATGACTGAACCTACGTGATTCCTTCCCTCTGTCTCCGCATTGTACGGGTAAAACACATCGGCCCAAGGTAGTACAAGTCTCCACCTTGGCCCGCTGCGTTTGTACCCTGTGCCTGCCCGACAGAGCGGGAGGGTATCCGTTCATAACGAAAGGGGGCAATATGCCGACTATCATAAAAACACCTCAAGTGGCGCAGGACTACTGCGGGTGGAGTAATTACGAAACATGGTGTGCGAACCTGTGGCTTAACAATGATGAGCACAACTACCGTGTGCTACTAGATGCCAAAGAATGCGGCGATAGCACGTACGACCAGGCGAAATGGCTAAGGGAGCAGTTGCAGTGCCAGCTAGAGGATGAGATAGATGTGCCGTGTATGTGGCGAGATCTACTGCAAAATGCTTTTGAGCGGGTCAACTGGGCAGAGATCGTGGAGGCGGTATGACCATCAACCCTATATCTTACCGAGAGCACCGCCGTTATTGGGTGCATGTGGCTAGACGGCACGGCTGGCGTAGCCCAGTGCACATCATTGGGTGTGTAGATAAATACGGCCGGTTACTGGACAGCGCATCCTACGATGGTCTGGAGCGTGACATATTGTTACGCGACTGGTAATGATGCGTCCTGGGCATGACGGTAAACTGCCCTAAAGCAATGACGTGAGTTGCTTGGGTTTATAAACACTACTCCACGGGCTACCCTGATTCTCCAAAATGGCATGTATGTCAGCGGCCTTTAGCATTAGATCTTCCTCATCTATGCCCATGCTTTCTACCATCAGAGCGGTGCGGTACAAAAAGGTATGCTTGGCATTCGCGCTCGACAAAACGAAAGCGATAATGGGGTATTTACCACTCCATTCGTCTTCCTCGCTATGGTCTACAAGCTCGTTCAGGCGCTTTTTCATGGTGTCTACTGTCATATCTTGTGCAAATACGACTATCGCCTCATGCTTTTCAGGTGTACGGATATAGAGATCGGGGCGGTTCTTGGGGAACTGCTTATATCTGGCTAACTCGGACTTACTGAACAGTTCGGTACCGCTCGGCAGGCTCTGTTTAATGGGTGAATAGCAGGAGAGGGCGGCTAGGCAGAAGTCTATGAAAGTGGGGGAGGCGGTATCATTTTTATATAGAGCATGGACGGCGGGTTCGGTAACGCCTAGCAGGCTGCGGGCGGCGCGGACACCGGCATGGTTCAGGTAGTAAAAGGCTGGCCGGCGGTCTATACGCCAATTAGGGTCGTACTTTTTGGTAACGTAGCCGAGTTTAACCAAGTGTTCCAAGACGACATAGGTTGAATCAGGACGAATGCCGAGAACTTGGGCGAGCAGTTTAGCAGTAACAAACCGAAACTTGAATAGCAGTTTTATGACGCGTTCTTGTTGAGGCGTTAGCTTATCGTTCATTTCCTACGCTCCTATACGTAAGTATATAAGAAGAGAGCGGTATTAGTATATGTTCACCTCTGTTAGTTTACACCTATATACCCCTAATGCACTCGGGGTAGTTATACACAGGAATATCTGTAAAGAGTGGTTAATTAGCATTGCTATTTAAGGTAAACAGCATTACTATTTATATAGGTTGCACGTTAATAATTCGGCTAGCAAGTGGTAGAATAGGGGTAAGCAGTATGGAACTAGCACAGAGGGAATTACTAGAATCACAAGCCTTGTCGGAAGTCTGCGCCTGCCAGTATTACGACCTGGCGGACACCATAGACGAAACGCCAGACAAAGATTTGATCGCAATTATTCGACACAAAATAAAGTGCAGTATTTGCGGTAAATAGCAATGCTGTTAAAAATATGCTACAGTAGGCTCGATGAGCCTCAAGATTGTTAGTATGCAGGTCAAAATTAGCGAAACCGTGCGTGATCGCTTTAAAGAGGTTGCTCACGAGCATGGCATGCAGTTAAACGATTTTATACTGCACCTGGGTAAGAATTCCGGTGATCCGGAGCTTAAACGTCTTATTGAGATAGAGGAAAAAGAGAAACCACGCCGCGGACGACCGTGGGACAAGTAAACTAAATTGCCTAGCCGAGTTATTAGCGTACCGACCACGGTACGTTTTTTATAGCGGAGGGTATATGAGCGGCATAGAGAGGTTCCATAACATTGCATCCATACTTACACGGTCGTTTCGTATTGACCATGAAGCGATTGAGGAGTTGCGCGAGATTATGGAGGCGCACGAGGGGCGGCCGGTATCGCACGATGAAGCCGAAACTATCGGGCGCGGCTTAGTGAATATTGCCGAAACTCTGGCGAACGGGCGTACTATAACCGCATCACGGGGCGGCACGGATGGACAACAGCAAGGCTAGTACCGTTATACTCGCCCGTGTGTCGTCCAAGTCTCAAGAGGATGAGGGCTACTCGTTGGACTCGCAGTTGAAGCTACTGCAAGGTTACTGCCAAACCAACAGCCTCAAGGTGGTCAAGGTATATAACATTGCCGAGACTGCCTCTAAAGAGCAAAGCCGCAAGGTATTCAGCGACCTGCTGGCCTACATTGAGAAGAATAATGTTTACAATCTGGCGGTAGAAAAGACTGACCGCCTAACGCGCAATCTCCGTGATGCCGTAGCCATAGACGACTGGCTGCAAGGAGATAAAGACCGGATGTTGCACGCAGTTAAGGAAAACATCAAACTTCATAGAGAGTCGCGATCGGACGTGAAGTTTATGTGGAATATTCACCTAGCTGTCGCCAAGAAATATACCGACAACCTCCGCGAGGAGGCGATGAAAGGCTGGACGGAAAAGCTGGCACAGGGCTGGATGCCGTCACGCCCGCCAATGGGCTACATGACGGCCATACAGAACGGTAAGCGTATCCATGTGCCCGATCCAAGGTTTAAGAAATATATAGCCGAGGCCTTTGAGTTGTATCTGCGCCCGGGTGAGAGCGTTGAGTCGTTGGTAGCATACTTTGCGCAAGCGGGTGTTCTAACGGAGCGAGGCAGCCCACCACAAGGCACATCAGTCCATCGGATGTTGCGTAACCCCTACTATATGGGCATCATTCAGTTTGACGGTGAAACTTACCCAGGTGCGCATGAGCCGCTGACTACCAAGCAGGTATTCAAGCGGGTGCAACAAAAGCTGAGTGCCGGACTGCCGGTTAAACGGCTCAAGCATGACATATTGCTCAAGGGCATCATTACCTGTGGCTATTGCGCTAGATTGGTTACCTGGGAGAAGCAGAAAGGTATCTATTATGGCGCATGTCAGCGCTCTACGGACGATTGCAAGCTTAATAAATATCTACGCGAAGACTTGGCGATTGACATGCTTGCCACCAAGCTGGGCGAACTGGTGCATCCAAAACAAGCTTACATAGATTGGCTTATCCGCCACCTGGAAACGCGCTTTGCCGATGCGGCAAGTATGGCCGAGGAACACAAGCAGTCCATCAAAACGCGCATTACACGCCTGCAGAAGATGGACGAGATGCTGTACGACGACAAACTAGCTGGTGAGATCACAAAAGAGCGTTACGAAACCAAGCATGCGGATATTGCCAAGCAGCTTGAAGACCTAAAAGACGAACTACTGGTGGCTGACACCGAAATAGAAGACCAGAACCAGAAATCCATAGATATTCTACGCCTGATGCAAAGTGCTAAAGGTGAGTTTTTGAGCCAGAACCTGACCAACGATCAAAAACGTGCAATTTTAACCGAATTATTCTCTGATATCATCCTCAAAGACAACACCCTATCTGTTAATCTCACATTCTTGGCGCAAAACATGGCTGAAAAGGCGTTCAATTTTAACGAAAATAAGGAGGACTAAAAAATGCGTAACCGAACCAACAAAAAAGACCCCATCACTAGGGGCCAAAGTGTGGAAAACTCTGAAGTTTTCCGAAAGCATTCCTCTTGGCTGGGGATGAGGGATTCGAACCCCCGATCACGGGACCAGAACCCGTTGCCTTACCACTTGGCCAATCCCCAATAATTGACCTTGAGATTATACCGTAACAGATGCGATTTGCCTAGGGGCGCAGGTAAGGCTGTATACTAAGAAGCATATGCGCTTGCAGAAACGCCAACGCCAGATCTTCATCGTGGCGGCAGCACTTACTGCTCTTTCGGCTATTTTGTACTGTAGCTGGCCGCTCGGCTTTGTGTTTAACCCGAAAGCAATGCGGGAAGGACTGGCCAGCGAGCTGGGCGCCTTTGGGCAGCCGTATAACTGGGTGTTCATATGGGGTGATATTGTGAGCGGTGTGTTGCTAGTCGCCGCGGTGGTCTTACTAATACGAGTGTATAGAGTGACCGGTTGGGCGCGCCTGGCATTACTGTTTTTGGCGATATACGGTACATGCGGAGCGCTTGACGCGGCACTACCGATGCATTGTCTACCATCGGAACAGGTCTGCGGCCCGGTTTTGCATGACCCGATGCTTATCCTGCACGGCGGGATTGACTTTATCGGCTCGACGGCGCTCATTGGTACGCTCATAGCTGCTGCAGTCTTCGTGCACAGACATAATCGCGGGTGGCGGTCATGGATTTATATCATCGGCGTTGGTGGTACACTTTTTGCCATTGCCTCAGGCTATTTTTACATATGGGGCGGCCCGGGCTACTGGGCGCAGCGCTATTACATTACGCTGAGCTGCATTTGGGTTGCGAGTATTCCGTTTGTGCTTCGCCCCCGACGTGCTATACTGGTGAAGTCTTAACAATTTAAAAATATACAGAGCGCAGCGAGAGATCTAGCTTGATGACCTGCCGGCAACCTGCCCTAACGGGTGTTGGTGCTCCATCTAGCCGCCAGTTCGGCGGAAAGATATTGATACTCTTTCGCAGTGTCCTTTCCAGCCAACCGGCAGAAAGGATATTTTTATTACTACTATCCAAAAGTCAGGCCTGCTGAAACGGCTGGCCGCCGGCCCAGTACTCTGTGCTGAGGGGTATGTATTTGAGCTTGAGCGTCGCGGCTACCTGAGCGCCGGCGCATATGTTCCCGAGGTCGTGCTCGATTACCCGGATGTCGTGTCGCAGCTACATGAGGAGTTTTTGCGGGCGGGCAGTGATGTCGCGGTGGCGCTCACTTACTACGCGCACCGCGAGAAGCTACGCGTCGTGGGCAGGGAAAATGACCTAGAGAAAATTAACCGCCAAGCGGTGTGCCTCGCCAGGCGTGCGGCCGAGAAGTATGAGGCGCTGGTAGCAGGCAATATTTGCAACACCTGGGCGTACAAACCAGACGATCCGAAAGCTGCCAAAGAGGTGCGCCGGCAATACGCTGAGCAGGTTGGTTGGGCAGCTGATGAGGGCGTGGATTTTATACTGGCCGAAACCATTGAGTACGTAGGGGAGGCGCTGATTGCACTAGAGGTCATCAAAAGCTTTGACTTGCCGGCGGTGATAAACTTCGGCCCCATCTACGAAAAATCCAAAGATGGCTATAACTGGGTAGAGGCTTGCAAAATCTTGGCCGACAATGGCGCGGACGTAGTGGGCTACAACTGCGCGCGTGGACCGGAAACGTTGCTACCGCTGGGCCGGAAGTTGCGCCGTGCCGTAGGCAGTACCATTGCTCTCGTACCTGTGCCATATCACACCGACCACGATGCACCATCCTTCCAGTTCCTGAAGCGTCGAGGTGCCGATAGCGCCTACACGCTGGGGCTGGATCAACATTATATCGACCGCATCGAAGCGGCGGAGTTTGCTGTAGAGGCGCAGAGGCTGGGCGTGGGATTCATCGGTCTGTGTTGCGGCGCCGGCCCGCACCACATTCGCGCCATGGCCGAAGCGTTGGGACGTAAGCCAGTGGCCAGCCAATATTCGCCCGATATGTCACGGCACGGCTTGCTGGGCAGCGAGAAAGTTGTCAAAGCCCACGAGAAACAGTTTTTAGGACAATGGAAATAACTAAGGAGACACATGTCAAACGCACTCGACACCACCACCCTTTTTACCAGTGAATCAGTTTGCGCCGGACACCCGGACAAGATCTGCGACGCAATTAGCGATGCCATTTTGGACGCTGCCTTGGCGGCAGATCCGCATAGCCGCACCGGCATCGAATCGGTGGGCGGAGCCAATCAGCTTTGTCTGTTCGGTGAAATAAAAACCCGAGCCAAGCTCGACTACGAAAAAATTGCCAGGGATACAATAAAAGCACTTGGCTACGTCGTGCCGGCCTGGGGTTTCAGTTTTCAAGAATCGACATTCAGTAACGACATTCACGAACAGTCCCCCGAAATCGCCATGGGCGTGAGCGACGATAGCGGCGCTGGTGATCAGGGCATGATGTTCGGTTATGCCTGCAGCGACACGCCCGAACTTATGCCGCTGCCAATTGCGTTAGCACACGCGCTCGTTCGCCGTATTGACGAAGCTCGTGAGAAGGGCGAACTAAAATGGCTGCGCCCTGACGGCAAAGCGCAGGCGACGGTGCGTTACGAGCAGGGCAGGCCAGTGGCGGTCGAAAAGCTGGTGGCAGCCGTGGCCCACGACGAAAAGGCGTCGGCCGAGCAGGTGCGTGCCGACGTCATTAAGCACGTCTTCACACCCGTACTTAAGAAATACAAGTTCGATTTACCAAAAGACAAGGACATCGTGGTAAACGGCACTGGACTCTGGCATATCCCTGGCCCAGAAAGCGACGCAGGCCTCACTGGTCGCAAGATCGTCGTCGATACCTATGGCGGCTATGCCCGCGTTGGTGGCGGTGCGTTTAGCGGCAAAGACCCGAGTAAGGTTGACCGCAGCGGCGCCTATGCAGCGCGCTACATTGCTAAAAACATCGTGGCGGCGGGTCTGGCCGAAAAGTGTGAGGTAGGCCTAGCGTATGTCATTGGCCACGCCAAACCGCTCATGCAGACAATTGAAACGTTTGGGACGGCTACCGTTACCGAAAAGGCGCTGTATGATTTCAAAGACAAGCTCATCGACACGGACGTGCGGGGTATTGTGGAGACGCTTGACCTGCGTCGTCCCATTTACAGCCAGACCAGTGCCTACGGTCACTTCGGTAAATCTCACTTGCCGTGGGAGCAAGTCGTCAAGGCCTAGGATATAATAGAAGTCGTGATTGCGACTAAACGCGTTTACGACCCCGTCAGTCCAGCCGACGGCTACCGAATTTTGGTAGATCGTCTCTGGCCGCGCGGTGTTTCTAAATCGGAAGCAGCACTCGACGAATGGCTGAAGGATGTAGCGCCGAGCGATGAACTACGGAAGTGGTTCGGCCACAGGCCGGAACGTTTCGCCGAGTTTCGTGAGAAATACCGGGCGGAGCTCCAGCAAAACGTCGCGTTCGACCAGCTGAAGGCTATCTCCAAAGCGCACCCGACCATTACACTGCTATATGCCGCACGTGACCTGAAATATAACCAGGCGGCCGTGTTGCACGAGCTGCTCACTAAAAGCGACTAGCCTACTCCGGCACAATATCACGCTGAGCAAAGGCCCAAATACCTGTTACTGAGAATACGACAGCTAGGACTATAAACCACATGAAGGTCTCCCAGTCTGGCCATTGTGTCAGGTTAAAGTTGGTGTACAGAAATAACGTGCTGTGTTTGAGTATGGTATTAAGATTGACGGCCGAGGCCAGCACCGTAACTGCGAACGACCAGATGATAACCGCATACATGCCAATGACCGCTAAGCGGGGTAGAAACCCGTAGAGCAGCGTGCCCACGCCCAGCAGGAAGGCCACGCTGCCGACCAGACACATGCTGGTTGCAAGTACTTTGAGGAAGTCAAGCGTGGTGTGCTCAAGCGTGGCAACAGTTTGTATTACCAGGCCGCCCAGCAAGGAAATTAGGAGCACTACTCCCGCGCCGAGCAGCAGCCGCTGCATAAGCCAGGCCGTGCGTTTTTGCGGGGCGACCAGAATGTTGTCCAAATACTGCTTGGCCTCATCGCGCCGAATCGCGCCCACAATGCTCGTGCTCATAATTAGCAGGATCATCACCATAAACAGTACGCCGGCACTCATAAATGCGACCTTCAGGTCATTCGCGCCGCCGCCAAGTTTACTGACGGCTTTCGAGAGGCTGCCCGCTGCCTTTAGGGCGTCCTCGGCGGTACTGGCAAGGCCCGCAATCAGGCCGATTACTAGCAGCACGCCAAGCCCCCAGCCGAGCAGTACCCAGAAGTTTTGGCGCAAACCTACCTGCCAGGCATTTTTGAGCAGGAAAAATCGTGAACGTACCGTGGATGAAGCCTGTATGATACTCTCGCCATAGTCGCGTTCGGCAAACCAAACTCCTAGAGATCCCAGCACAATGGCCAGAGCAGCCAGCAGTAGGATCCATATACGATCGGAGTTATACACGGGGCTAACTAGCTGTGCCCAACCAAAGGGTGTCCAGTTGAGTAGCCAGTGCAGGCTATGGCTGGTATTCGCCGTACCGCGCGCCAAAAATAGCACCACGAGTGGGACAATGCCATAGAGCATGGCCCGCCCACGCGTCAGCCCAAGCTGGCTAGTAAATAGGCCAAGGCCGCCAAACACCAGGCCGGGCAGAAATATGGCCAGATTGAGTAACCACATAGCGGTACCCGTAGTGGCTATACCGCCCGACTTAACGGCCACCAGTGTCAGTAGGTAGCTGATAATCAATCCAACCCACCACGCTCCGGCAAACCCAGCTGCCAGCAAGCTGACTGTCCGCCGCGGAGTAATGGTCCCGGCGCGGATAACTTCGTAGCGGCCATCTTCTTCGGCACCGCGCAACAGTTTGGTCGTGGACATGAGCGCCCACACGGCCGTCACAACCCCCATGAACGCCAGCACTCGGTAGACCATGTAGCCTTGCGTGCTGTATTGCAAAGCATGCGCGTCACCATAGATGAAACCGAGCCCGGGCGCGTTGGCTAAGCTTGTCGCCAGCTCTGCCTGCTTTGGAGCAGTGCCGTAGGTCTTTTGATACGCCACGCCTTGCACTAACAACTGTGTGCCGGATATAAGCCCGACGATAATGGCCCCTTTCAGCGTTTGCCGGAAGCCGAACCGGAACAGCGCCCACTTAGAAGTGTTCATCGGGTGTGGCCTTTGCTTTGAACTTCGGTTTTTCGTATAACGCTAGGAACAGCTCTTCGAGCGTTGGCTTGCGGCTTAAGAACGTGACGGGCTTGGCTTTAGCAACAATCGCCAGCAATTCGTCCAGGCCACTGGTGACATGGCAGCGCAGGAAATGTCCCTGCGCCTCCACGTTTTCGACACCTTTGATGTGTTTGACGTTCGGCGGATCGCCGTGAAAGGTGGCTTCGACCGTCATGGCGCTGAGGTGTTGAAGCTGCTCCAATGTGCCTTGCTCCACCAACTTGCCGGCGTTCAAAATAGCTACGCGGTCGCAGAGCTCCTCGACCTCTTCAAGCATATGTGAACTTAAAAACACGGTCTGGCCGTTGGCTTTGGCGACGCGAACTTCATCGCGGAAGACTTTGGCCATCACCGGGTCAAGGCCGCTGGTTGGCTCATCGAAAATCAGCAGGTCGGCGCGGGTAGCCAGCGCGGCGATGAGGGCTATTTTTTGTCGGTTCCCTTTGCTATAGGTACGAACTTTTTTATTGGGGTCAAAGGCAAATTTGGCGATAAGCTCGCGCTGGTAGGTCGTGTCGGTGCCGCCGTGTAGATTGGCCAAAAACTTCAATGTCTCAGCTCCGCTTAGCCCCGGCCAGTAGCTCGTTTCGCCCGGCACATAGGCGATATGTTTGTGCAGCTCAGCAGTGTTCCGCGTCACGTCACGGCCAAAAATAGTCGCGCTCCCGCTCGTCGGTTTAATAAGGCCGAGCAGCAGCCGGATGGTGGTAGTTTTGCCCGCGCCGTTCGGCCCTAAGTAACCTAGGATCTCGCCCTTTGTTAGCTCCAGGTCCAGGCTGTCGAGTACTGCAACACCCCCATATTTTTTTGTCAATCCTTGCGTATGCAGCATAGTGTCCATGCCTAAAAACCCTCTTACGCTTCCATAATCTCAAACCCAGCTTGAATGCACAAGCGGCTTGACTATCTGGCCTGGGTTGCTAGTTCCGAAAAACGCTTACGGGCGTAATATGCTTCGCATTCTTCGAAGGCGAAAACCGGCAAGTCGGTGTGGCCGTATTTTCGGAGCAGCGTTTTAACTTCGGTGATATGCGCTCGGGGAACTTCTAGGTGCGTGAAGGCGGCGATAGGTATAGGGCTGCCGACGCGAATCTCGTAGCGTGCGACATAGGCAGCAGTTTTCAGTACAGCGTAATTACCTTGTCTCAGGCCAATGAGGATGGGAAAATTACCCGGGATATCTGACCCCTGGTCAAAGAACTTCCCAGTTGAGCTGGCACCTTTGGCGACTTTTACCGTCCAAAGCTTTTTACCTTGTTCCCGCCAGACATCTTCCTGTCGGCGGCGGGCTTTCGGATTCCAAAGCCCTAGTTCTTTGATGGCGTGAATATTGATAGCGATTATAAAATAATACGCCCAGAAGCGGGGAGTGCCGTAGCGCTCCGCAGGCTTGGCGCCCCGATAAGTGTGCATGTCAGCGTAGATGCGCGCATACATCCGTTGCCGGGCCAGAGATGTGCTGACCATCTCACCTTGTTTGGCGTCGAAGGTGTCTTTGAAAGGTCGCATGCCATTTTGCGCGAGCAGTAGTTCAAGCACATCTACGGTACCGCCGCGTGTATCGTGTTGCAGTCTGCCGGTACCATGCCAGTAGATGGTGTGGCTTGTGAGGGTTGTGTATCGCTTGAATTCTTTGGGCGAGAAATCTGGTAGGTCTGGCTGCGGAACGAAGTGTGCCAGCACAGCATCAATGATCGCAATGTCAAATGGTCGGTACTTCCGCTGTCTCCGCAATCGTTTGTCCAGGTATAGGCTTAAGAGGCCGCTGCCCCATTTTATGATTTTCCATTTTCGCTCGGTCATGACGGTAATAACTATCAGGCGCTAATCCAGCAAATGCAACTCAGAGAGTTCAGGTGGCAGAAAACCGCCTTCGGCCTGAAAGTTGGCCTGCCAGTGGTAGTCACGGTTGTAGCCGAGATCTTTCATGAGTTTTGTCGGAGCATTACGGAGGGTGAGCGGGACGGGCAGGTCGGGGTACTGGCGAGCGGCGCTCAGCGCGCCCGACATGGCATCGGCCACGCTGCGGTCTTTTTTGGACTTTGCCAGTACTGCCGCACAGTGGAACAGGCTGTACTGACACTCCGGCATGCCGATGCGCTCGACGGCCAGAAACGTGCTGACGGCCAAGTTGAGCGCAGCCGGTGCGGCGAGACCGATATCCTCGCTCGCAAAAATTACCATCCGACGGGCCACAAACTTAGGATCTTCACCGGCTTGCAGCATGCGCGCCAGATAATACAATGCAGCGTTCGGGTCGCTGCCGCGCATGGACTTTATAAAGGCGCTGATGACGTTGTAGTGATTCTCGCCCTTTTTGTCGTAGCCGGGCAGTTTGGTCTGGGCGGCAGTTTCAACAACCTGCGGGGTGACGGGCCTGTCGCCGGCTAGTTGCACAGCCAGCTCCAGATTACCGAGCGCCACGCGGGCGTCGCCTGCGGAGAGTTGAGCGAGCAAATCTACGCTGGTTTTTGGCAACTTCTTGGCTGTCAATTTAAGCTCTTTGGCGGCGCTCTTGATGATGGCGGTAATAGCGCTCGTATCAAGCGGCTCTAATACGAGCACCCGCGAGCGGCTGAGCAGCGGGTTGATAACCTCGAAGCTCGGATTTTCGGTGGTAGCTCCGATGAGCACGATCGTACCATCCTCAACATGCGGCAGAAACGCGTCCTGCTGCGCCTTGTTGAAACGGTGGATCTCGTCTACGAACAGCACGGTGCGCTGGCCAAGTCGCTGGTTCACCTGGGCGTCCTCAATCACCCGCGTCACATCGGCCTTGCCGGCAGTGACCGCACTCAGTTCAATAAATGCCGCGCCGGTCTCACGCGCGATAATCCGTGCCAGCGTCGTCTTACCGCTACCCGGCGGCCCCCACAAAATCAGGCTGGTCGGCTGCTTTTTCTCGACGATCTGATGGATGATCTTGCCGGCCGCGGTCAGCTGCTCCTGTCCGACTACCTGAGCTAACGTCTCGGGTCGCATCCGTTCGGCGAGGGGTCTCACATCCATAGCTATAAGTATATACTACCTCAAGAAAGCGGCTTGTAAAATTAGGGAAATATAGCCTTATAATCCGTGCATGCTGCCAATATGTTACGTGATCAAGTTTTTGTTAGCTAGGGAATGTCATGTTAGAATAACGCAATCTTGAAGCCACTTCGTTAGGGTTCCAAGTACATTTCGGTTCAGTCTAGTGGAAGGAGCGGACGTGTCCGCACCACAGCGTATCATCTGCATCGATGTCGGTGGTAGCTACATCAAGGTTCGGGGCTACGCACTGTCGCCCAGTGGCCAGCCTATACCCATCACGGGAGAATGGCGCGCGCCGGTTACGGCAAAGGCCACGCAGGACTTCAAGGCCGACTTTGGAGAGGTGATCCGGCTCGTCGACAAAGTAGACGCGGAAATCGGCGGCTGCGACGGCCTCTCACTCGCGGTTGCCGGGCTACCTACCCTCGACGGCAAGACCCTCGTCCGTGCCGGCAACATCGTCGACTGGGTGGCCAAACCCTTCGTCCAGATGCTCGAGGATCGGTACGGCGTACCGGTACTCTTGAGTAACGACGCTCAGGCGTCGCTGGCAGCTGACCTCCTGGCGTTCGGCTCGCAGGGCGCACTCGGCCTCTACGTCGGGACCGGTCTCGGCGTAGCCACATCGCTTCTCATCGACGGCAAGCTGTTCATCATTCCAGGCGAAGGGAGCCACGGGACGGTCGACATGCACGGCAAGAACCTCGGCGACTGCGGATGCGGTCAGCGGGGTGGTCCTTGCGTCGAATCACACGGCAGCGGTCGCGCACTTGCGCTCGATCACCAGGGCAAGGAGCCTGAGGGTCTGACCGACGAGCAAGTTTTCCTGGCACTCGTGCCATCCCTGGTGGCGCTCACGCGAACTGTGGTGAACCTGTTCATACCACGTGTCGGGCTGGTCGTGATCGGTGGCGGTATCACAGCCAAGCGACCGGACCTGGTCATCGCTGTCCGCAATGAGCTGCTGCTCCAACTGAACGGTGCGGCTGATGTTACCGTCGAAGCCTCACCTTACGGGGAGGAGACCGGCCCCTACGGCGCCGCGGCGTACTGGCAGATGTCCACGGCCGCGTAAGCGCAGCTGAACCTATCCACGCCCGTTAATGGGCCCGGCAGGGGCTGTACGATTTCGTGTCGCTTATGGCGATATAACGAAATCACTATGTACACCCCCTGTCGCAACACCGGAGTCCACAATATGTGCGGGTTGCGGTGTTGCGACAAAAGGATGAGGCGGCCTGCGAAGTGGCAGCCCGATTGAAGGCTGGAATCACAAGCTGGGTTTCGGTAGCCCACTTGTAACGACGGGCGGAAGTTAGGACGGAGCGCAATCCCCTAGTTGGATCTCGATCTCGTAATGTGCCGGTGTAGCTATCAGCACGGCAGCGTTGTCGCAAGCAAGGCAACCGAGGGTATGGCGCGAGAGGGACTCTCTACCTTTCCTGAATTCGAGGAATCTGCCCATGAGGTCGTCGAGCTTTTTCCGGGCGGGCTCGTCCGTAGGATCTATCGTACCCGGCTGATATTCCAAGAGCTCTTTTATAAAACCAGCTAAGCACCCTGACCGTCTCCGAGAGGGTTCCGTCTCGCTCATGCAGCCTCCTTCTAACCTGAATGGAGCCAAGTATGCGCTAGCCCGTCCTAGCGCGCTGTAAGATTATCGGTTTCGTCTTCGATTTCGTGGCCGACAATTTCTTCTATAAGGTCTTCGATAGTTACGACGCCCACGATAGTATCATCCTTTTCGACGGGCATGAGGTGAGTATGGGCACCGATAAATTTGCGGAACATGGTATCGAGCGCAGTCATGCCGCCTACCAGCTGTACGGGATGCAGGGATAGTTCGTCAACGCGTGGTGGGTGTTCATCGAAATCTACATCTACTAGCTGCTTTACCAACACTACGCCAAAACAGATGGTTTTTTCTTTGTTAAATACGGGGATACGGCTGAAGCCGGTGGCTTTTATCTCATCTATGCGTTTATCGTCAATAAGGGCGTGCGGCAGCAGGGAGTAGACTTTGTGGATTGGCGTCATAATATCGCGGACGCGTTTCTCGCTGAGCTGCAGTGCGCCGCGCATAATCTCTACCTCGTCGTCGTCGAGTTCGCTTTCGATAGCCCCCATGTGTTCACTTATCATCAAGCCCAGCTCGTGGCGGGTTTGCAAGTGCTGGCTCTCGTCGTGGAACAGCTGGTCGAGCAGTAACTGTAAGGGCTTGGAAATGGGATAGCTCAAAATAATGATAACGCGGAGGAATGGCGCTAGCAGGGCGGACACACGCAGGGCATTGCGGAGAAACAAGGCCTGGGGGAAGATTTCGCCGAAAATTACTGTCGTGAGGGTACCGATAATGCCTGCCACTACGCCGATGAAAACGTTTTCGAGGACCAGGCTTGTGGCACTCACGGCAGCGATATTGGTAAGCAGAATAGCACTGAGTGATAAGTGGGTCGACTTACGGAGTGGCAGCACGCTAATGGCAGCATGATCACCCAGTTTAGCCTTGCGGCGTAAGTCGCCAAGATCGAGCGACATCAGCGCCACGTTAAGACCAGAACAGAGGGCAGAAGTGCCGACTAACAGTACAGCAATTAAAAAGGTGAGCGGATCGCTCAAGAGTTATGTCTCATTAACACAGGCAGTATACTGTAAGTTCACCTCTGTTGCAACGGGATTATGTACACTGTTTACCGCTTGAGTTTTTTATGCTATAATTTTCATTAAGGTTAGCGCCGGTTAGCGGGCGCTTTTTAATTAGAGTAATGGCAACGAACCAGCAAGATCCAACTAAAATCCGCAACATCGCGATTATCGCGCACGTCGATCACGGTAAAACGACGCTAGTTGACGGACTGCTCAAGCAGTCCCAGACCTTCCGCGACAACCAGGCCGAGATGAGCCAGACGCTCATCATGGACAGCGGTGACCAGGAACGCGAGCGGGGCATTACCATTACCGCTAAGGTAACGGCGGTACAGCACGGCGACTACCGCATTAACATCATTGACACGCCTGGCCACGCTGACTTCAGCGGGGAAGTAGAGCGCACGCTGAATATGGCCGACGGCTGTCTGCTCATCGTCGATGCTCAGGAAGGCCCGATGCCGCAGACTAAGTTTGTATTGGAAAAGGCGCTTGAGGCTAACCTGCAGCCCATTGTTATTATTAATAAAATTGACAAACCCGGTTCACGGATTGCCGATGTCGAGGACGAGCTAGCTGACCTGTTTTTGGAACTGGCCGTACATGAGGATCAACTGCATTACTCCGTGTATTACGCCATTGGGCGCGATGGCAAGGCGTGGGCCGAGGTGCCGGCTGACCCGTCAGAAGCTGGCAACCTGGATGTGGTTTTCGACGCTATTATCGAAAAGATCCCAGCCCCGAAGATCGAACTTGATAAACCATTCCAGATGCTTGTAACGGCGCTCAGCTGGGATAACTTCAAGGGCAAGTACGCCGTCGGCCGCATCACACGCGGTGCTGTCAAGCCGGGTGATCAGGTTGTATTATGCAAAAAGGACGGCTCCCAGACTCGCGCCAGAGTCGAACTGGTGTTTATGAGCCACGGAGTTTCAAAGTTTGAGGTGCCCGGGGGTGTTGCAGGTGACATCGTGCAACTGACCGGTATCGGCGATGCGCAGATTGGCGAAACCATTGCCGACGCCAATGAGCCGGAAGCGCTGCCGGTTATAGAGGTGGAAGCACCGACATTGCGTATATATCTCGGCCCAAACACCAGCCCATTCAAAGGCCAAGAGGGCGAATTCAGCACCAGCCGCCAGATCAGTGACCGCCTACAAAAGGAGCTGGAAATAAACGTTGGTTTACAGGTGGAAGACAATGGTATCGGCTTTACGGTTGCCGGCCGCGGTGAACTGCACCTCGGCGTGCTGATCGAAACGATGCGTCGCGAAGGCTTTGAGTTTGAAGTCGGCCGGCCCCAGGTCGTGACTCACGAAGAAGGTGGTACAACCGTGGAACCGGTGGAAGAAGTTATCATCGAGGTTCCGGCCGAGCATGTTGGTACCGTACAGATGGAGCTCGGCCAGCGCCGTGCAACGCTCAAAGAGCAGTTTGCCAGCCCTAAGGGTGTAACCAAGCTGGTCTACGAAATGCCCACCCGCGCGCTGCTAGGTATGCGTAACATCCTACTGACTAATACTAAGGGCACGATAGTTATGAACAGCCTCGTGACTGGCTTTCAGCCGCTTGGCGCCGCACTGCAACAGCTGCGGAATGGCGTGCTGGTTAGTTTCGAGCAAGGTGTCACTACGCCATATGCATTGCAAAATGCCGAAGCTCGCGGCACCACTTTCGTTGGTCCGGCGGAGAAAGTCTATGCCGGTCAGATTATCGGTCTCAATACGCGCCAGGAAGATATGGAAATAAACGTCTGCAAGGCTAAGCATCTGACGAACATGCGTTCATCTTCGTCTGATGGTGTCGTCCAGCTTACCCCGCCGACTACCTTTAGCTTGGAGCAATGCCTGGACTTTATCGAGAATGACGAGCTACTGGAAGTCACACCGCAGAACCTGCGTCTGCGCAAGCGCGAACTGGACCCCACCAAGCGCAAGCGCCAAAAATAGTTGCGTTTTCTCCAGTGGGAGGCTCACTCGTGGTGGCTCAAGGGCCAGTCTTTCTCCCAAACATCCCTGATGCACTCAGGGCATATACCGTCGCTGCCACCCATCTTCACCTCTTGGCCTTGGAACATGCGCTGCAAAGCCTCAAGTGTATAGAACACTGGCAGTATGTCGACGCCTTCTGCGGCGAGCGCCCATTTAGCTACATGACCGCGTGCTCTTCCGAGGGCGTAGTTTCCGGCACATGGCGTTAGCCATATTTCTTGACCTGGAGTTGGTACCGATGTGAAGCCTTCTCCTGCCATGGTACAAAACAGTATATAGTACAAAAGGAGTTGACTTCAATATCATATCATGCTAATGTATAAGCATTGTTCGTGGGCGTAACCCCACATGAATCCGGAGTTTTGCACGTAGTTTTTAGCTCGAAATACTCATGGATTCCTTGGACAATCCAGAGTATTAAGCTAAAAGCACCCCATCTGGGGCAGCAACAAAGGATAATCACTAAAAATGCCTAGCAATCAACGCCGCGGCTACGCCTACAAAAGCAGTCGCACCCCCTATTCACGCCCACCCCGCGCGCCACGCGCCAGCAAGCCTAAACACGGCCAATACATCGATCCCGTTCGCTTCATTAAAATAGCGAACCCAGTGAAGGCCGAGGACTACACCCCTAAGCATAAGTTCGCTGATTTTAACGTCGACACGCGCTTAATGAACAGTATCAAGTTCAAGGGCTATGAAACACCGACGCCTATCCAGGATCAGACCATCGAGCTCGGGCTTGAAGGCAAAGACGTTATCGGTATCGCCAACACTGGTACCGGTAAAACAGCCGCCTTTTTGGTGCCGATTCTGCACCGGCTAATGACTGACCGCAGCGCCAAAGCTCTTATCGTAGCGCCCACACGCGAGCTGGCGCAGCAGATCGAAATGGAACGCCGAACGCTGAGCAAGGGCGCTGGTGCGTACGGCGCGCTGCTGATCGGCGGCTCGTCGTATGGCCCGCAGCTGGCCGACCTGCGTCGCAACCCGAACATTGTGGTTGGTACACCTGGGCGCATCAAAGACCACATTGAACAGCGCTCGTTGGACCTCGGTCGTTTCAATATCGTGGTGCTCGATGAGGTCGACCGTATGCTTGACATGGGTTTCGTGAATGACGTAAAGACGCTGCTAAGCAAACTGGCTCCGCAGCGCCAAAGTTTTTACTTTAGCGCTACTATGGATAATCGTGTGAGCGGCTTAATTGCCGGCTTTAGTCCAGACGCGGTCACAGTGAGCGTGCGCCAGGGCGACACGAGCGACAATGTCCACCAGGATGTCGTCCCATACACCGACAAAGCCAATAAGCTGGAGGCGCTACACACGTTGCTTATCGACCCGGTGGTGACCAAGACTATCGTTTTCGAATCGACCCAGCGCGGCGTAGAACGGCTGGAGCGTGACCTCAGAGGCCGCGGTTTTGACGTCGCCGCTATGCATGGCGGTAAAACGCAGGGTGCACGCAAACGCGCTCTCGACGCATTCAAAAAGGGTGACGTGACCATCATGATTGCCACTGACGTCGCAGCACGCGGTATCGACGTGGCTGACATATCTCACGTCGTGAATTACGGCATGCCGCAGACTTACGAAGACTACACCCATCGCATTGGCCGCGCCGGCCGCGCCGGCAAGATCGGCTACGCTCTCACTTTCGTGGAACAAGGCTAAGCTTCCAGTAGTCAAATAAGCCAAAACCGTTCTCTCATGTACAATGAGGGCATGACGACCATGTACTATAGCCGGGCGCGGGAGCGGGCGTTGCAGGCGATTCACGAGCCTCGGGCCGGTATGTGGGTGGTGTCAGTAACCCCGGGGACGCAGGAACTAGACAAACTGGCGGCTGACTATGCCTTGGACCGCGACCGGCTCGAAGATGCCATAGATATTTACGAGGCACCACGCGTGGAAGTAGATGAGGGTGTGGTATATATCTACACTCGCTACTGTCACCCCGAGGGCCGTGAAATCGCTACCGAGCCCCTGTTGCTTGTATACACACCCGATTACCTATTTACCGTAATGCGTATCCAAAGCGATATCCTGGACCGCCTTACCCGCGACCAGCTGGAATATGTCACGACCCAAAAAACCAAGCTGCTAATTCATATCTTAAATGAGATAAATATGAGCTACGAGCGGCAACTTACCAAAGCTTCTCGCCGCATTTTGCAGATGCGAGCGCATATGCGCTCGGTTACCGTCAATACGCGTGAATTCATCGGCATTATTGAGCTCGAGGAAGACCTGAACGAATTCCTAAGCGCCTTGCAGCCGCAAGCACTTTTGTTCAGTTCGCTTTTAAGCGGTCGCTACCTGCGGCTGTACGAAGACGACAGAGATATCATAGAAGATATTGAACGCGGCACCAGCGAGCTGATCACCCAAGTTCAGGGCCGTCTGCGCACCCTGGTAAATATGCGCCAAGCCTATGATGCCATTGCGACCACTAACCTGAACAACACGTTCAAGCGGCTCACTAGCATCGCCATCTTCCTCACTATTCCGACCATTATCGGCGGACTGTGGGGCATGAACATGGCGCTGCCGTTTATGCACTGGCACTACGCGTTTGCCGGCATTATTGCGCTCATTGGAGTGCTAGAGCTTGCCACCATTTGGTTCTTCCATCGCAAGGATTGGTTGTAAAGCTACACTTATTCTATAATAAAACATAATGTCCGGCGAATGCTTGTTACCGAAGGAACCGTCTTCCCTTGCAGCTGCGGAAGAGAGGCGTCTATTGCACGCCCAGTACGACATTCCAGAAGACTCGACGATTGTGCCCGAGTACGACCATACACAACCAGCAGAGCTGGCAGACCAGTTGGTAAGGGTAGAGAACGACTTTGCGGTCGGCTCTCTGCTCGTTAGCAGTACGCATCAACTCGATCGCATTGACAAAGGGATTGAACATGTCTACATGATTACGCATGGTGTCATGCGTAACGCCCGGCAGTACCGGGACTGGCTCGTAGAGGCTTTAGGGTGCGGATATGACCCTCGGACTATGGCCGTGGTGGCACCCCAGTTTGCAGCTCCGTGCGACCTTAACGAAAACAGCAATCACATATTACGGTGGGGGTTCCACGACTGGCGAGCCGGTGAAGAGGCGTTGGCGCCGTCGCCACCTATCAGCGCGTATGATGCGAAAGACGAGCTTGCACGGCACCTAGCTGATATATTCCCGAACCTGCGTGGCCTGCATATCCGCAACAACTCTGAAGGCGCGCAGCAGGATGACCGTTGGCTGGCGTTCAGTAGGGCGCTTAAACTATTTGAGGCTGATGGTATGCGGGTCGAGGGTATAACGAGTAACCCGGGCAGTGTGCTGTATTTCCATCCACTTCGGCCAACCCTTATTAATCCTGATGACAGGCCTGATTCCTGGGAATTCGACTGGCATGCTACCCCTGCTGATTCACTTGCGAACCGTTGGCCGTTCGGCATATACCAATCATCGAACGCGCTAAATAACCTGGCATATGGCCCACCGCCCTACATCAGGGACTATCTTAAGAACTACTCGATGGATATTGCCATAGAGGACTACGTACGACGGACGACGGCAGTCGTCGGTGCGAAGGACAACGATTCGAGCGGGATGCACCTGCCGATGGAAGTAGGGCCACGCGAGCAAGGAAGCACCAGACTTCGACGCGTGCTTGGTAAGTCCGCCTGTCTCGCCTCGTATAGCCTTGGGTACAGAGAGCGTGATGGAAATTCCATACTGCACGTCGTCGTATACGATGGTCTTGACCACGACGGAGCTAGTATCTTAAGGAGTATAGAGGTCTCTGGGATGTGTGATGCTATGAGGGTCGGCGATCCTATGGACTCCTGGGTAGACCCTCAAGCACTACTCCGAGCTGCTTAATGGACGGGCAGGACAGCCCCCTGGGTGGCACCGTGGTCGGTGTTTACGTCGTAAGCGTCATTGGCTAAGTCGAGCGCATGTGTATCAGCGTCTATCGTGTTGCTAATCAGGGACGTTAGCTCACTGCAAGATTGTTCGCTGACGGCTTGCAGGTCGGTAAGCATTTTGTTGGCATATTGTTGGTCGAGCGCTACGTGGCCCTGTTCGTGCGCGATCAGGTTCGTGATAAATGTCTGCCAACGGCCGGCAAGACCCGAAGTGGCGCTCGTACTAGGTTGCCACAGCGGCATAGCAACCGCAGTATGCAGGCCGACCTTGACGTCAGCCAGGTGACAGCTGATGTCGCCCTGCACTATCTGGTATTGCCAGTTCAGGCGGTATGTCGTCTGCGCGGTAAATTCGGCCCTCGTGCTGCCATCTGCGCCCGGGGCGCAGTGCTGGATTTGGGTGGCTAGATCGCTGGCAACATTGCCATAAATCTGGTAATGGGTTGCCGTATCGTTTTGGGTGGTTAGTCCAGTGCTCACAGCTTCTAAGCTCAACGGGGCTGGCGTAACAGAGGCCATGGGAACACAGTTTGGTATAGAGACAGGCTTGACGGTGACAGCTGTGCTGACTGCACTATTCGGTGCGGGCGAAGCGGCGACTTTATTTTGCACAATGGCAGTAATAGTCCACTGCGCACCAGGGTTATGGAGCTGCGCAATGCTAAAACTAATAGTTGCAGTCAGTGCGATAGCAAGTGCCGTTAGCTTGCCGGCACGGACAACGGTAGGGGTACGAAAAGCGGTCAGCATGAACTACGTTAGCCGCTCCAGACTCCCGGAGGCGGTCCTCTCCAATTCGACAGTATTGTAACATAAATATATTTAAAAGTCAATCCCCCATGTGTTTATAATGAATGATAAATTATGATGAATGAACTCTCCGGTCCAGCTGAGGTAGTGGCACCGCGTTTGCTGGGCGCATTGTTCGTGCGTGAGCTCGATGGTCAGCGGGTAGTGGCACGCATTGTCGAGACTGAAGCATATAATCAGACGGACGCCGCCAGTCACAGCTACCGCGGCCGTACACCGCGCACCGATGTCATGTTCGGGCCGTCGGGTCACTTATATGTGTATTTCACGTACGGCATGCACTACTGCATGAACGTCGTATGTGGGCCAGAAGGCTACGGTGCGGCTGTCCTAATCAGGGCGCTCGAGCCGGTGGAGGGGGTGGAGCTCATGAGCGCCCGGCGCGGTGAGCGTACGGATGTTGGGGTCACTAATGGTCCGGCCAAGGCTTGCCAGGCTTTAGGCATTGACCGTGCTATGAACGGCCACGACTTGACCCAGCTGCCGCTGCAGTTGCTGCTGAACCCGCCTTTGCCGCCCGACCAAATCGTGCAAACCACCCGCATTGGCATTACGCGGGCGGCTGACCAGCCTTGGCGATTCTATATTACCGACAACCCCTACGTGTCCCGAGTATAGAGTTAGCGTTAAACAGAAGAGCCTATATAAAAACCAGCTTCCCGAAGAGCAAGTCGAGCAATAGCTGAGCGACGCCTTTCGCATACGAGCTGTTTATCCGCGTCGCTGTGCACCGCGGTGCGCAACCGATAGGATTACTGCAAGACTCCAGTCCAACCTGCGCGAAAGTTATCGGGTTATGGTAACGCTCATCTGATATTCCGCACAAGCGCAGTGGTATCATACAGGCATGAGTAATTACGCACCTTACACCCCCCAAACTGCGCTAATGGTTGGCGCGCACGCTGACGATATTGATTTCGGGGCCTCGGGCACTGTTGCCAAATGGGCACAGGAAGGAGCCAAAGTTCACTATCTCGTCGTGACCGA
>JAICKC010000002.1 GCA_025928155.1 Candidatus Saccharimonadota bacterium
AAAGGCCTTATTATTAATGTCATCTCTACGGCGGGGATTACGGCCAAGCCTTCCCGGTCTGTATACAACGCGTCCAAATGGGCCATGACGGGCTTTACTAAAGCCATCCAGGAAGAAGCTGCCGAATACGGTGTTCGCGTAACGGGTTTTTACCCCGGCACCGTCAAAACCGACCTTTTTAAGAAAGCTGGACTTGATATAAATGGCCCCGCTCTCGAAACGTCGCAGATAGTGAAGACTATCCGATTTGCAATTGACGCAGACGATACCATGACCTTTCCCGAACTTGGCGTAAGGCCGTTTGTGCCGCAGTAAAAAGAGTTGGAATGCATACACTATACTCAGCCAGGATAGTCATGAGCCTTAGCTAAAGTTGTACTTTGCACACAACCTTTCTGAATTGTTGTATGGCTAGTTTTAGTGCCGTATCATTGGAGCATGACTTTGGCAGCTTACTTGACCAATGACAAGGTAAAAGAACTTGCTCTACCTTCAAATTTCAAATATGGCAGCTCGATTTTCCGTCGCGGAGCAGTGAAATTTATAGACACAAATAAATCCAGCGTAGAGGCCTAGGTAGGTGGGCTAGACGGAACAGTTGCAGAAGGGGGTGGATCGCGTCGTAGAACCACTCTCAGCATGAAAGATGGCAACCTAAGCTGGCATTGTACAGGTAATCCCAACAGCCACCAGATATTTTGTAAGCATGGTGTCGCTTTGGCTTTAGCCATTCAGGACCTACACCGAGAAGACTTCTAACCAACGTACTCAGGCACAGAAGCTTCCCTATGTTTTTTGTAGACGCATACTGAGTCCAATTCCACCAAAGGTTTTGCACACAAACACGGGTTCCGAAGGCGTACTCAGCGCAGTGTCGTAGCGGTAATTAAGATCGTTAAATTGCATCATTGCACGAAGCGAGCTAATACGACTAGTCATGAGCCAACGGGCATATGCCCCACGGGCAATTTTGGTGTGTACAATCACTTGAGCCGGCTCGCCGGTCTTGGGGTTTATTGTCAGAAAGCGTGGCGCCACCACGCGGACATTATCGACATATGGCAGAACCGTCTTGGTGTATTCCGCCGCAGACAAGTTTACGATCGGTCCTTCTTTCGGTATCGTTTCAGCAATGTCTGAACCCCAGTATTCGTACAAATTGCAAAAGGGCTGACTAGCCAGCTTGTATCCCATTTCCAGACGATATGGGCGAACACCGTCGTAAGGACGAAGAATGCCGTACAGGCCCGACAGTATTCGCAAGGTCTGCTGAGCGTATTCGCGCTCCCCTTTCGACAACGTACTAGCGCGCAAACCACTGTATATATCCCCGACGAAGCTATCTATAGCTAAAGACTGCTGGTCCGGTTCGGTGTTCCATGTCGCCAAAGTGCCGTGAACCTTACGTGACAGTGATTCGGAAACATGCATCGCCGCCCGCAACTGGCTTGTAGTGAGTGTTCGGAGGTGTGCCCCCAGCGGCCTTGCTTTGTCTATAAGTAACGGCGTGGTAGCCGGCGACATCGCCATAGGCGAACGCATTGTTTTAGACGAGTGAATGAGAACCGTAACGCTCATTACGCCGTTCCAAAACGCTGGGCGGCTCGGGCACGGGCCTTAGCGGCTTCGATTTCACGGTTACGCGGCTCGGCTTGCGTGGTCAGCCTGCTCAGGAACTGTTGAGCAGTGGCTGCAACTTCTTCCATTGCTTCAGTAAAAGCTGCTTCATTGGCTTTTGAAGGTTCATGGAAGCCGGAAAGTTTACGCACAAACTGCAAAGCGGCAGCCTTGATTTCCTCGTCCGTAGCAGGTGGGTCAAAATTAAAAAGCGTCTTAATATTGCGGCACATAGCAGTTCCTTGTTATATATGCATTATACTGCCGACCGAGATGGGCATGAACACTAGACGCCGTAAGAGTAACGGACACGCTCCGTCTTGAGAAAGAAAGCCTGATTTCCCCTATCCCCGGCTCCATTGATAGAGCACTATAAAGCACCGTTATAGCTGGCGCGGTGCAAATCAATTTGCACTTGGCCGCCGGTATCGGGAGCGTTGGTCTCGCCAAAATACATCACATACTTATGCGCGCTGGTCATGACGACATCTGGGTCAACTACCCTATACTGGTCGCCAGTTTTGGACAGGACGGTGCCGAGCGGCCTCCAAGTAAGCCCGTCACTCGAGACAGCTTTGTATATGCCATTGGTGCTTAAAGAAATTTGCGAGTAGTACATTACCCAGGTGCCGTTTTGGTACACCACGTCCGGGTCAACTGCTCCACCTTCCAGACGGTAGCCGGCTTCGCGTTTCCAGCTTTTGCCGTTATCCGTCGAGGTAGCCGAGGCGACCGCGTTGCCGCGTGACACGTAAAAGAGGCGTACGGTGCCATCGGGCAGCAGTACCAGATCAGGTACCGACGCAAAGTAGTTGTCGCCCTTGCTGCTGTCGATGGCAATGCCGGCTTTAGTAAATGTTTTGCCATCGATCGAGGTGGCCATATACAAATCACGCCTATTGGACGGGCCCGGCTGACCCGGACTTTCACCCGGCGCCTGCGCACTCGATTGTTCGTACAGCAGAATCCAACTGCCGTCCTTGAGCTGCAGCGCGCCAGGGTTTGACTGCACGGTGCCGGCCGATTGGGTTAACCCGGTAGGATATGCAGTGCCCCAGCTGATGCCGTCGACAGAATCGGCATACCAAACCTGCCCCTGGTCCAGATAAAACTGGCGGTAGCTGCCATCGGCCAGTTTATGCGTATCAGTCGAGGTTCGGTTAGCATGCACGATTGCGCTTTCCACGTTCCAACTTTCCGCGGTGGCTGCAGTCGTACCTGTATTCGTAGAGGTGCCAGCAGTATTGGTCGTTGTTGCCGGTTCGTGGCTTTTGGTGGCCACGCGCCAACCTATCAGACCAATAATCGCCACTACGCCCACTAACACGACTATCAAACCTATGTGAGCAAAACCTTCTTGCCGCTGCTTCATGCTAATTTCAGCATACCGCTTGTGCCTTGCTATGGCAACCGACCACAGGAGCCACGACTATTTGCCCTTAGGCTCTCCGCGGAGGCAGACTCGAATGAAGTTTTGACTAGCTCTGCGTAATGAGCTTCGTGGGCAAGCGGTGCCACCACTCGCTGCTTCATGAGCGCGCTCTTTCTGCCACGACATGGCAGGCTGGAATAGAAGACGGGCGCCCGCCAGGTCAAGCGTCTGCTTGCTTGCCTGACTACCAGCTGACGGCTTGAAGTTGATGCCATCTTCGACCAAGGCGGCAACCGATTTCCTGCCAGGTTTCAGCACTGCCACACCAAGCTTATGAGACTTGGTGATCCCTACTTATTTGAGCGACTCCGCTAAAGTAAAAATATCATTTGCAGGCATGGCGTATAGTCTGAAGATTACAAGGCACGTCTGAACCTTTATTTTTCTAGCTTCTTCGTATGCTCAATAACATTATCGGTAAAGCGAGTTAAGAAGTTAGCTATAACCTCAAGTTCCTTTTCGGAATAGCTGTCGATGAGTTCGCTATGGGCCTGCTGAATATTTCTCACTAGTGGCCACGCCGTCTCGGCCCACCTTTTATTTACTTCAACCAGTACTCCTCGCCTATCCTGGGGATTTGGTTTGCGCCCAATAAACCCTGCCCTTTCTAGCCTATCCAACATTGCTGTCGTCGCACCTGTCGTCAGACCGGTGTAACGAGCTATTGCTGTAGGGCTTGCGACTCCATTCCTTATGGTTAAAAAGCTCATACATTCGTTGTCAGCCACACTCAGGCCGAGCTTCCTACCGATGGCATTGCGAAACAAGACGGAACTGATACCCTGATCGCGGGCAGCCGCAAAAACCCTTTTCTTTAAATCTTCCATTGATGTCACCATAAAATCCATTGACACTAGCTTTAATACCAAGTAACTTGAATATACAGCTGTATTAAAGATTTGACAATGGAGGAAATAACTTATGCCCGTAGTTAACAAGTTTATGATGCTTCACATTGCTGTGAACGATATGCCAAAAGCCAAAGAGTTTTATGCAGACCAGCTCGGCCTGGAAGTTGTGAAAGATTACCGGATGGACGATGCCAACTGGTGGGTCGAGCTTGCCCTACCGGAAGGTGGGGCTCACCTTACCCTCACCACACACCATGCGCATATGGCGCCCGGTACGTTGACGCTCTACTTCGCTACCGCAGACGTTGACGCAGCACATAAAGCGCTGAGCGACAAAGGTGTCGAGGTCAGCAAAGTGCAGGACGACTTACATGGCCCCGGCTCCGGCACAAAGTGGTTCAACTTCAAGGATGTTGACGGCAACTTGGTACACATAGAACAAGCCTGAGCCTGTAGGAGGCAAGCCCCCGTTTCTACCTACTCAAACTTGGCATCTTCGGGGTTCGTCATGCGCTTAAGCAGCGGGAGGGCCATGAGAACCAACCCGAGTGCCACCACGAGTCCTGCGCCCAGCGCAATATAGTAGCCGGTATTGGGATGAGCGGGAATGCGTGCGCCCTTTGGTACCAAACTGCTCAAAAGTGTTCTGACGACGGGAATGGCGACACCTAGGCCAACGCCGGCAGCGACGACCGAGACTACGATAAGGGGCAATGCAGCTTCAAGCAAAATCGCTATATACAGTGTACCGAGCGGTACACCGCTCACCCGCAGCAGTGTGAATGGCCGCTTGCGCTCTACCAGACTACCGCCGACCGTTACCGCGAGGCTACAGCCCGCCGTGATAAGGGTGAGGGCAATGACCGCGAGCACCGCTCGCTCAACATTGGAGTCATCGTTATTGCGTATCGCCGCAACCTCCCCAATAGTCTCCGGCTCAAGCTCACCCATTTGCCAAGCCGAAAGGCTGCTGTCTCCTTTGCCACCGCCACCTAGTATACCCTGGACCGTGGCGTTGTAAACGGTCAGGTTGGTCCGGATCTGCTCAAGAGTGTTAGGGTTGCTCGCTCTGACAAGCAATCCCGTTAATTGCAAGTCCTTCGGCTTTACTGAGGTTCTTGGGCTGGTTTGCGTAATATAGGGCAGGTTCTGATAGATAAATAGCGGATTATCGCCATCTAAAAGATCGCTGGAATCCAAGGTGACCGCCGCAGCTCCTGACGGACAGGTACCGATTACGCTTAGATTTTTTATGTTCGCACACGTAACGATACTGTTGTTCGGTGGCTGAACATTCGTACCTGGGCCGTCGCGCAGCGAAGTACCCCCTGTTTTTGCTATCAGTTCCTGCCGGAATGAGGCAAAGGCCGGGTTAAGATATACGGGTACTACCGTCGTCCCGGGATAAGATTGCAGCTTACTTACCAGCGCTGCGCCAGCCTGAGGCGAAAGCCCGGGACCGTTATCATACGGCACCCGCAGTACATTGCTCAGTGACGTCTGTCCTGACGGATTTTGAGCCTGATTTATCGCCGGTACTAATACCGCGACAACCGAGCCAACGAAGACCGCCAATACGAGGCCGCTAACTGTCCGGAAGGCAGCTTTTGGGTTGTCGGATAGGCGGCGAGCAGCCAACAGTGATGGGGCTGTGCGAGCAAAGCGAGCAAGCAATCTTGTCACCTGCAGAGTCAGCCACGAACCGCTTAGTACGAGACCGACCATGACTAATAAGAAGCCGGCAAATATTGGCAACGGACTACGGTTCGCGTTGTTCGTATCACCCGCGATCTTGGTGGTAGCGACTATGAAGAGCGGTATGCCGATGGCCAGCGGCGCGACCCGCCACAACCCGGGCTTTGGCGGCGTTACCTTGCGACTGACGCCGAGCGGCGAAATCTGCACCCGGCGGAGCGAAATAAGTGAAGCTACCGCGGCGATAATAGGCACGCCGATAATCATACCGATATACCCCCAAACAGTTGGCGTAACATAATCCGGGAAAAACTTCACACCCGAAAAGGATATATTCGCGATGGCCGGACGGGCTGCCAGGAAAAGAAGCGATCCGAGTACTGCACCGAGCAGCGAGCCAACGATGGCATCGACCGAAGCGATGACATTGATTTGGTGGGGCGTCGCCCCAATGAGGCGCATAGCCGCGTAACGCTCCTCGCGACGGGCGGCCGACAGACGAGTCGCCGTATTGATAAGGATGAGAAGCGGAAACAAAATGGCAAGCGCGCCAACGCCAAAGGCGTCTTTGTAGATGTTGGTGGTGCCCTGCAACTGCGCCTGTGTGGCAATGTGAGTGACCTCAACCGTGCCGGGCAGCCCCGCCATTTGGTCGGGAGAGTGACCAATATAAATAGCGAGTTCCGTTGGGAATGATAGGGCTGCTTCGCCGATCGTGCCTATCTGCCTGCCCGGAAAACGGTCACCAAGCTCACTCCTCGGAACGGTTTTTAAGAGATTCGTAAGCGCGGGCGAGGCATAAAACTGACCAGGACCGGGGAGCTTTGAAATGCCAGGCAAGACTGGTGCACTCGATCCGAGCGCCGCCACATCGAGCTGCTCTATGAACTGCCCTTTATAGATGTTCTCACTGTAGTTCCACAGTAGCGAACTTGATGAGGCCCTCGGAACTGAAGTTATCGACACACCGGTAGTTGACTCCCACGACGGCCGTTTACTGGTCTTTTGGAACGCATGAAAGTCGGCAAATACACCAAGCAAGATAGTGACGCCAACAGCGACGGCAACCGTCGTCACCAAAAGTCTGGCAAGGGCCTCACGGCCGCCCTTCAAGGTGAGTTGTAGGCCAAGCCGATACATGTCAGCGCACCGCCTGCTGCTTGCGAGGCGCCGTAGTTACCTGGCCGTCACGCACCACGACTTCCCGGTCGGCGTAGGCGGCGATGCGCGGGTCGTGTGTGACGATGACAACCGTGGTGCCTTGCTCACGAGCGGCACCGACCAGCAATTCCATGACCTGCTCGCTAGCGAGTGAGTCGAGCGAACCAGTCGGTTCGTCGGCAAAGATGACCTTCGGCTGAATAGCAAGCGCCCGGGCGATGGCGACGCGTTGCGCCTGGCCGCCGGAGAGTTCACCGGAGCGATGCTTCTCCATGCCTTCGATACCGAGCCGTTTGAACCAACTGCGTGCACGAGTATATGCTTCGCTTCTATTTACTTTATTTAGCAGCAGTGGCAGGGCAATATTATCTTCGGCCGTTAACTCTGGTACCAGTTGACCAAATTGGAATACGAAACCGAACTGTGTGCGGCGCAGGCGAGTCCGTTCTTCTTCACTCATTTGATCCAGCCGCTGCCCATCAAGCCATACTTCGCCGCCGTCCGGCTTGAAGATGCCCGCCAAGCAGTGGAGCAGCGTTGACTTACCCGAGCCGCTCGGCCCCATAATAGCCAATACCTCGCTCTGTCGGGCGTCTAGGTTTGCCCCTCTAAGCGCTGGCGTTAGGCCGAAGGATTTCTCTAGGTTCTTGGCCTGCAATACATATCTATTTGTTGCCCCGCTATCACTCACCGCGTATCTCCTTTATTAATGTCTCTAATCTTGCCTCTGTTATATCTATCCAGCGTAAATCAGCCTCTAGATGAAACAAGGCGTAGTCTGCCCGTAACGACTGTGCGAAGTCTCCTTTACGCCGTGCGTCCGTTAGTCCACGCATGCGTTCTATGTGGGCGGCGCGTTGGGCGTCAAGGTAGAGCCTCGGCTCCTTGTCGAGCAGGATGGCACTTACCACCTTGGTAAGTAGTACGGTCTGTGTGTTTGGGTGCAGTTTTTCGGGCGTTACGAGCCAGTCTTCCAGGTCTTTACGCCCTAAGTTTGTAATGGCATAGAGCTTTCGCTCCGGCCCAGCCGCCTGTTCAGTTGTTTCAGTCGCTATTTTCCTGTCGCGAAGAAGGCGAGAAAGGGTTGCGTACACCTGGCCGAACGCTAGTGGCCTCTCGTTGCCGTAAAGAGTGTCGTAGTCTTTTTTTAGGTCATACCCATAGCTTGGCTGCCTACCGAGAACCCCTAGTAACGCATATGATGTGGACATACCTCAGACTATACATTGAGTGTATAGTTATCGTCAACCAACTTTTGCATGCTGTTTAGACTAGAGCTCATTTCGACGCCCAAATCTTTTTATTAACTCCTCTATGCTTGCCACATGCCTCAAGAGGGTTTCTAAAGGTAACTCTTTCGGTGTTCACTAAAATACAGGAGTCTATTGTGGTATAGAATTCTACCCCTTTCATAGGATGCGGTATACGGCCAACATGCCCAATGGGCAGCACCGTCTACACGAAGTCTGCCCTTAGAATACGACGAAGGGCCATTTGCTGGATCTGAGCATCGGTTAATGGGGGGTCGTCACTTTCAAATCGCACGAACTCAACACCAGACCCTTTTACAGGAGTTCCTTTAGGAGATGTGATAATGAGCCCCGATTCCACGAAAGCACGCCACGCGGTCAACACTCCTTTGTAGTTCTAACGAAAACTTCCTATTATTGCCACGGATTTCGGTAGAAGCATGGGTTTTATGTGCCTTAAGGCTAGTATAGGATTTAGGATTTACCGAAAGCAAGTCCCGCTACAACCCTGGAACCTTATGAAAATAGTTTTGTTCGGTAGTATTCCAAAAGGCGACCATGTCCGTAAAGATTGGACCGATTGGGAGATCGCCTCCATGAAGGCGATTAAGAAAATCATCCCGAGTGTGATCTTTATTCATGGCGACGCTATCAGTCACAACGCTGGCCCCGAAATGATTGTCGGGCACGACCTGACAAAAATCAAACAAGCAGACGTTTGTGTGATAGATGTGCACGAAAAGATCGGCGCCGGGACAGCCCAGGAAGTTGTGATTACAAAGATCTTAAAAAGCCAGTCGTTATCGTCCTACCCAAGGACGCTCATCATCTAAGAGCTAACATTACGCTCCATGATGTAACTCTCGAGGATTGGATCCACCCTTTTCTCTATCTGTCGAGTGATTACGGGGCTGAATCAGCGCTTACCGGGAGGCATATAGGAGGTGCTGGGCAATTTCACTAGAGTAGTTCGAGATTTGGGTGAATCTCAGTGGGCATACTAGTACTTCCAAGTCTCTGCAGAAGATTGGCCAACCGCGTAGGTCCAGAATCACTTGGCTGAAATAATACGTTCATATCATCATCGAACACAGTGCTTGCCTCGCGCGCAACAGGCCCTTGCACAAAGAAGGTGAGCGCCCCACATTGGTCACGCAGACGATGAAGATCATTTAGCCTCATGATGGCAATATCACCACGGGCGTAGGTTTTGATTTGCTTCCTTTGAAGGTCAGCTGCACTTGGCTGCCAAAATGATACAGAAGGGCTGCCATATCCTGCAGGGGGAGTGGGACCTGGCGTAAGTAGCGCATCCTCGGATGCCTGTAGGCGCTCTTCCGTATATCCGTGGTCAAGCAACATCATTGTTACGAACCATTCGTAACGGTGGTTATGCCATTGCTGGACATACTGCCGCATGCGGCTGTGCACTTCAGGTGAACATGAAGCGGTGCCGGCGTAATCTGTTGCCGCTCCATGCAGACTATAATCATGGAGCCTTTCAACGGGTTCGTTCGTGTTAGTGGCAAGACCAAGCGCCCACACTACGTGCGTAGGCTTCGCCGCCGTCCGTCCAAGCAGCCTGGCTCTTAACTCGGGAGTAGCCGTAACTAATCTTTGCTCTGAAGCATCCCGCAATCGCTCTGGACCTGCATCATGAAGTACATTAGCCACCCGATCGGGAGTGCCTGCTCGGAGTATCTCCCTATGAAGCTCACCGTACGTATGAGGTTTTACCATTTCTATATTATAGAATGCTACCTCTACCTTGAGTAACGCCACTCTGCAGGCCACATTTCCCCCTAGTACTGACTGTGCTGGGCGCTAGCGGCTAGTAAAAAGCTCGAAGCGGATTACCGCTCTCCGGATACTCTTGACACTGCTATACTCCACAATGTAGAGTATAGAATATGGACACCCAACTAAAAAAAGGCCTCCTGGATATCAGCGTCCTGAAAGTCCTGAGCCTTGCCGATTCATACGGCTACAAGATACTTAGCGACTTATCACAATACGTCGACGTATCCGAATCCGCCCTCTATGCCATTTTGAAGCGTCTGGAACAGCAAGCACTCGTTTCAACTTACAAAGAAGAGCACGACAGCCGCCTACGCAAGTACTACCACATCACCGAGGCGGGCATGGTGAAGCTGCAAGAATTTCGTCCTGAATTTACCAAGATAGAACGCATTATTCAGTTTGTACTAAAGGAGGACAACTAGATATGAGCGCCAAACAAAAGTTCCTAGATGAGCTGCGGGCCAGCTTGCGCAAATACCCAAGCGGCGCGGTTGACGACTACATAGATTATTACGATGAGCTTATTTCCGAGCGGATCGCCAGTGGCGAGACAGAGGTAAGCGTTTTACAGCAGATAGGAGCTCCTAAAGACCTCGCCGTCAGTTTTAAAAAAGATAACGCCATCGACCGGGCGATCAAAAGGCCGACAGTATCCAACGGCCTCAAAGCACTTATTGCAGTCCTCAGTGTCCTGTCGCTTCCCTTCCTCATTCCTGTACTGGCTATACTCATTGCTCTGCTGATAGCGGGTGTAGCTCTGTTTGTTGCCGGGCTGGCAGCACTGACACTCGGCGCCGTAGCTGCGGTGCTGAGCGTAGCGGATATGGCCTCGATCGTATTCGCAGGCGATGCGCCGGTATACCTGCTCTTCTTGGTCACCGGCCTGGCCCTGGTCGCGATATTCTTAGCCTTCGAGCTAATGCGAGCCCTGTTCGCCTTAAGCAGATGGATCACCCGTTCATTGATACGGAAGCTCAAAATCCGCCACCACAAAAGGAAGCAACAAGCCCAAGACGTAAACCCGGAGGAACAATAAGATGAAGAAGGTATCGCTCTTTGCCATCGCCACTGGCATTGTACTAATCATTATCGCCCTCGTTTGGAGCGGCTTCAGCTGGCACCGTATCCATGACGACGTCCAGCGCATAGGCCGTGAGGACTACACGAACAAACAGGCTACCTTCGAGAGCAGCTCGATACAAAACATCAAAGTTAATGTCGACGATGTCAGCGTAACCATTAAAACGCGGGCAGACGCCAACCACGTTACCGTTACGTACTCCCAGAGCAAGACAGACAAGTTTAAGGTAACTGGTTCGAACGGCACCGTTTCGGTATCTCGCGCAGACACTGCAGCGCATAGTAGAGATGGTCTGTGTATCTTCCGATGCGTGGGGAACCCTGATCCGATTACCATCTATGTCCCGGCACAGTCCGTCTACGGCTACGACCTTACCGCTAACGATGCGCCAGTTGCGTTCAATACTACCGACATACTGCAGACACGCACAGTCCACGTAGTATCCAGTGATAGCAGTGTGCAGCTGCAAAACCTATCCACAGATGGCCCGCTCAGCCTGACCAGCTCCAATGGCAGCATACGACTCCAGAGCGTAAAGGCCAGTGGCACGATTGGTCTTATAAGCTCCGATGCCAGTAACGTGCTGCTCCACGTCCAGGCACCGAGTATTACCTCAAGGACTGACAATGGCAGCGCCACATTAGACAGTGTGACTACACAGAACCTGACCGTGAATACGAGCGACGCATCTATCGTGCTTAACCGCTTAGTCGCTACACATATCAGCCTGACGAGTGACAACGGGGGCATCAGCGGTACAATTGCGGGCTCAAAAGATGACTATGACAGCAAGATCAGCAGTGACAACGGGGGCATCTGGGTCGACGGCGTTGCGTACAATGGGGCGTACTTCTCAAACGGAGGCAAGCCCGCCAAAAGTTTGATCGTTAAGGCCTCCGACGCGTCAGTAACAATCACGTTCGTAAAATAAACGCATCCGCACAGAAAAAGCCGGTATAGCTGGCCTTTTCTGAAATCCGGTTAGTTATACGTCTGGAGGACGAGGTGTGGACAGCGGTGATCGGTGACGCTGTCGTTGTAATTTTATTCTCGATCTTACTCTTGAATAGTGCCACTATCGAAATATTTGCATTGCGGAGTAAAAAGCGGTGCTATATTATCTTAGAGGTAGCTGGTGGAGCGTAAAGCCATCGATTATCAGTGCGACTGCCATATCAGAATAATTCGTAACGGAGATGCCCTATGCTGCAAAAACTACGCGCTAAAGCCGTAAGACCTAAATTCCTAATGTTCACACCCGTACTCTTGCTGGCGGTGTTCATTGCACCGTCGCTCGCGCAAACCGCCTCCGGCCTTGCCGTTTCAGACAACTTTAACCGCGCAAACGGTGGTCTAGGCAGTAACTGGACGACAGTAGCCGGGACGACTGCGCCGAAAATTGTCAGTAAAGTCGTACAGGTCGGAACGGCCAACAAGCTCAACAGCGCTTACTGGAGTGCTAATTCGTTCAGCAGCGACCAGTACGCGCAGGCCACGCTGCCCGCTAGCTCGGGCAGCGCATATGGTCCAGGTATTGCCGTGCGCCTCAGCAGCTCAAGGGGTTATATTTTGTGGTACGGCAACTCGTCAAATGTCGTTTCCTTATGGCGCATGGACAGTGCGAGCAGCTGGACCGAGCTTGCACAGAGCAGCAATCTAACGCTGCACCCTACTACTGACGTATGGAAAATTCAAGTAGTCGGCTCGACGCTAACCGGGTATCAAAATGGTACGCAGGTCGTACAGACCACCGACACCCACTATACGACCGGAGCTCCCGGCGTGTGGCTCTATTACTCGGCGAACAAGATCGCTAACTGGTCTGGCGGTGATGTAACCACGGCGCCGACCTATTCCGTCGGCGGTACCATTGCCGGTCTTTCCGGCACGGTGGTGTTACAAAACAATGCCGGCGACAATTTGAGTGTTGCTGCTAACGGCTCGTTTGCCTTCAACACCAAGCTGGCGTCAGGCTCTCCTTACAACGTTACCGTCCAAACAAACCCTGCAAATCAAACGTGTACTGTTTCAAACGGTACCGGCACGGTAGGTTCAGCCGATGTTACTACTCCGACGGTGAGCTGCACGACGAACATAGCGCAGACCTATTCGGTGGGCGGTAGCATAACGGGGCTCTCGGGTACGGTAGGCTTGCAAGATAACGGTGGTGACAATCTGAGCGTAAACACAAATGGGGCGTTTACTTTTGCCACACAACTGAGCAGCGGTGGCGCCTACAATGTCACTGTGCAAACCAACCCGACGGGGCAGACTTGTACCGTAAGTAACGGTAGCGGTACCATCGGTTCTGCTAACATTACGAACATTGCGGTAGCATGCACTACTAACACAAGCGGTTCGGCGAGCGATGATTTCAATCGGGCAGACGGTGCGCTTGGCGGCGGCTGGACTGATACGAGTGACGGCGGTATGGTAATTGCTTCGCAAGTAGCAGCCGGCGCAAGCGCCGGTCAGACCGGTGATATCCGCACCGGCGAAACCTACAATAGTGATCAGTACTCGCAGGTTCAGACGACTGCCACGCAGCTAACGGACAGCCAGTGGATAGGTGTATCCGTGCGCTCTCAAAACAGCGGACTAAACAATTACACCGGTTTGTATTTTTGGAACAACGGCAGCCCAGAGCTTATGCTGTTCAAGCGTACTTCCGGTAACTGGTCACAACTCGGCTCAGCGTACAACAGCGGCGCGTTGCCCGCCGGCACTACACTCGAGCTGACCGCTACTGGCTCCACCATAACCTTACTAGAGAACGGCACGTCGGTCATTACAGCAACCGACGGCAGCTTTACAGGCGGCAACCCGGGCATTATGGCCTTCGGTACTGCTCAAGCCGATAATTGGTCGGGCGGCAACATGGCGAGTGGCTCAACCTACAGTATCGGTGGTTCGGTCACTGGTCTTTCCGGCACAGTCGTTCTACAGAATAACGCGACTGACACGCTGAACGTCAGCGGTAATGGCGGCTTCACGTTCACTTCGCCGCTGCCGACCGGCTCGTCATATAACGTGAACGTAGTAACCAACCCGACTGGCCAGACTTGTACCGTAGTGAACGGTGCGGGTACGGTTGGTTCCGCGAACGTTACGAACGTAGCTGTCACCTGTACGGGTTCTGGCGGTACCAATGGCATGCAAGTGACATTCCAGAGCACGACCAGCGGCGTCGACACTTATGGTGAAGTTGCTGCCGACAACGGTCATGGCAACCAGACCATCCGTGTCCTGAAGCCAACCAATCCCGCGGCAGGCGTAGCACACAACTTCGTCATTACTCTGCCCGTGGTTCCAGGGAGTGACAATACTGCATACGGCGACGGTCTGGACACGATGCAATCCTTGAACGCGCAAAATCAGTATAATCTCACGGTTGTCGAGCCGTCCTTCGGTATCGACCCGTGGTACGCGGATAACCCGAACGACCTAGCCTCCCAGGAAGAAACCTTCATGACAACGCAGCTTGTGCCGTGGATCAAACAGAATCTAGCCACGACAGGCACTGAGCAAACATGGATCATCGGTTTCTCGAAGTCTGGCATTGGTGGCCAGGATCTCATATTGAAGCACCCTGACCTATTTACGCTGGCCGCGTCGTGGGACTTCCCGGCCATGATGAGCGACTACGACGGCACCGACCCGGACTATGGCACTGTTGGCGGTAACTCAGCCCTGTCATATGGCACAAGCGCCAACTTCAAGAGCAACTATTGGCTCTCGGCAAGCTTCTTGAACGCACACAAGACGCCATTCGTGGCGCAGAACCGCATCTGGATCGGTGGCTACCAGGCATTCCAGCAGGACATGACGGATTACGATGCACTGCTAACGTCCCAAGGCATTCTGCACTCCACGGAAACGCCGACTGTAATGACGCATAGCTGGACGAGCGGCTGGGTTCCGCTCGCACTGACGGCGCTCTACCAGGATAGTCTCAACCTCGGTAACTAAAGGGCGGCGGCCATTCTAGACAGCTTACTCAACTAGAATGGCCGCGCTTCGGGACTACCCCTCACTAAGCACTCTACCACGTGGCATACGGCCTGACTAACCAGCCGGTGGGACAACCATGGGAGGCGGCGCCGGAGTCATCGGTTCGCTCGGAGTAGAGGGGGCTGTCACAGCGGGCGGATATGTATACTCCCGAGGCAGCCAAAGGGCGTATGGGGTTCCCGCGCAGTTTGCCGCATTTTTACATACCAAACTATCGTGCGCTGTGTAGGCATAAAACACCGTCGATTTATCGTCTAGATCCTGGCCGCTCACATTTTCGGGCATTTGGCCAATGGGGTAGCCGGTATAGTACACTAGCGGTATATTTTGCGCATATACTGTGTACGCGGCCGCGGCGAACTGACCGGTTGCCATATGGTCGCTATGGTCTAGATGCGCCGTGATTTCGTTAGATGGCGTCTGCGTGTCAATTTCATCCGGGTGATAGTACTGCATGAGACTTACCATGAGGTTTGTCAGCTCATTCTTTGTATAGTTGGACTGTCCGTCAACTGAAGTCATTTTGCCAGTGATGCCGCTCGCAAGCTGCGCCAGGCTCTCGTAGTGGGTTCTTGCGAACCCGCCGCCAGACACGTTTCCGTCGGGCAAGCGCACAAAAACAAGTGTGACGCTGGGGTTGCCCCGCGGCGACGCCAGCTTGATATATTCTTTGCCGGCCACTGACACATAGCGCTCAATCCATAGGGAAGGGCCACGACCTATCATAGCGTCATATGCGGCCTCAGCCCCTTTCTCACGCCCGAGCCAGTAGCTGCTACTTCGGCCGCCGTCTCCCGCCGTCAGGTACACGGTCCTCAGGCACTTGCCGCCGCGCAATTCGTGCAAGTGGTCAGGGTTCATGAACAGCAGATCGTCATCCTGGTGAGCTACAAAGCTCAAAACCGCCTTACCCGCACAAATGGATGGTGGCAGCGATGCGAGTGTTGCGGGAACGACTGTTGCTGGCGCCTGCGGCGATGACACTGGCTTTAAAGGACCAGACAATCCTGGGCCATTATCATAAAACAACAGCACTTCTTTTGGGTGCGTGAGACTACCCGTAAGGGTGGCGCTCGAATTCGGCCGACCATAAGCCTGGACGATCTGTGCAAGCGTGCACTGGCGTGGCCCGGTGCTGTTATTAATATCTAGTAAGACGGCAATACTGTGCTTTTGCAGCTGCTTCACAACAGCATCGTTGGCAGACGGGCACCCATTAAGCGCGAAAGTTCGCCGCTCGCGACCAAGAGTCGGATGCAATACATTAAGCATACTTTGGCTACTGACCAGCGTGCTTGTCGGGTGTTGGGACAGGAGGTCAGCGACAGTATACATCGAATGTACATACATAGCTCGTATGGGTTTATGGCGGTCAGCGTCGATATGAAATATAAGCGCCGATCCAACCGCTGCCAGCCCCACCACTACGACAGAACCAGCCGCAATAAGTCGCGTCCGTTTCGGCAGTCTGAGCCACCAATCGTTCCACTGCCTTTTAGCGCTCCGTTTTTTCGACGAGCGGTGGCCAGGTTTGGTTGTTTTTGATTTAGCTTTCATACCCACTTACACGAGCGTTCGGTGCGCTTTAACTTCCCCACTACCATATCATACTGACAGCTAGGGCCATAGATCCCCGCCCCAGGCACGCCATTAGAATTTAAATTCCCTCTACAAAACGGCAAGCCCGGAAACCCTTTGCTATAGTAAAGCTCATGAAAGAGATAATCGTCATCCGGCACGGCGATAAGAATGGCGACGAGCTAACATCGGAGGGAGTGCAAACCTGCAATGAGCTCGCAGAGCGCGTGGGCCTGCTTAACTATGCCTACGCCTCTGAGCGGCACCGGGCAGTCCAAACAGCCATACTTGTCAGCAAGCTGCCCGTCAACATAGACACTCGGGCCAACGTTCCGGCATTCCCGGATAGTGAGCTCGAGCGGCTTGCAGAAACTCAAAAGAATCACCCGCTTGGCATCATTGGAGCCATCTGGGAGAACGCTTCGCTTATCAATGACGCACGCGAAGCAGGCGTTCGAATGCTTAGCTTAGTCGAAGAAATACTGCGCGGCTTAGCCGACGGTGAACGAGCCTTGATTGTATCGCATGACGGTACAATGATCGGCCTCGAAAAGATTTTAAAGAAGGAGTCTTTTGACTCTGTCGATCATTCGTTTGGGCCGCTTGAAGGTTTTCGCGTCGACCAAACCTTACATATCACGCCCTACCCCTGAAGCGCGTGGCACGATTTTGTGTTACTGTTGAAGCATGGAAGACAAATCCGCCCCACAACAGATCGATGATATCATCAAGAAAACGAACGACTGGCGCGGCGAAAGGCTATCGCAGCTGAGAAGCCTGATCAGAGAAGCAGATCCCGTGGCCATTGAAGAGGTAAAGTGGAAAAAGCCCTCCAAGCCTGAGGGCGTTCCCGTCTGGTCACACGATGGGATACTATGCGTAGCCGAGACCCTCAAAACCGCCGTCAGGCTGACCTTCCCCAAAGGCGCTCAGGTGAAAGATCCAAAGAAGATTTTCAATACCCGGCTTGACAGTAAAACGGTACGTGCGATTGACTTCCACGAATCTGATCCCGTAGATACAGCCGCCCTCAAAGCCCTCATTATTGAAGCCGCCCAGGTGAACGCCACAAAGTAGACTTCACTGAAAAGGCAGATTAAGCGGAAGGACGCTACTGCAGCCGTGGTAGAAGCCCCAGTTCGGCCACTAGTCTGCAGATCCATTCTGGTGCATATTCTGCCGCGTCATGGCAGCCGATAAGATCATCGACATACCCCACCCCCTCTGCAGTGCCGGGCTGCCGGTAGGCTGCTCCGAACTCATCCTTCCTTCTGCTAATGACAGCGGCTACTCGTGCGCCCCTTGCTGCCAAAATACCCATCCACTCGTCGCCAGAAAACGAGACCACTTCAGGAATACGTCCTATGTTGCCACCCCAGTCCAGCGCAGACTCCCGCGTGTCTTTTACGATTTGCCAGTGTGCCGCAGCGTGAGGACCAACCGCGCTTCGCGCAAAGTGTCGCCCAAGCCGCACCGCTCCGCCAGCAACGAGCCTTTCGCGGCTTGAGGGCATGGGACGATTGAGTACAATGAGCCCCTCCGGCCGTACCTCCTCTTCAACCATCCTCTTCGTAATCAAGCCACCCATAGAGTGTACGACGGCGAGACCTCCTTCGGCAGCGGTGGCGGCATGAGGATCGCGGCCCGCTTCACCAAGGGTAAATACACGGATTGGCGCTTCTGGAGCAGCGAAGCCTTGCGCTACAATTGCCGTTCCCAGCGCCCTTAACGACTTCTCGCTTGTATTAAGGCCACCGTAGACGAAGACGCTCTCTGGTACCTGTATGTTCATAGACTTAATGTAACGAGCTAAACAGTTCTAACTCTTGGCTTTCTCGGCAGTGATGTTGACCATCCAAAAGGTGCCGAATTTGTCGATGCACATGCCAAACATGTCACCCCAGGGAGCTTTTGTAAGCGGCTGTTCCACCTTGCCGCCATCGGCGAGCTTGTTGTAGTAGTCCGTTAGTTCTGCTTCGTTATCACCGCTGAGCGAAATGCTCATATTCGTGCCGACTACGTACTCCCTCATGCCGGTTGCGGTGTCAGAAGCCATCAGCGTAATGCCATTATCGGCGACCAGTTGAGCATGCATAATCTGGTCAGGTTTAACGCCGTGATCAGTCATGCCGGCCTCGCCAAACGTAGAGAGGGCTAATTCGCCGCCAAAGACGGTTTTGTAAAACTCCATCGCCTCGCGGGCATTACCGTCAAAACTGACATATGGATTAAGCTTGGACTGCATACACATCCTCCTGGTGGTTACATTTCAGTACTTAGTATACGCCTGACGGGATTGTAGATTTTCTAACCTGGGCAGCAACAGAGTATACTAAAAGAAGTCCCTTGAGAGCCTAAGCGAGAGTTGAAGAGATGACTAAGTTGACGCCTATGCGATGGTTCGTGATCCTTGCAGCGATTACGATCGGCCTCGCCTTGGGCTTGCCGCCAGACCCGCACGCCGTACAACAGCTCCACACCTCGTCGACAGCCTATCGTGTGGCGGTCGCCGCATTACTTATCCCATATGTCATAATCTGGTATTTTAGCTTCTACACCTTTGCTAAACTGCAAGAATACTCCACGCCGCTAAAAGATACAAAGGACGGGGCCGCTTTTCAGAAAATCACTACCGGCATGGGAGTCCTGGCATTCAGTCTGGTCATCCCGACGGCGCTCTCGCTTATCCTCAGCGCCATTGCCGTCCACAATAGCGGCTTCAGGACGGCCGCCATCATTATCAATAACTATGCAGGTATTTTCCCCGGTCTTACGGCGTGCCTCTTGCTCTATAACGGCGCCCGCGCATTGTTGCGCACCGCCAAGGGCGGAGTAGAGAAGCTCGATTTACGGTGGCATATACCGTGGTTCTTGCTGTTTAGCATTGCTTTTTCTCACCTCACCATCGAAAACCACTACCGCTGGCACCCATACCACCTCTCGCTGTGGCTGCTTATTGCAACCTTTATCACTCCCTACCTGTATGCATGGATGCTTGGACTCTTGAGTGTGTACGATCTAAATCTGTACGCCAAAACTGTCTCCGGGTCGCTCTACCGGCAAGCTATCAAGCGCTTTGCCATAGGTATCAGGGTCGTTATCGCCGCCTCTATTGCCATCCAGTTTGTAAATGTCACACTCGGGCAGCGGATAGGTAAATCACTTGGAGTGATACTCCTTGTAGACTACGTTTTACTTATCATCGCCATAATCGGTCTCGGGCTTATGGCACTTGGCACCAAAAAGCTCAAGCAGTTCGAAGGTATATAATCCGTAGGGCTATTCCTGGAAGCCCATCGCCTACAGAGGCAGCCTCTACTCAGACACTGATACTGAGTTAACGGTAAAGGTCTGGCCGCCGCCGTACGGTGCCTCGATGCCGTACTCCACATCGAGGATGCCGTCGTAAGTGCTGCTGACGTAGCCCTTTGACTTCAACTGACCAATCAGACTGGCGAGGTTCACGGTACCGCTGGTCTGTTTTTGGTTGGGCAACTCGACGCTCACAATGCCGGTCTTGTTATTCCCGTCGATCCATACTTTGGAGCCATCAGACAACGTTCCCTTGACCGACCCCGCCGGAACCTGACCGTTGACGTAATTCCAAACCATCAGCTCCAGGTCGTTATCCCAGTTGAATGACTTGGCGGCAGACGCGGTCGTGAGCCAGATGTCGTAGGCGTACTCGTAGTCCAGGCTGCTCGACGCCGCAGGCTGCGTGATATTAAAGGAGGATGTCAGCTTGGCCGGCAGCGCCGAGTACATCAAACACTGGTCCGACGGATAACCAACCACTTCGGTCGTCCCTTTCCTGGCGTTGATCTTCACGCTAAACGATGCCGGGTTGCCGTCTTTTGAGGACACTTTGCTGGCTGTGTAACCCACACCCGTAGCGTCGCCGGACCACGTGTCGGTTTGGTAGTTACAGCTGATGCTTTTTGCCGGAGTCGGAGTTGGGGTTGGAGTGGGGGTTGGAGTTGGAGTGGGCGTAGGCGTGGGTGTTGGAGTTGGAGTGGGGGTTGGGGGTTTAGTGCCCGTAGTTGCCGCAACAGGGGTCCATAGTTGGTTCCTGCTAGTCTTGCAGGTATAGAGTATTAGCTGCTTGCCATTCGTCGTCGAGGCAGCCGGGTCATCTATACATTTACCCGTCTGTGGATTCTTGAGAGTATTGCTGGTGCGTACCCACTGTTCGGCGGGGTCAGTGGCTGAACAACGGTAGATTTTAATCGGATTACCGTTCGTGCTCTTTTGCTGCCAGTTGTCCAGACATTTGCCGTTGGCGTTCACGATGGTACCATTTGTATTAATCATCCACTGCTGAGCCGGCGTTTTGTTGCATTGATAGAGGTCGACCTTGGTGCCGTCCGTCTTATCGCTGTGCCAGAGGTCCAAACACTTGCCAGTAACGCCTGATTGAAAGTAATAGGCGTTAGCTACTGTTGCCGCACTTGTCTGATGTAGATATACATACCCCCCGATGAGCGCAATAAACGCAATGGCTATGACTGGAGCTATAAAATGGTGTGCGAAACCAGCTTCAGACAGTTTACGGAACTTTTTAGGAAATTGCATAGTTTATTTTCCCCACTTGCTTAAATTATGCTTATGGCTTGAGCATACTACCTGAGCGTCAGCTTGGCAATCTACAAATAGGGTCGCTTGGCTCAGCTAGTTGTCCTTGGAAAGCATATCGATAGTAAGCGCGGCCGTCCACGAGAAATCTTTGGCACCGGCTGGTTCAGCGGTCATCGGCGAAAAATATTCGTACATGCCGCCGCGGGCGACCATGTCGATGGTGCGATCACGCAAGCCTTTAGCCTCGACCCTCTCGCCATTGCGCTCCAGGCCGTCCGCCAGGAGCCAGTTCATATTAACCCAGGTCGGTCCCTGCCAGTAGCGGTTCGGGCGGAAGTACGACGAGTTTATTGGCGTAGTCGGAATGGGAAACGGTGTGCCGAACGTTTTCGGGTCATGCATTTGTGCCACGAGCGTCTTGACCCGCTCCTTAGGTAGCACGCCGGAATACAACGGCATAAACGTGCTGACGGTGGGGATTTTGACGAGTTTGCCAGTCAGGACATTGCGATTGTAATATTGCTGCGTCTTGCTGTCCCATAGCGTCTCAAGTGCGTGCGGAGCGACGTGCATGGCGTGCTTGATGTCATCTGGCAACTCTTCGCCGATCTCATCGGCCATTTCTTTCAAAAGCTCGTTGGCGCGTATCAAAATACAGCTGAAGGCTACGTCCACGATGCGTAAGCGGTGTTCGCTTATGATTTTTTCGCTATCGTATTTGTACTTGCGCAATGCCTTTATAAGATCGTAGACCGCATACAGATCGATAGTCGAAATCCGCTCTTCAGCCGGTACCCCCACATCTTCGGTATCCTTGCGGAAGCGTTCCATGATGCTCGTGAAATTCGCCTGCTGGATGAGCTGTGCCCTTAAGCCCATCGCAAACTGGTGCATGATATGCATCCATGGCGGCGTATTATCCATACCGGTCTCCCAGCTCAGGACAATCACCGGCAGGCCATCGCCGCGCGGACAGCGCTCCCGGTAAAACCACTGGTGATACGCTAGGACCCTGGGGTACATTTCGTGGTACCACTCTTTGCGCTCTTTAGCTGTCAGTTTCTGTCCTACCCGTACCACCGCCTCTGCAGCCATGGGCGGCTGCGTCACACCGCTGGTTTGGAAATTGTCCGGTGCCATCGGACTACGCTCGCAGTGCCATAACTCCGGCCCGGCATGATAGCCGTCGGCGTCACCAAAAATGATGTGCGGCAGCATACCGTTCTTCCACTGCGCCCGGAACGGTGAACGCGCTTCCGCTTTAGCTCGTTCAATGTCGTAGTGTCGCTGGCCAATGGCAATAAAAAAACTATCCCACAGCCATTGATGTATATAGAGGCCAGGATCCGGACGCGACCATCCCCCCATGTCATTTTTGCGCAATACCGACTTAGCCTGCTCTATTAGTATCTGGGTGTCTGTATGGGCCATCGCATGTTTATCCTTTCACACGCAAATAAAGGCCCCACGCGGTGACCCTCAGCGCCACGGAAAATTATCTAAATTGTGCCCTATAGTATGCTACAAACTACTACTGAACACAAGCATGACGACAGCCCCAGCACCTCTAGTGAGCGATTGCGGCAGCTTTTTCTATGAGCCTGGTCACAGGCGGCTACGTTGGCGAAGCATGGCCTCGGCCGCATCCAATGCACCCGTGCGTTTGATATCACCACACCCCATCAAGCCGTCAGTGTAGAGCGGGCCGGCGACTGAGTGCGAACCGCCGTGCACAATCCGCCCGTCGGTAGCCTGCCACATGCCGCCAATGTGCACCAGCCGTTTTTCACCCGGCAAATACACCACAAAACTACGGAAGATCATGGCAAAATGGCTTTCCATGCCAGCCAACACCCGTTCGCCCGGCATTTGGCTGCCCACATGCCTTACCGTCTGTATAGCCTTTCGGTCAGTATAGCCCCTGCCGCGCCGATTGTCCTCCAGCGCGCCGATAAACTGCACGCCCGCTGCCGCCAGACTGTCCGGTTCTTTATACGGCTGTATAATAATAGGCTCGTCGGCTGCCGGCCCGAACTTACGCTCAATTTGGTTCAGAGAGGACACACCCTTAAGCTTGGTACCACGGCTGCTATAGATGGCCGTGTGGTCGGTGCGCGCACTATACAGCGTCTTAAACACCAAAAGTTGGCCGGGGTGTTCGGCCTCCCACGCTCGGCCGAACTGCACGGCTGTTGTAAGGTTTGATGCTGCCACCGCCAACCGTTCCGGCACGAGCGGCCACTTGCTGTCGCGGTCCCAGGCCATCGTGATACTGCGCGGGCCATAGCGGTCCATGTGCGCTCTAAATCCCGGCATGTCGCGGTAAGCGCGTACCGACAACGCGACTTCATCAAGCTTAAAACGCTTGCTGCCAAGCAACCATGCCTCATGGATGTCACCGTGCCAGTGGTCTTCGTTATGCGCATAGAACGGCCTCAGGTGGTCTTCATAGTATGCAACGTCGCGGTCGGTAGGCTTCTGGCTTTCGCGCCAGTGCATGCCGTCCTGCTCCAGGATGGCCAGCTCCAGCGATGTGCTACGGGGGATATACGCCATATGCTCGGTACCGTCATCGGCCCAAAAGCTGATGCGCGCAAACGACTGGCGCACCCGCGGCGACGCCACGGCAGGTCCGTCGGCATATTGGAACAGCTCAGCGGTGTAAATCGGTTTGCCCATCTGTCGCTCCAGGGCATGCAGGTAGCTGGCGGCAATCGGGTTCATCTGCGGTAGCGCCGGCCATAAGCTGCACACGTCATCAAGCTCGCAAATTTGCACATTGCCCCGCTGATCCACAATAACGTCATAGCGGCCGATGAGCATCGGCACACCGTACTCGCGCCGAGCCAGCGAATTCTCCTCGGGGTAGTGCGCAAAGAGGCGTAGCGCATAGTCCTCAAGCAGCGCGGCAACCCGGCGATGCATAATAATCGGCTGCGGCACTACCGCCATATACGCGTTTGGCTGGTACCATTCGGCACGCATTGGGAGTAGTTGCAGCTCGTCGCTACGCGAAACATCATACGTGTCGCGCGTCAGCCGCCATTCGTTCTTAACCCGAGGCAGCGTCCAGTAAGCAGCTTCACCGAGCGGCAGACGAGCCTGCACCGTCTTTAGCTGCGCAAAATCTCTGGCCAGATCAGCAGGGTTATCACGGACTACTATACCGGCTCGTATATCGAGCTTCTGCATATTTGCCATTCTATAACGTGTTCGGACCTTGTAACATAACGACGCAATCTAACTGCCGGCCTGCCGCCTATACTGCTCGAGCGCCGCCCGCATATGGTCGAATTCGGCACGCATGCCTTGAGCGCTCTTGGCCACGATCTCACCTTCGGGCGTCAGCACGATGGGCCGGTTGCGGCGTACATATAGCCGTACGCCCAGCGCGTGCTCCAATGACACCACAGCCAGGGAGACGGCTGGCTGCGTTACCCGCAGGCTACGCGCAGCGGCCGAAAAGCTCCCTGTCTCCGCCAGCGCCAAAAACTTCCGGTAACGGCTATCCATTGCCACCAGTATACCCCATGCTTCACTGATACTGTCTATAAGTTTGCTTTATAGTATTGGGCCTAGTATTATAAAATCTTATGGATAAGCAGAATCATATTACCGACAAAATTAAGGTGGCGATCGTGGGATGTGGCAACTGTTTCTCATCGCTCTACCAGGGGTTGGAATACTACAAAAATGCTGATGCCGAGCACATCCCCGGCATCATGTGGGCCGATATCGGCGGCTATTGCCCGCGCGACATCGAAGTTGTAGCGGTATTTGACGTGGACAAGCGCAAAGTTGGAAAGTCGACTGGCGAGGCGATTTTTGCCGAGCCAAATGTCGCCCGCATCTTTCAGCCGGATGTACCCGCTGGGCCCGTTGTGCAAATGGGTCATGTGCTCGACGGCGTCAGCGACTATATGCTGGAGCAGCCAGCCGAGCTTGGATTCCGTCTGGCTACAGCCAAGCCGGCTGATGTCGTGCACGTACTCAAAGCCTGCAAGGCCGACATCCTCATAAACTATCTGCCGGTGGGTTCACAAAAGGCGACTGAGTTTTACGCCCAAGCAGCCATTGATGCCGGCGTGGCATTTTTGAACTGTATTCCGGTATTCATCGCCAGCAACCCGGAATGGGAGCAGAAATTCATTGATGCCGGCCTGCCGCTCGTCGGCGATGACATGCGCTCACAGCTCGGCGCCAGCGTGCTCAGCCAGATCTTGCAAGAACTAGCCTTTGACCGCGGGTTGGCAGTAGATTTCCACCAGCAGCTCAACATCGGTGGCAACACCGACTTCAATAACATGATGGTACAGACCCGCTTGGCCAGCAAAAAGAAGAGTAAAGAAAACGTGATCCGCGCTCAAAACGACATCCGTGGCATCCCGGTGCCCGAGCACAGCCTGTTTGCCGGGCCGAGCACCTACCTGCCCTACCTCAAAGACAACAAAGTAGCGTATTTTAACCTGCGCCTGCGTGGCTTCGGTGATGCGCCGGTAACCATTGACGCCAAACTAAGCGTCCAGGACAGCGAAAACAGCGCCGGGGTAGTCATTGACGCCATCCGCTACCTGCAGGTCGCCCGCGAGCTCGGCGTAGTAGGTGCCCTGCGCGGCCCCAGCGCCTGGACACAGAAGACTCCGCCGGAACAGATGATGTATGCCGCTGCCAAGCAGGAGTGCGAAGCGCTGGCTCACCGCCAGCTCTCGGCGTCGGTCCGCAAACAGCTCAAGTAATAATCTCATACTACTTCTTTCCGCTTGGGTGTGCTTGGGGCACAGGCCTTTGGTAAGGTGGTACTGGAAGTAGTATGAGCATAAGCCCGTGGGCTACGGAGCGTAGCGCCGCGTTCTTGAAATGAGGAAGGTGGGGTATAAAAAGATACGCCCGTCCTACCCGGCGGAGAATCATCGCTGACCATTGTTGTCTGCGAATCCGCCGACCTGTTTCCAGGGTATTTATCTGATATTGGCCTCAGACTGCCGTATAAGCCTAACCTCACTTGTGGTAATGACGGTTAAGCCCGACGATGGCAGGCAGCGTGTGATTACTTCTTAGAGTCGCCTCCCTTGTTCCTCTTCAGCCAGCGCCTTTCCTTGCGACGAGTCCTTTTCGCGTTGGCGCTGGGCGCCTTGGCGGTAAGTCCCTTTTCTACGCGCGCTGCGCGCTGCTTCTTCCGACGCTCGGTGTTCTCGTTTCCCATGCTGGTTATTCCCTTCGGTAGGAATGGTTGTGCAAGGAGTTTTTGCCTGCCACGACACTTCTTTATACCAGATTTGACAGTTTTTGCAACGCTTCGTTATAAAAATCATACTACTTCGTTCCGCTTGGAGCGTGCTTGGGGAGCACAAGCCTTTGGTAAGGTGGTACTGGAAGTAGTATGAGTGTAGGCACCTCCTTTCGTGCCGGGCGAGGCATGGATTGGGGACTGCCCCGCCGGGCACGAAAGTTAGTGCTTGAGGTAAGAGACTAGGTACTACCCCTTACGTTTACCCCTTATGCGGAAAGCGCGTGCCACGACGTTCTTCCCCTGGGCTGCCTTCTGGCGAGCATTAGCCTCTGGAGCACGCCTGGTTTCACCCTTGGCTGCACGCCTGTCACGCTCTGCCTTCCGGTCGCGCGTCTTCTTGGAGCCTTGACCGGCAGGACTCTTCGGTTTCGCGTCTTCCTTTTTTAGACGCTCTTGGCGATTCTTCAGAGCGTTATCCGCTCGTCGTTCCTTAGCACCGGGAGCACGCGCCGGTTTACCCTGATCGACACGATTGGCACGCGTTCTTGCACGGGCGCGAGTTTTCCTAGAAGCTCGGCTTCCACCGGAGTCGCTGGGTGGGTTCCTTACCATAATGGCATTCCCTCTCCTGAGGAGTGGTGTGATCAGCGGTTGCTGTCACGGATACTTTTAATACTCCATTTGGTGTGCTTTTTCAAGCCCACTTTCGTATTGACACCTTCGTACTTTATATAAAAACGGAGATAATGGCGTGAGAAAACTGTCGGCGGATTGTAGGGAGGCTATGCCTCTTGCGTGTAAACGCGCTACACACCTACTATCCGCCAGACAGCCTCCTTAGTATTTTCGTGTCTTGCGAGGGTAGCTCACGTCAACTGGCATACCTGCCTTGGGACACAGTTAACCTTTTACCTCGTCTTCCTCCTCCGAGGCTTGGCTTTGGCTCCCTTTGCGTGCCTAGGCGGTTTCTTGGGACCGATGAAGCGCTTCTGACAGTTGCCACAACGAAGTGCTCCGCGGTTCAACCTACTGGCCCTTTTGAGGCCGGCGTGCCACCCGCAACCTGCGACTGGAGACATTCCTTCTCCTAGAGTTCTTGTCTTGCGTCTGCTATCGACGCCGCTTGTTGGTCATCTCTAAGACTGGTTGCTTGTCGACCTATCGTCCTGCCTTACCTTCTTTCCCCTTCTGGTGGATACTGAGCGCAGTTAACCTGTCGTGAGTTATTATGCCAATTTGGCTATTTTTGCACTTGTCTGAGGACAAGCACGGAAGCATACATGAATAAAATGTAGTGATAATCTCATACTACTTCGTTCCGCTTGGGTGTGCTTGGGGCACAGGCCTTTGGTAAGGTGGTACTGGAAGTAGTATGGGTGCAAGGAGACCCGTTGTGCCGGTGAGGCGTGGTGGTGGCCAAAGCCCCACCGGCACGCGGAGCAGCATCTAGCTGCTGGGGGTGGGGTGCGCCTCGTCAGGCGAGGGTCCCCGTGTGGTGAGGATGCAATAGATCAGGGTAGCGATCACCGCGACCACAGACCCCCAGACGAGCAGGGCGGTCTGGACACTGAGCGGAACGCCGAACCCACGAAGGGCGAAGATCACCCCGAATGTGCCGCCGGCTCCCAGGATACCCTGAGGGACTGCCGCGAACGACGCGCCCTTGCCGCCCTTGCCTTGCACGCCTCCCGATGGTCGAGTCCTGACCCCTACCTTCTTCTGGGCCCTGGCCTGCTTCTTGGGCTTCTGGCTGTCGACCTTTGCCTTTGCGTGCGGTTTGAGTGCCGTGATGTTACCCTTGATGGTCTCAGGATCCTTGGTGTTATCCCTATCACCGTGCGCGCCCGCTGGGCGACCCCTGGACCCCTCGAACCTCCTAGCTGCTCGGCTCGGCCTGCTCGCCGCTGGCCGCTGGCTTCGCATTGCACCGGTTTCACCTGTGTTAGGCTCACGCCAGTTCGGACTGTTCTTATGACGGCTTGGCATGTTAATGTTCACCTCATCCTTGTTGAGTGGTGTGTCCTTGCGTATATAGTAATAACATTATATTTATATAAAAACAAGCTCTTTCGCGCCAGGCTTGCGGCTATAATTTGTGGAGAGTTTGTACGGATGAGTGGGCTTGGGTGCGAGCGATTGACAGCTGTCGCTGCATCGAGAGCCCTCGCCCACTCATCCGGTTAGAAATAGTAGCTCCAACTGCTAGGTTCTTCGGGCAGGTGCGTCAGGGCACGTCCTACTGGCCCTTTTGCTTGCGCTTGGCCTCAGCCTTGGCAACAGCCCGTTGCGCGCGCTGTGCCTTAGCCAAAGCCTTGGCGGCTTGCGGAGAGCGTCCTCCGTGCTTGTTCATGGCCTTGCCGAGGTCGTCCCGAGCCTTCGCGCGCCTCGTTACCAACTCTTTCCAGCCCATATTATCACCTCCTCTCAAGGGTTGTAGAAAATAGCGCAGTGCTACTTCCTCCCCTTACTCCCCTTCCTGGCCGTCTTGGTCTTTTGAGCCTTCTTGGCCTTGGCGAGATCAGCCGTGCGCGCTCGCACTAGCTTGGCACTCGCTGCCTTGGCTTGGGGCGAAAAGACCCCATGCTTCCGTACCGCTCGAGTGTAAGCCCGTTCTGCCAACTGGACTCTTAGTCCAGGCATGACTTTCACCTCCTCTCGAAGGTTGCAGTCTGTGGGGTGCCCACCGTAAGAACCGCTCATATTTTTATACTTGTTCACCATATCGTCAAGCTAAATACAATATTTATATACATAATTTGTAAAAATGTCAATATGGTGTAAAATTGCCTACGTACAATACCGCCGACACAGGAAGAAGGTACGTACATTGACAGCCCAACCTACCACCTTTGGACAGCTATGGCACGAACCATTGCCTAGGTTGTTCGCGAGAGCAGCGCAGATAAAGCGCACGGAGCTACGTTGGCGCCGAATGTCACCGCTGGCCTGGCTTTACCCATCAGACATGGATCTGATGAGAGCGCTTGAGGTTAGTGTTCTGTGGCTCAGGCTCACCATGCAGCAACCGTTGCTCAGCGTGCTCGTGCGGACACCCGGCATGGGGTGTGCTCGACTCCGGACGCTCCTTTGCCTGCGCTGGTTCCAGCACACGCTCGACCACATTATCGACGGGCAGATCAAGATGCCAATTGAGGGAAAGCCACGGGATTACTTCGACCAAGCCGAACGTCTGTGCGAAGCGCTCCTCTGCCCGCAGGACATCGCAGACGAGGTCGCCCTGCCGCTCATGGCAACGCTGGTCTACGTCCTGCGTGCTTGCAGCGAACAGCTCGGCTTCGATCCGAGGCCGGAGCTACAAGCCATATGGCACGGCTGGCACGGCGATGCCGAGCGGGTTCTCAACAAGGAGCCGTTCGCGGACGAGGCAACCCTCAGCGCAGCACATAATGCTAGCGTCGAGATCGTCGAGCTGATGCTGCGCATCATGGACGTTCCGGCGTCCATCACACAGAGTGTCAGGTTGCACCTGAAGCTCCTGCTGGATGCCGACAACCTTGATGACTTCGCGAGTGACGTGCGAGACGGCAATCTCCAGTTTCCGCGCGAAGAGTTCGAGCGAGCTGGCATCGACCCCGACCAATTGCTAGCCTGCGCGCACCCCCGCGTCCAGAAAACCCGAGAGTGCCTGACAGCGCTTCCTGGGTTTTACGCCTGGCTGCGGTCCCGCGTAGCAGCATGCGAGCAGCTACAAAACGTCACCGACGCAGCGATCGTGCTCAGCTACATACAGCCCAAGTGGCTGCGTGGCTACGTGCGGCGACACATCCAGCAGGGCATCCAGAAGCCCGCACTAGCTCTCGCTGCCTACAGCGAGACCCATACCTCACTTGAGAGGAGGTGAAGTATGAAAAACACACCACAATGGATGCGGCTCAGTAAGAACCCCAACCGCGAGGTGAGCAGCGTGCACAAGGTCGCTGCACCCGCCCGGGGACAGAAGTACCGCGTCACCGTGACCAAGGACGACCGGCACGGCGGGAGGCAGTCCAAGGACTACCACGCGCGCACCAAAAAAAGGGCGGAGCGGATCGAGGCGCGCGAAGATGAGTACGCCGAGAAGCGGAACAACTCCTCGTGGATTTAGGAGGTAGGTGCTGTCAGACGGTACGGCGGATACAAACGAGCGAGCTTTTGGCTCCCACTTGTACCCGCCGTACCCAGCACCCTTTTATCACCTTTACAAATCTTTATAATGATATACTCTATACTGTAAGCTTTCTTGCTGACTGAAATATCAAGTTGTGGTATATGCACGTTATATACTGAGCAAGCAAAGTAGCACATGACGAGCAGAGAGTCGACGTTAGGAGAGGAGTGCCCATGACGGCACGCCCCCCAGGTGGCAAGGACGGTCGCAACCGGAAAGGACACCGGATGCACCGAAGGAAGCCGATGGAACGTGACCCCAAGGTCGCACGACGGAGGTTGTTGCGGTCCTCGAAGATTCACGTTCCTCCGGAAACGGTTACCAACCGGCTGTACAAGGCAGATGGGTAATGCATCGTCCTCGGCGGCGCAGGTCGTACCAACCGAATACACGGCTATCACGGCCTCCTAGCAGGCTGACTACGCCGCGAAAGCAAGGGTGAAGAACCACACAGGCGCCGTTAGGCCGAAGATAGGCTTAACAGCCACAACCTACTCCCTCAACTTCCGAAAGGAGGTGAACCATGCCCAGGCTAACGGGGAAAGCCAGCAAAAAGAAGACCCGTTACGTTAAATCTGAAAAGAAGACTCAGAGGTCGAAGACGGCACGCGCAGAAAAGAAGGTACTGCGCGTACTCGGCAGGACCCAGAAGTCCTGACAGGCTACTTCTCCAAGCAGCCCGATAGACGGACGTGACGACAGGGACTCTAGCGAGGTTCAAGGTGTCGTCATCGACAACCTTATACCTCTCCAAACTCCTCCCTGCTCGTCATTTCCGTCTTATGAAAAACGATTCCGAACTCCGCTCTAGCAGCGGACCTTTTTATACTAAAACGGCTTTAATGCGGCGGATACCGGCGCTCGACGACTCTTCTTTGGTAATCTTGAACTTCTTGCCATCTTCGGCCAGCTGGCCGGTGTGGTCCACATGCGGACCACCGCAAATTTCCAAGCTGACGATGTGGTCGTCCGGACCCATTTGGTACACCTTGACGGTTTCAGCATAACGCTCCCCAAATGGCCCAATGGCGCCCATATCCAGCGCCTGCTGCGTGGGGTACTCGGTGAATTTGACCGGCAGGTCTTCGGCAATCCAGCCGTTGACGAGATCTTCGGCCTGCTTGATTTCCTCGTCGGTCAGTTTGGCTTCGTGACTAAAGTCGAACCGCAAACGTTCCTCGGTAATATTACTGCCGTGCTGGCGCAACTCCAAGCCGAACAGTTGGCGCAGAGCGCTTTGCAGCAGGTGAGTCGCCGTGTGGTATTTCTTGTGCTGCAAGGTTTGGCCGCCTAGGCCGCCCTTAAACGTGCCTTTTGCCGCCGTCTGGGAGCGAGCCCTTTGCTCGCGCATACTTTTCTCAAATTGAACGTCCGCATTATCCGCGACAACAACGCCTCGCTTGAATGCTTCTTCTTTTGAGAGTTCCACAGGAAAGCCGTATGTATCGTACAGCTTAAAGATCATCTGGCCTGATAGCCTGCTTTCGAAATCGTTTTTAAAGCTGTCGCCATCACCTAAAGAGGTTGTGAGTATGATTTTCTCAAATTCCTGAAGGCCCTTGCGCAGCGTCTGGCGGAAAACTTTCTCTTCCTTTACCAGAATCTCAATAACTTTCTCGCGATTTTCCTTAACTTCTGGATAGTCGGCTTCGTATAGGCCGACAATAACCGGCACCACCTGCTCAACAAAATTCTGCTCAATACCGAGGTCAAACGCAAACCGGATAGCCCGGCGCATCAGCCGGCGCATCACGTAGCCCTGCTCCTTGTTGCTTGGCACTACGCCGTCCACGGCTAGGAAGACCGCACCGCGCAGATGGTCGGCAATGACGCGCATACTGGTGCTATGACTGTCATATTTTTTGCCCGATACGGCTTCTAGCTTCTCTACGATTGGCCACAGAATGGTCGACTTGAAGGCATCCGCACTATCGATAGCAGCCATGGCGATACGCTCCAGCCCGCCGCCAAAATCGATGTTTTTATTCGGCAGCGGCTCAAACCCGTTTTCCCGCCGGACATACTGCATAAGTACATTGTTGCCGATCTCTACAAACCGGCCGCAGTCGCAGTTGGGATGGCACTTAGGCCCGTATTCGGTATTATGCTCAATGTAATCAAATTCATAAAAGATTTCACTGGAAGGGCCGCCTGGCTCGCCAACCGGCATATCCTCGATGTTTTTGCCACGATACCACCAGTTCTTGTCAGCCGCATAGTAAAAGATACGGGCGCCAGGGTTCATGCCCTTTTGGTAGCCATCGGCTTCAGTGCCAATCTCCATTTCGCCCGCCTCAATGCCTTTGCCTGCAAACAGCTTCTTCCATATGGCACCGCTTTCGGTGTCTTTCGGTATTCCAAACGCTTCGTGACCCAAGAAAGTTGTTATGTACAATTTATGCGGATCAAGTCCGACCACATCGGTCAGGAACTCAAAAATCCACGGAAACTGCTCCGCCTTGAAATAATCGCCCAAAGACCAGTTACCCAGCATCTCAAAAAATGTAGTGTGTCGATTATCCCCAACTTCCTCAATATCCTGGGCACGGAGACAAGTCTGGCTATCCACTATGCGCTTACCTTCCGGGTGAACTTGGCCAAGCAAATACGACATAAGCTGTTGCATGCCGCTACCGGTAAATAAGGTGGTGGGGTCATTATGTAGCACCAAGGGTGCCCGCGGAATCACCTTGTGGCCACGCTCTTCAAAAAACTGCAAATATTTGTTACGAATCTCCTGCGCCATCATAAGCACCTATTGTATAACAGAGGTAGCGTAACGCCAAACATGCAACTATATAAAATGTTTTGAATGTTTTGCAGATAGGCGAGGTTGGTCTTGGGTGCTTCGACTAGAAGTCGCACCACAGGCCTCGCCCGCCTATCTGCTTGTTCTTAAGTTTCCCGCGCGCGTCAGTGGACCATTGTTTGCCAGCTACTGCAGTTTGCTAGTTTGCCGACTATGCGCCGTCCCGCTTAGGGCGCGGTACCTAGGCACTAGCAAACAGGCCGGCACTCGCCGATAACATCATCGTACACCGCCTTTACGTTGGCCCTGGTAGCCTGATAGCGACCAGACTTCTCAGCCGTTTACGGATCCTAGACCCGTCCAGGCCTACCTGCCTCCTCGTAGTGTCCGCAGCCAGGACAGTTTGCTTTGCGCTTCCTTCGCTTGGGGCGACCTCTCGCCTTGCCGCGTTTTTGCCACACGCAAAGCCTGTCTGGCCTTCCGAATATCTTTCTTCGAAGGACGAGTAGCCTTACTAGAGCGCTTAGCCATGTTCTCACCTCCTCGAAACTGGTCGTGGGGTGCGCGGTTTTACCTAAGAACTGTACTGTTATAAGCCAAGTGCACCTGCTCGTCAAGGCAAATTGGCTAGTTATAAAAAGGGATTGGATGAGCGGGCGGGGTCTGGAGTAGATTCAGCCAAAAGGCCAATCGCGACCCCGCCCGCTCATCCTGCTGGAATTGAATAGCTCCAACTGCTACGTTCTTGGGGCCCACGGAGCTACCTGTGCCGCCCTCTGGCTTCCCGCTGTCTCCCGTACTGCCTGACGAGGGCGTCCACTTTGGCGTTTCTACTCTGTGTCCGCTCCGAGCGTACGACGCCACGTTTACGATCGGCTCGCTCCGAGCTGATAGCCCCGAGGATCGCCCAGCTAACCTTGGCCTGTGTTACCTTCTTCTCTTTCGACTTTCCTTTGGGCCTCTTTCCCATGCGCATACTCCCTTCCGAGATTGATTCTGCGTACGATGGGTGGGGCATCTATGGCTGTCGGTACTTACCGCATAAAGCCATACGGTGGATAGTGAGAGGTGCGAAGTGCTTGCGGTTCTATATAACGTTCGCCCCAGAACTGTTTTTAGTTATAGCCAACCATGCGCATCCTTGCAATGGTGTTGTCGGTATTGAGATACTACGCTTGGCAGGTTAGGGCTTATCAGGAAACCACACAAAGCTCATTCACAAGAGGAGGCAGTCATGGCAGGTTCCTGCGCGTGGCACACCAACACGGACTTTAAGCGCGTCCTCCCTCTTTTTGGAGGGATCCGGTGCAAGGGGTGCGGCGGGCGCTTTGCTCCTCGCAAGCCAAAGGCATCACCACCCAAGCATGCCAGAAGCCGAAGGGGCGCCAAGGAGTTAGTCGCAACGGATCCACTTCTAGAAAGGAAGGATAATGGCAAAATCACCGCTTTGCAGCTGGCATAACAGCCCGCAGGTGAAGCGTTCCGTCCTTAGAGGGACGCCATGCCCAGGGTGCGGAAAGAAATTCATCGTCCGCAGAGATAAGCTGGGAGGAGAGGCGACCATACCCATCAAACGAAAGCGCAAGTAATATCTTGGTATTCAGTCCCTCCCCAGGAGGGATACGAGCCTGCCGGACATGCACAAGTGAACGTATTAGCTTAATATGTAGCGCATGCGTGTCAACGTGGTGAGGTGCTGTTGGCGTATTGTCATGGTGCCATTTACGGCAAACAAAACCAGACAAAACGCCGACAGCCCTCCCTATACACTTACTAGCCCTTTGGGCTGGCGGCCGCGATGGTCTTCCAGGCAGCGTCCGAGAGTATCTCGATAGTTTTTATGCCGTGTGTCTCTGACTTGTTGCCATTAGTTAATACCGCGATAGTGTAATTCGCGTCACCACCATTCACATATCCAACACTGTTCACCACCCAGCCATTGCCATTGGTTTCCCCTGGGTCGAGCCAGCCGTTTTTGAGCCGCACAGTCACGCCGCTCGGCACACCGCCACTCACGCCCCAGTGCTGGTCAGGGTTGACATGGTCAAGCAGGTTATTGGCCACAGCAACCGATGTAGCCGATAGCAGCTTAGGGTACGCCACCTGCCCGATAACATTCACCTGGTCGGCCGCGGTCGTGGTGGACCAACCCCAATGTTCCGTACTACCGTGGCTGCCTGTAGTGCCGATTTGCTGAAAAAAACTATTGACTGCCTTGCTGCCGCCAATGGTCGTCCACAGAGAACTCGCCGCATCGTTATCGCTGTTTTCAATCATGGGCGTCGCCTCGGCAAGTTGACTCGTCGTCAGGCCGGATATGTTGCTCTTCTGGTTCTGCCACAACATCGTTTCCAGGATAGACAGCTTAATGACGCTGGCTGTCATGAATCCCGTGCCGGGTGGCGTGTTTGTATAATAGGCCGTGGCTCCAGTTGCACTGTCGTACACCGCCACATCCACATTGCCGTCAGGCGGGGCTGCTACGAGCGCCTGCTGCCAAGACGTTTCCAACTGGCCTTTGAGCACTGCAGCCTTTTGAGCTTTGACGGCTGCTTCGGCCTGCTGTTTAGCCACCGCCGCCTTGTGCGCCCGCCGCACTGCAATAGTATGTACCGAATGATACCCCACGTAATATCCGCCCAGCACTACCACGCACACGAGTATCAGAACCTTTTTAGAAAATCCAAATTGACCCATAGGGTTTCCAAACCGTTTATCTTTAGTTCACATGATACCACTTAAAGCGCGGCACTACCTGCAGATCTGTCCTATCACCCCTCAGAGTGGCAATTTTTACATACTTTTTTAGCCTTTTTTACTAGCATGGAGGTACGGAGAAAGGAGGCACGATATGGCACAAGGTTTATCTCCCTCGGTCCCCCAGTTTTCTCCGCCGGCTGCAGAGCAGGGTACTCGTACGATGACCCCGCAGGAGTCGAGGCAGGAGCTGTGGCAGGCTATCCGGGGATCTAACCAGGTTCTTGCGCGGGCACAGACGGTGCTGGCGCTTTTTCCCGACACTATGATTATCGACCGGGCCAAAGTCACCGTTACTAAGCGGCAATTCTTCCGTACTGCCGACGTGATGAGCGTGCGCATAGAAGACATCCTAAACGCCACTTGCACGGTTGGGCCGTTCTTTGGCACCGTTACCCTTGTGAGCAGGGTCATGAATGATGACCAAATCACGACCATTGGCCGGTTCTGGCGTGCCGACGCCAAGCGTTTGAAGCGTGTACTGCAGGGGTACATCATAGCCTTGCAGCGGGGCATCGACTGCAGCAGCCTGGAGACCCGGGAGCTGGCGGGCATGCTGGAAAAGCTCGGAGCCGACAATCATCCCCACTACGTAGATTAACTAATCGAAAGGAGCCCTTTATGGCTACACTACCAGAAGCTGCCGATAACCTCGGCCAAGAAATCAAGCTGAAACGCGATGCTGTCAAAGCTAGCGAGGCTGCTGCCGCCAAGGCGGCCGACGAAAAGCTGAAAGCTCAGCAAGACCACGAAAAGAACAAAAAACAGGGTATGATTTAAGCGATCTTACTTAAAATAATCTAAAAAGAGCTCCGGCCAGACGGAGCTCTTTTATTTCCCTGTTCAGACGGTGCTTAGAGCGAAAACGCGCGGCGGCCACTGCGGTAGAACCGCGCCTTGTTCTGCCATTTCTGCTCAAAGCCGGTCAACACCCCTCGAAGCTCTTCGTGACTACGGGGAGTTATGTTGAGTTTTTCTTGTGTGTCTCTGTCCATCATCGGCGTATCCTCCCTTTACACTTACCATTCTAGGCGGGATACCGTGAAACTGCTGTAAAAAAGCTAACGCCTAAACCGTGAGTTTAATCACTCTGTACCATCGAGTTCGTCGCCTGGAACTTCGTTGCTAAGTCGATCGCTGTCTTCATCGTTGTCACTCTGGGCACGCAGGTCCCTTAGGAGTTCGCGTGCCTCTTCGGGCGAAAGTTCGCCAGGCTTATAGCCGTTGCGCAGCAGCAAATCCTTGTCTTCGTTGCTTAAGGGATTGTAGGTAAAGTTTTGGTCAGTCGGGTCCATGGGGCAGCTCCTTTGTTACTACCCCAGTATACCTTATCGACTGCCGCCTTTGCGGCCAGCAGTACGCGCCCGCTCAAGGTCGTTTTTAAAGTTACCGGGGCTTACACTGCCGCCTTTGCGGCCAGCATGAGCCGCTCGTGACGGGTCGTTCTTGAAGTTGCCGGAGCTTACCATGCCGCCTTTGCGGCCAGCACGCGCATGTCCCTCCGGATCGCCGTGCCAGCCCTTGCCGGTGCTTTTTTCCGCAGGCTTTATTACCCGTTCTGCAATCGTTGCTTGTTTTGCCATAATGGTTATGGTACGGCGTTGGCTATTGATGATGCTATGAGAAATTTTACTAACCCTCTTTTGAGTATAATCGAAAATGCTTGTCATTTTTATATTAAAGTGATATAATATGCATATCTGATGAGCTCTGCTTGTCAGGGCGAGATCATCTGATCTCTTTGACAAGAGAAAGCATGGAGTAGACGCAAGGTTTTGTTAGCGTCAGGTTGGATTAGTTCGCTCGAATTTCGAGCGCGGTAATCCAAGCTGACAAGTCACGAAACCCGAAAGGATTCACGCAATGCCCACGCTTAAGCTCCTCACCAACCACGGAAAGCACACTGTCCTGGAGCAGGAAGTAGACGACTCCACGTGGTTGGCCCTCGAGACGACCCTCCCGAGCCTGAACGAGTACACACTGCTCATCAACGGCGGGGCCGTCGCCATCACCCAGTGGTGGTTCACCGAGAGGGGCACCTTCTACTGGAACATCGTCCCTGCCGACGGACCTACCGCCGCGAAGGTTACCCACTACCTCCGGAGCATCGGCATCGACCCTACCCCCGGCGCTGACGTCGTAGGGAAGCCATTCGCCATCATCGGTGAGGCTGAGCTGACCGTCCAGGCCCTTCAGGACCTGATGCGCCGTAGCTCTAGCTAGCTGTAGCACCGTACCTAGCATTCGCCGGCTCCGCAGCCACTCTGTCGTGTTCGCACCCGCGGACCCAGAGTGGCTGCAGCCGCGCTACATTCTGCCGACTTCACCTGTCCGCCCTCCTTTCCCGCGCCACCCTACTTTCTCTTGTCACTTTTCCATAAGGTTTTACACGAGTTGATTTGCTAGCTTCGACTGATGTAAAATTTTATACCCGATCTATTCCAGGCTTGGTGGGCACTAATGCCTCAAAGGCTTACGGCTCGCCGGCTTCGTACTCCGCCCTCACGGCAGACAGTCCAGCAACAATCTCTTTGAGCGTACCTCCAGAGAGCACACTTGCACCTCGTTGGACCTCCGTGGTAGGGTCGAGCTCAGATCGGTGACGATACACTCCTCTGAGCCATCCTCAAACTGCGTATACTCGTACGCTGTACCGCTACCCTACTACACCGAATATCGTCTGAGGCTAGTACGGGGCGTGTATTTGTAAACGCTTCTTCCTGTGTTGACACAAATTAGTTTAGCAACTATACTAATTTGCATATACTGGCATGAAACGCGAAGCACTTATCGAAGCCATATTCAGCACCATGCAGCAACTGCACCGCACGAGTCAGACGCGCCTGCATACGCTAATGGGGCAACATGACATCTCGCTCACACAAATGGAGCTATTGCTTACCGTCAAACACCAGCAGCCCATAAACGTCAAAGATTTGGCAGCGCAGATGCGGCTGACACCAGGCGCCGTCACCCAGTTGCTCGAGGGGTTAAGCCTGCGCAACTACGTGGGCCGCGAGCCAGCCGAGTATGACCGCCGGGTGACCATAGTGAGCCTGACCCCCAGCGGCGCCGAGAAACTGAAGAGTCTGTGGGAACAGCGCAAGGCAACACTGCGGCAGATTATGGAAACGCTCGACACCGAAGACCTCGCTGCTATGCTGCGCGTGCAGGAGAAGATGTTGCGGCATTTTGAAAAGCACGAGCCCGCTCAGCAAAATAAACCTTTAAAATAGATCCCGAAGGAGATAATAGACGTGAAATTTGGATTGTTTAAACGTGGGGCCCAGGCCGGGGTGCAAAAACCCGTCTACGTTACTGCCGCTACCGTGGCACCGGCGCCACATATCGAGGAACCCGCCGAGCGCTCACATGCCGAAATCATGGTCATTATCGTGGCCCTCATGCTCGCCATGCTGCTGGCCGCCCTCGACCAGACCATTGTCTCTACCGCCCTGCCGAAAATCGCCAGCGACTTAAACGGCCTCAGTAAGTATTCATGGGTGGCTACTGCCTACCTGCTGACGAGTGCCGTAGCCACACCGCTGTACGGCAAGATCAGCGACATGTTCGGGCGCAAAAAAATCTTCCAGATCGCGATTATTATCTTCTTGCTTGGCTCGGCGCTGTGCGGCGCGGCCCACAGCATGAACCAGCTGATCTTCTTCCGTGGGTTGCAGGGCATTGGTGCCGGCGGCCTGATGGTGCTCGCCATGTCGGTCGTCGGTGATATTGTGCCGCCGCGTAACCGAGGCCGCTACCAGGGCTACTTTGGCGCGGTGTTTGCCGTATCGAGCGTAGTCGGGCCGCTGCTCGGGGGATTCCTTGCCGACACGAATTCATTGCTGGGTGTGGCCGGCTGGCGCTGGATCTTCTACATCAACCTGCCAATCGGCCTTGTGGCGCTCAGCGCCATTGCAACCCGGCTGCACTTGCCGGTACGCCGGTCGCCGCACAAGATTGACTACGCCGGCGCTACCTTGCTGGCCATCAGCGTGGCGACATTGCTGCTCGGCACAGTGTGGGGCGGTGTGGATTACCCGTGGGGTTCGATGCAGATCATCGCCCTGTTCGCTACCTCCGTCGTAGCCGCAGCCCTCTTCCTGTGGCGAGAACGTTTCGCTCGTGAGCCGATCATCCCGCCATACCTGTTCCGAAACGCTATTTTTAGTGTGAGTAGCCTGCTCAGCTTCATCATCGGCGTCGTGATGTTCGGCGCGCTTATTTTCCTGCCGCAGTACCAGCAGCTGGTGCGCGGTGACAGCGCTACCAAGTCAGGCCTAATGCTGCTACCCATGATCGCCGGCCTGATGTTTGCCTCGGTCAGCTCTGGGCGTCTCATCTCCAAGTTCGGTCGCTATCGTAAGTTCCCTATCATCGGCACAGCGGCGGTGGCGCTCGCTTTCTGGCTGTTTAGTCACATTGCAGTCGATACTAGCCGCGTACTGCTCGGTTTCTGGATGGTTATCTTGGGTCTGGGCATCGGCATGGTCATGCCCGTGCTCACTTTGGCCGTACAGAACGCCGTGGAGCGCAAAGACCTCGGCACCGCCACTTCCTCAGTAACCTTTTTCCGGAGCATCGGCAGCTCGCTGGGCGCAGCTATTTTCGGTGCAATACTTACGAATCGTCTCGCCCACCACATTAACCAGGATGTAGGCGGTGTAGTCGGGGCACATGCTGCCAAGGGCCTCAGCACCAGCGCGGCTAGTTTACGACACCTGCCTCCAACGGTCTTGCATGAAGTCCTCACGGCCTTTGCGCAGTCCTTCCACGACGTCTTTATTTTCGGTACACCGTTTGCCATTTTGGCGTTTGTAGTAGCCCTGTTCTTACGCGAATCACCGTTGCGTACGGGGGCCCGCGAAGAAGCCGCCGGCGAAGGTTTGGAAACACACGATCTATAAACTTAACGCTCGGTCTTTTCGAGCAACGCCAGCTGGCGCTCGCTAATCGCGATTAAACGCTCCATGTCTTTGTAAGTAGTCTGGGTGGTTTTAAATTGCTCGTCGGCCACGACGGCACTGTGCTGGCTCTGGATATTCTGGCCGACCATGATGATTGGCAGCAGCACCAGCTGCAGAAATGTCTGAGCAATCCAGCTCACGATGGTAATAAGGTTGTGCGAATGGATGGCTGCTGGCAGGCTTACCAAGCTTAAGCAGGCAAAGATAATCGCGCAAATCATGGTGCCGACTAGATTGGTGATTTTGAGCCCAATCCGGTTGAGCACGCCCATATTTTGACGGTGGCGCACGTTAGCATTGGCCGGCTTGTGCCGTTCGTAGGTTTGCCGTAGCTTGGTTGGTTCACTCATGGATTAGGCCTCAAGCCCCATAGATTATATGTATGTCTGCATTGTACCGCACATTACAGCTTGGGCCAGACCACTTTTGCCACGATGGTATCAGCCTGCACCCAGCCAAAGCTGCGACTGTCGGTGCTGGCAGTCGGATTGTCACCTAACAAATACAGCAGACTGCCCTGTTGGCGTTCAATGCGCTTAATTTTTTCTAGTCCGCCCTGGCTCACGATGACCACATCGCCCGGACGTAACTCGTCAGTACGACGCCCAACTACCAACTGGCCCGACGCCAGTGTCGGCGCCATGCTCTCGCCCTCCACTTGGCGGACGATGAACGTCTTAGGCTTTTTTGGTTTCCCAGAATATCTCGGCGATTTCATCGATCATATCCAAGAGTTTCTGACCCTCAATCGGTTCGCTGTGGTGTTTGCACTCGCCGGCCTGCTTGGTAGCTTTCCAGAAGCGTTCGTGCAAGTCCGGGTACTTTTCCAGGTGCTCGGGTTTAAAGTAGTCGGTCCAAAGCACCCACAAGTGATGCTTCACCAATTCAGCACGCTCCTCCTTGATGAACAGCGCCCGCACGCGGTCATCGCCCTCGAACTTTTCCATTTTGTCCATGATGGCCTTAACGCTCTGTGCCTCAATCTTAGCCTGGGCCGGATCGTACACACCGCACGGCAGATCGCAGTGCGCATAGACGGGCTTGATAAAGGGTACTCTCATAGCTGTTCCTCCTCTTACATGAACAGTGTACAGCTCGTAGCCCTTGGCGGCAATGAGGCCGCGCTCTCACTCCCTGGCGCGCGTAATCTGGGCAATAATCGTATTGATCTGCTCGAACGTGTGCTCAAGCGTGCCAGCCGCATCCAGATGGTAATCTGCACTTTGCATAACCTTATCTGTTTCGAACTTTAGGCCAGGTGCAATCTCGACAGCGTCATCGTCCCGCTCGTTCTGGATGAAAGTGGCGAAATCAGGAGGGTACTTTGCCGTGTCGGCGTGGTCTTGTGTATGTGCGAAACGAGTTTCAGGAGGACAATCAAAAGCGATTTCGACGCCGCCTTCGCGGCGAAGCAGTTCAGCGTAGCGCACCACACGCATGTCATCGACACATAGCCGCTCCGTGTCGAGCGCAAGCGCGAGCTGCAGTGTATAGTCCCACCCGTGCTCTTTAAGCATACGAGCATGCGTGTTCGCATAGTCCGCCCGTTTTTCTAGTCTAATACCTTCTCTGGCGGCATAGTCGCGAATGACTGCGCTGAAGCTGAAGGGCGTAAAGCCATGTTTTTCTTGTAGGTAACGCGCGACAGAGGTTTTACCACTACCTGGGTGACCGACTAATGAGATAAGGATTTTTTGCATTAGCTCATAGTACCACGCCCGAGCGGTTTTAAGCGGGCCCGGCTTTGTGGGCGTTTTTCGCGCGCCACTTGGCAATTTCGCCGTGGTGGCCAGTGAGCAGTACTTCCGGAACTTTCAGGCCGCGGAAGTCTTCGGGGCGAGTATACTGCGGAAACTCGATGTTTTCGTCGTCATCTTGGAACGACTCGATTTCGGCGCTGGTTTCGCCACCGAGCACGCCAGGCAGCAGCCGCACCACGCTATCAATAAGGATCATAGCCGGCAGTTCACCGCCGGTCAGCACGTAGTTACCTATGGAGTACTGGCGGTCGACCCACTGCGTGATGCGCTCGTCGTAGCCTTCGTAGCGCGGAGATACGATGATTAGACCACGACCCTGTTGCCCGGCAGCGGCAATCTCTTTAGCATCGGACTGTTTGTAGGTCTTGCCGCGCGGCGTCGGTAGCAGTACCAGGGCGTCCGGATCATTTTGCCGGGCTTGCTCTATAGCCGCCACGACGGGGTCGGGTTTGAGCAGCATACCATCACCGCCGCCGTACGGCGTATCGTCCACTGTTTTACGCGGTCCCAGGCCGAAGTCGCGGAGGTTTATAAAGCTATAGTCAGCTATGCCGCGGTCAGCCGCTTTCCACAGCATACTACTACCGAGCACGCCTTCAAACATTTCTGGGAATAGTGTAATGACTTGGATCTTCATATCGAGTTACGCTCCCAGCATCTCAAGCAATTGCCCCTTCCAGGCGGGCAGAAAGTCGGGTCCAGGGCATGGCGTTTTACTATTTACCTCATTGTGCCCTAGTAAGGTATTGGGGTGTATGTTTACATCATCGTAGTTACTCGTGATGATATGCTTAACGCCCTCAAGCTCAGCAATACTAGGCGGCCTATGCGACAAATCGCCATCTATGCATACGGCCACACTGCTACAATTAACATCCCAATTACCGGCCTGCCAGCCGGTTTCGTCATCCCGCAAGTAGCGTGTCGGTTGGCCGTCAGCTCCGACCATATGATGGTAAATCCAAAATACCTGGTTGCCATCAGAGTCCTGGTGACCGGAGTGCATCAATGGCTGCGCCGCTATACGGGGCGCATCATCTTCCGGAGGACGAGCATATTCTGGAACGTACAGGCGGAGCAGCTCCATCGCGCTATGGTATCCCGGACGTGTAGGCTGCGGGCTCTTCGAGTGATGGAGTACAATCCGATCCACCGGTTGTCGTTCACGGTCCCAGTCCACACCTTCACCCACGGGTGCCATAGAGACTTGCCTGGTAGCCAGTAATTCTTCAAAAGCCAGGTAGGTGACATGCTTGGGATGAGATTTAGCCGGTTGCCGGCCGTTTAACTCAACATCGCCAACTGCCAAGAGAGTCGCATTAGCCAAACGCAACACGCTACTCAGCTGTCTCGGTCGTGCGTATAGGTGACGCTCAGAGCCGATTTGTCGATACCAATAGGGATCTGCTGTAACCTCGGCCCACTGGCGTACCTGCCGGCCCATAAGCCGCTCGCTGAATTGCATAAGCTAACTATACTGTTTTTTGGGCGACCCCGCTACCCTTCACGATCAAAAAGAACCGGGGTAGCAGCCGGTTCTTTTTTACACATAAAGCTCCCACCTTTGGTGGCTCGCGGATGAGCTTGTCGTGTTTATTTTTGGTTCCACTTCATGTGAAGCTTAAGCAGTATTGTACGGGACCGCCTGGCTCCGTGCAAGCAGATTCTAGATATCCAAGTCGTCGAGTTCGGCGAGTTCTTGGCGGGTTCGGGCGACAGCGTCGCTGGCGGGTTTAACCACATTCTCTTCTGCTTTGATTTCGGCAGGCTTTTCAGCCCCTTTAACAGCAGGCTTCGGCACAGTAGCGTCCTGTGCCGAATCGTCAGATTGGTCGTCGTCATCGCTTGCAACAGCTGGGGCACCGGCTGATACGCCGCGCTCACTTTCAGGCTTGTCAACATCGACAATCTTGAGGTTATAGCGGGCTTCGTTTTTAGTGCCGAGGGCGCGCAGCAGCGTACGCAGAGACTGCGCTGTGGCGCCACGCTTCCCAATCACACGACCGAGGTCGTCAGCATCGACCGTCAGCTCCAGTAGAACACCCTTTTCATCTATCCGGCGGTCCACCCTAACACCGTCGGGGTTATTTACGAGCGACTTTACAATGTACTCAACAAACTGTTGGTCTATACTGCTAGCCATCGGTGAATGCCTCCTTCTCCGTAACTAACGCGCATTATAACAAAAGCGTAATGGCGTCCTAGCGTAATATTTCACATTATACACGAAAAAACCTTAAGCACTTTGTTTGCTGGCCTATTCAGCAGGCTTTTCAGTTTCTTCGGCGACCGGGGCTTCCGGCTCGGCAGCAGCTTCAGCTTTTACAGATGCCGCTTCAGCCGGAGTCTCTACTGGCTCTTCTTTGGGCTGATTGCGGCGGAGCTTCTCGGGGTTGCGGAGCTTGCCCGCCTTTTCGGCAGACGCCTTTACCCACTTCGGCAGCTTGACGCCTTCCGCGGTCAGCAAGCGCGCTACACGCTCAGACGGCTGGGCGCCGTGAGACAGATAGTGCTCAGCGCGCTCCTTGTTAAGAGTAGTTACCTTGGCATGCGGGTCATACGTGCCCACTTGGGCGACGATTTTACCGCTGGTAGGGGTCCGGCGGCTGTCCTGAACGACAACCCGGAACTGAGCGTGGCCCTTGCGGCCGGTACGCTGCAAACGGATTACTAACATCCCTGTCCTTTCGGTTTAGTTAATGCAGCTATTTTACACCGTTCCACCTCTGTTGTCAACCTATTGATACTGCTTGAGGGCATCGGTGGCAGCGGCGACTTGGGCGGCCTGCTTGCTCGGGCCTTGGCCCTGACCCTTCTGCCGGTCATCCACAAAGACACCGACCGTGAATACTTTGTCATGGTCGGGCCCTTCTTCGCTTAAAACACGGTACTGCGGAGTGGATTCGCCCTGACTCTGTACCATCTCTTGCAAGTGACTCTTGGGGTCCATCCAGCTGCCGGTTTTAAGGATGTCGTCAAAGGTGCTCAAGATGTTATCGGTAATAAATTGCTTGGCGGCTTCGTACCCCTTATCTAAATAGAGAGCCCCGGTCACCGCCTCGAAGCTGTTCGCCAAAATTTGCGCGCGAGCCCGCTCGGTACCGCGTTTCTCGCCACGGCTCAAGCGTAGCAGCGGTTCAAGCCCAAGTCGTTCTGCTGCCGCTCCGATGCTTTCAGTACGCACCAGGGCACTGCGCCAGTTGGTTAGAATGCCTTCCGGCTCACTGTAATTACCGTACAGATACTCTGTCACCACAAGCTCAAGCACTGCGTCGCCCAAGAACTCCAGACGCTCGTTATGTTCTTTGACGGTGCTACGATGTTCATTCAGGTAGCTGCGGTGCGTGAGTGCGGTTATGAGCAAATCAAGCTGCTCAAACTCGCCGCCCAGTTTATCTTTTGCCAGCTGTTGGTATGCGCTTGTGTCCATATTTATAGTTTTTGTTCCCTTATCTTTTTCATGCCAAGCAGCATCAGTTTGCCAATGTCTTCATAGGCGATACCATCCACCGCCTGAGTGGCTGGCAGCCATTGGATATCGCTCAGCCAATCTTCGGGGTGCAGGCGGTCGGTGTTGCCCAGACCTTGCACTAGATAGATATGCATGGTCATGAGCACTAAGGTGTGATTGCGACGGTAGCGGAAGTTAACCTTGCCGAGCCATTCGCGCACCTTCATCTCCTGCAGGCCGGTTTCCTCGGTGATTTCGCGAGCCGCCGTGTCCTTGGGCTCTTCGTTGGGTTCCACGTGCCCCTTGGGGATAGTCCAACGGTTCTTGGCGTCTTTGATAAGCAGGATTTCCAGTTCGTTAGTTTTGGCGTTACGACGGAACACCACACCGCCGCTGGTGGTTTCGTGGACGACCTCTTCAATCGCCGGGCGGCGCGTTACAAACTTACGGAAGCCCTCGATAGGCTTCTTGGCGACGTCCAGCGGCCGCGCTCGATGCTTTTTGCGAGCCGCCACTAAGCCGCCTCTTTGCTTTCCGTTGTTTCGGCTGGCTCCTCACCAACCTTGGCCGACGGTGGCGTCGTATCGCCCTGCTTGTTTTTGAGGGCCGTGCCCAGCACGCCGTTCACGAACTTGCTGGAATTCTCGCCGCCAAAGGCCTTGGCGAGCTCCACGGCTTCGTTTATGGCCACTTTGGGTGGTACGTCCTGCTCGTAGGTCAATTCGTAGAGTCCGATACGCAGCACGACCCGGTCCATGCGGGCGATTTGCTCGATAGGCCATTCGGGCGCTAGCGGGCGCAGTTCTTCATCGAGTTCCTTCTCGTACTTAGCAACGCCGCGCACCAGCTCTTCTATGAAAAAGACATCGTCGACAGTAGACTCGTAGCGTGTAATGTTGCGCTTGAGCACCTGTCCGAGGTCAAATGACTCGTCTTCGGCTTCGCGGCGAAAATCCTGCTCATAGAGCGTCTGGAGGGCGACGATGCGGCCGAGATGGCGGTTGCTTGCCATACCTGTTAACTCCTATCTGAGGGAGATTACTTAACGGCAGCCAGTTTCTTGCCGCTCTCGCGGCGAGTCGTGTACGCCTTGACTGGTGATTTTTTATTAACCGCGCGGGCCAATTTGACCACCAAGTGGCTGCGGCGAGCACCGGTGGCGCGGGGGCTGGTGCGTTTCTTTGGTTTACCCATGATGTGCTAACTCCTTTTCATAGAGTTCTTTATGCTAGTAATTGCCCTGTATTATACCCTGTTTTGCCCTTCATCTCAACCTCAGTTATGCCGCAAAAGAAGTATTCTATACCGTTACCGCAGCTTGGCTCCTAACAGAGTAGCCGGTGAAACCTTAACAGGGGTGGATCTATTGACAATAATTTATACTTATGCTATTATAAAGATACTTTCGTTGAGGCGATTTACTCCCTCCGGAAGCACCTTGACAAGAGAAGAATACGGAAGAGACCAGTCTTACGAGTCTGGGGTAGTGTGTCTGAGTGTATAGCCGCTCATGCCTACCACCCCGGACTCGCAACCAGCGAGACTACGGCCATCGATACCCTCTATGGGTCTCGATTGGAACCAGCACCACCGCCAGCAGTACTCACGATTAAGGAACGGACATGCAGATCAACCCACGCAGGTTTACGCGCAGGCAGCTGATCGGCTTCCTGATGGTCCTCCTCGGCATCGGCATGCTCGGCAGCGCCGCCGCAGTCATCGCCGACAGCAGCAACACGTCCGCGCAGGGCAGCTCGGTAACCAGGAGTGCCCCAAGCGCGTGCGAGCTGCTCCGCGGCGGCGAGGCACTCACTACCAGTGGCGAGCAAGTCACCTTGACGCCGAAACAGCTCACCGGCAACGCCTGCCAGTACACGGGACACGGCTACACGGTCACCTTTGTCGTCAAGGCACATAATGCCCCCAAGGCCTATGCCGACGACTACCAGTCCGCTGACAACACCGGCAAGAACCCACAGCAGCTCAGCAGTAAGGACAACGTCGGCCCTAATCAGTTCATTAATGCCTATCAGGCGTTTGAGGTCTTGGCCGTCGGCTCCGACACCATCGAGTATCTGACCACCTTCCGGCCCACCACAACCACTGGCGGCATCACCGAGTCGAGCTCCACGTCCATATGGATAGCCATCGTCATCACAAGTAGTAACGCTAGCATCGCACACTCACCGCTGTCGCTCAAGATCCTGGCCTCCAGGAGTTCCTGGTAACCACGCCGTCGGTCGACGTCTCCGACGCCTCACGCGCCTGAGACCGACCGCTTCCACCCCTTCTCCTGCCTACACACCCCTCTCTACGCTCACGCAAGTGAGATTCCCGTCAAACGGAAAGAGATCAAGGGGTGTGTATTCATGTCCGGACAGTTTATTTGACAACAAAGTTCAGCAATTTGGCAGGAACGTAGATGGTTTTTATGATTTGTTTGCCCTCGAGGTTGGCAGCAATTTTGGTATCGGCACAAGCCAGCTCAACAGCTTTTGCTTCATCGGCCTCCGCCGGGGATTGTACTGTACCGCGCAGTTTGCCGTTGATCTGTACTGCTATGGTCACTGTGTCCTCCACCAGGTATTTCGCGTCATATATGGGCCACTGACTAGTATGGATCGAGCCTTCATGACCCAGCTGTGCCCACAGTTCTTCGGTCATATGCGGGGCAAAGGGCGCCAGCAGCTGCAGCGTAGTCTTCAGAGTTTCTTGCCATACTACGCTGCCAAGCGGCACTTCAGCCTTTAGTTTGTACAGCTCGTTGGTCAGTTCCATGAGTGCAGCGATGGCGGTGTTAAAGCCCATGTCGGCCAGGTCGTCGCTCACTCGCTTAGTGGCTCGGTGCACAGCCCGACGCACTGCTTCATTGTCGCCGTCCGTTTTTTCGGTGCTCACATGTTCCTGCACTAAGTTCCAAATACGCTGCAGGAAGCGGAAACTACCGCCCATTCCCTCGACGCTCCAGTTAGCGCTCTGGTTCCACGGGCCGATGAACAGCTCCATGATACGGATGCAGTCGACGCCGTAGCCCTGCTCGATGAGCTCATCAGGTTGGATGGCGTTGCCTTTGCTCTTGCTCATTTTTTGGCCGTCAGGCGCCAGGATCATGCCCTGATTACGGAGCGCTTTGAACGGTTCGCCGAAGTCAATCAGCCCTTCATCCTGCATCACCTTCGTCCACATGCGGGCGTACAGTAGGTGCATCACCGCATGTTCTGCACCACCGATGTAATCATCCACAGGCAGCCAGAATTTGACTTTGTCAGCATCAAACGCCTTTTGGCCGTTGTGCGGGTCGGCAAACCGCAGAAAGTACCAACTGCTGCAAGCAAAGCCGTCCATAGTGTCGGTTTCGCGCTCAGCATCGCCCCCACATTTCGGGCACATCACGTTCACGAACTCTGGCACGTTGGCCAGTGGGCTGCGGCCGTCGCCGCTCGGCTCAAATTTCTTGAGCTCCGGTAGGGTAACCGGCAGCTGGTTTTCGGGCACCGGTACGATGCCATCTTTCGGGCAGTGGATCATCGGGATCGGCGCACCCCAGTAACGCTGGCGACTGATCAGCCAGTCACGCAAGTGGTAACTGTGCACACGCTTGCCCATACCATGCTCAACCATGTAGTCCTTGATCCTCTCGGTGGCGCCCTGGATACTCATACCATCCAGAAAGCCGGAGTTCACCATTTTGCCGGCATGCTCCTGCACCTGCTTGGCCTCAGTGATTGGCCCATCGTCGCCGTTTTCACCCACGACAACACGCTTGATGGGCAAATCAAATGTCTTGGCAAACTGGAAATCGCGCATGTCGTGTCCGGGGACACCTACCACAGCGCCGGTACCGAACCCGGCCAGCACGAAGTCACTTACCCACACCGGCATCTCTTCGCCGGTCAGTTCGTTTTTAACATACAGCCCAGTAAATACGCCTGTTTTCAAGCGGCCTTCTTCTTGGCGCTCAACCTCACTTTTGGCCAGCGACTTTTGTACATAGTGTTCCACGGCTTGCCAGTGTGACGAGCCAGTTCTGGGCACGATTTCTTGCTGCATCACTTTGCGCACAAACTCGTGCTCAGGGGCCAGTACTACGAAAGTGGCACCAAAGTTGGTATCGGGTCGGGTCGTGAATACCGTAATTGACTCATCTGTTTTTGCATTGGTGACGTTGTAAGTAATATTAATGCCTGTTTTGTGGCCAATCCAGTTGCGCTGCATGCTCTTGATGCTGTCCGTCCAGTCGAGGTCGTCCAGATCTTTCTCCAGCTGGTCGGCATAGTCGGTAATTTTGAAAAACCACTGCTTGAGTGCCTTTTTTTCGACTTCAGAACCACAGCGCCAGCAGCGACCGTTCTCCACCTGTTCGTTAGCCAGCACGGTTTTGTCGACCGGGCACCACCACTGCAAGCTCTCCTGGCGGTACGCCAGCTCGCGTTTATAGAGCAGGAGGAAGAACCACTGCGTCCACTTGTAGTAATCCGGGTCAGATGACGTAACCTCGCGGCTCCAGTCATAGCTGAAGCCCATGGCCGTCAGCTGCTGCTTAAACTTGCCGGTGTTTTCGGCAATGGCCTGCTGGGGGCTGACGCCCGTCTTGATTGCATAGTTTTCGGCTGGCAGACCGAACGCATCCCAGCCCATTGGGTGCAATACATTGTAGCCGTTCATACGCGCGTGACGGCTAACAACATCACCTATGGTGTAATTGCGCACGTGTCCGACGTGCATAGCCGCACCACTGGGGTAGGGAAAGTACTCTAGGATATATTTTTTGGGCTTGGCCGCATCTTCGCTGGCCTCGTAAATTTTGTCGGCCGCCCACTTTTGTTGCCACTTGGGTTCAATCTCTTTCGGGTTGTATCGTTTCACAATCTAATAATCTCGCTTATCTGTTACTAGGAATTATACTGGAGCGTTACAAAATTGCCCTACCGGGCGAGGAGGAGACTGAGCCGGATCGTGTGCGTACTCATAGTGTCTACTACTATATCATATTTTTCATAACTCAATCCAGGTAGCGGGTGGTATACTTTGTACACCTATGGCAAACGTTACTGTTTTGTGCGGCGGCACGTCGGCCGAACGCGAAGTGTCTCTACGTTCCGGCGCGGCGGTAGCGGAAGCCTTGAAAGCCGCAGGTTACGAAGTTACTGTGCTCGACCCGGCCGTATCCTCTCTCGACAAGATGATGGCTTGTGATGCCGTTTTTCCAGCTCTGCACGGTACTGGCGGCGAAGACGGCGCTATCCAATCCGCACTAGAAGAGGTGAACGCACACTACGTCGGCTCCGATTCGACCGCCTCGCGCCTGTGCTTTGACAAGTGGCAATACCGGCAGCATATCACTGCAGCCGGCCTACTTATGCCGGAGGGAGCGCTCGTGCACGCACAGACCTACCATGAGCACCGGCTGGCGGCTCAACCGTATGTGCTTAAGCCAGTGGCTGGCGGCTCAAGTATCGACACGTTCATAGTACGTGATCCTGAGCATCCACCGCACGGCATAGCCGAAGTATTCACCCGCTATGCGACCATGCTTATGGAGCAGCTCATTGCGGGCACAGAACTGACCGTGGGTGTTCTGAACAACCAAGCACTGCCGGTCATAGAGATCATTCCTCCGAAAGATAGCGAGTTCGACTACACTAATAAATACAACGGCGCCACCCAGGAACTCGTGCCGCCCAAGCACGTCAGCGGCGACTTGCAGCGCAAAGCCCAAGCGCTTGCTCTCCAGGCGCACCAGTTCACCGGCTGCCGTGATCTTTCGCGTACTGACATTATGCTCGACAAAAAAGGGCAACTCTATGTGCTCGAAACCAATACGCTGCCCGGCTTGACCAACCAGAGCCTACTCCCCAAAGCAGCTCATGCCGCCGGCCTTGATATGCCCGCCCTCTGTAAGCAGCTCGTTGAAATGGCGCTTGCGCGCTAACCGAACTGCTGCTGTTTCTTGGTAAGCCAGTATGGACTCTGACGAACCAGTTTAGCGGCGTCAGTGGGATCGGCCAGGAGCGGTTTGAGCGCTTCTTCGGTAAAGACACCATTCTGCGAACCTTTAGCCAGCACGATACCGCCCTTTTGGAGCTTGCCGGACACGTACTTGCCGGCGTCGTACGGACTGTCAAAGCACTGCACAGCGCAGCCCTTTTCGCGGGCCGCTGGCGCCAGCCATTTTTTGGCGTCCTGGCCAACGGTCACGACCACGGCGAGTTTTTTAGGATCGCAATATGCACCGACCTCGGCGTGCGCCTGGCGGGAATAGTCGCCCATTTCGTTCATACTACCGAGGATGGCAATGCGCTGCCCGGTGCGGGCGGCGTAGAGCACGTCCAAGGCAGCTTTAACTGTCAGCGGCGCAGCGTTGTATGTGTCGTCAATAACTGTTGCGCCTTTTACACCGGGTAATATTTGCATACGCCCGGAGAATGGCTGCAATTCATTTAACCCCTTAGTAATGACAGCCCTCTTGACACCCAGCACATCCGCTACGGCAGCCGCAGCTAAAGTGACCTTGGCTCCCTGCTCACCCAAAAAATGGATATCGGCCGTAAGGCCGCCACGCGGAAGTCTTACGTCCAGCTTCTGCCCTTGTAAGCCTTTGAATTTAGCCGTACCAAGGTACTGCGCCCGCTCACTTTGCACACTATATTCGGCGAACTCACGGCCCGCTAGATACTTGCCAGCGATGTCGTCACCGTTTACGAGCACCCGTGCACTGTAATCAAATACGCTCAGCTCTTCGGTAGCTACCTTATCGAGCGTACCGAAGAATTCCATGTGCTCTTCGGAGACAGCTGTCACGACTGCGACATCGGGCGCGAGGTAAGCAAATTGTTCCATTTGGCCGGGGCCATCAGTGCCCAATTCCACAACTACTACATCGTAGGGGTAGGGCAGCGCTATCTCCGCCTGAGTGGCACCAATCACCCTCAGCCAAGCGACTACGTTATACAGGCTTGGCTCGTTGAGACCAAAAAACACCAGTGGTACGGTGACACGGTCGTTATAGTTGCCGGTCTGGTAGCGCACACGCAGACCGCTCTGTTCCAGCAACTGGGCCACAGCCAGTTTGGTACTGGTCTTGCCCATGCTGCCCGCCACAGCCACAACCTTAAAGCGGTGCCGTGCCCGCAGCTGGCGCACTTGTACTTCCAGCATAGTGCACACCAGTGAACGCGCCGCTTTCTTGGGGTGGGCGACCCCCCAGGCCAAGTTCCAAGCCCAGAGTACCACGACCACAGCGTGCGCCCACACCAGCGGATAGGATAATAGCAGAGCCGCTCCAAATTCCCAGGCACCAGCCGTGCCGAAGCGGGCCCATTGCACCAAAAGGCCTATGCCGAGAGCGACCTGGCCAAGCATACCTAAGGCCAACAATACTGCCCACGACCGTTCAAGCTCGTTCAGGCGCCGCTGGGGTGGAAACTGTCGGGCATGCCAAACCCAATACAACAGCCGCCAACCCGAGTAGTTCACCTGGCGCAAACGAGCAATCAGCACCGCCGGAAAGGCGAGGCCGTACAAGTCTGCCAGACTATGAAGAAGCATATGCTTAGTATTGTCGCATATTTTGCGCGAAAAAGGAGGGCTCGCCGCTTTGCGGCACAGCCGCCGATTGGGTACAATAAAGTAAACCTATGCGCGGTCCTGTTTTAAGCCGACTCCTCCCTTCTAGCATTGAATTGTGGTATGTTGCGCTTGTTGCTGGCATTTTAGTGTTGCTTGGCAACGGCAAGCTATTGATTGAAAAGCTTGGACTAATTGACTCTGCTCAGTTGATTGGAGGACAAGTTACCACAACCGTTACTGCCGGGCTTACGACGCTCTCGACGCTTCAGTTTACCGCCAGCGTGGCCAACATGATCGTCTGGGGTGCTACGGGGCTGCTGATCTACAGCGCCCTTCAGGCGCTAGTGCGGGGCTTGCGCACAATACAGTACGAGCGCGATTTTGACTCCAACCGCTACATACATCCGCAGAGCTATACACATAAAGCCTATTGGCGGCAGCTTGTACTCGATGCCATCCTAGGGTTCGTGCTGCTGGTGCTGCTGGTAGTCGGCGCCATACTATACATAGTGGTGGCAGTACCCGCCAGCTTTGCTTACATACAGGTGTTTATCGTCAGGCCGACATTGGCTATTGCGTACTATCCTATCGTAGGAGTTGTTATCGCGTTCGCAGCCACAACTCTCTTGTACTTACTGATCAAGCTAGTCATCCGCCACCACCGCATCTCAATCGTGACAGACGCCGAAGGTTAGCAGCAGCCCTCTGGAAATTACTCGCCAAATAGGCTATACTTACGGTGTTATTTGGGGCTGTAGCTCAGTTGACTAGAGCGCTTCCATGGCATGGAAGAGGTCCAGGGTTTGAGTCCCTGTAGCTCCACCAAAGTAAAAACACCAGCTTGCCTGGTGTTTTTACTTTTAGATAGGCTCTCTACAGAACCGGACCCACTGGTGGAACCGAATCACCGCGTTTGGCGCTTTCAAACCCATGGTGCCGCTCGTAGTCCACGTGATTGACCACGGCACGCATCTTTTTCATCGCATACTTGCGAAGACGGCTATGCGCACGACTCTCGCCTTTACGGTTAGTGTGCCGACTTCGTTCTGCCATAGACATGGTGTGTAAACCTCCACTTAACGTGACATTGCTGTACTACTCCAGCTCGGCGACCATGCGCCGGGGAAGTTCGGCCGTGATGTCATCGACCTCGCGGCTATCGAAGATTTCGCATATGGCCTGCCAAGCGGCCTTGATGCGGGCCTTGGCATTATTCTCGTCAACCTCGTCTAAGTCCATCAGCTGGCTGATGATATCTTCGTCGATATGACTGGCCGTCGGTACCATTTGGGCGGCATCTTGCAGCTCCTCGGGGAGTGCGTCGGCAAAGTCGCGGCGGGTATGATCACTTAAGTGCGCGGCCACGTTTTCTACCACCAGCTCAAGCGCGTCTTGCGACTCGTCGTCGTCGATATGAGCGATGGTTTTTATCTTTCTGACTAAATCATTGTATCGCACGGTAGGTTCCTCCTTACAGCTGCTACTATGCACGCTGTGGCTGCAAATAAGCTATAAGCTTTTTTACATAAAACGGCTTGCACGGACGAAGCATAAGTGCGATATTGGAAGTGTAAACCTAAGGTGCTTTTGGGAAAGTATGCAAGTCACGAAAGACCACACAAAGAGAGGGGGTAATCCACATTGAAAAGTCCTAGATCTAACGGGCAGGATTATTGTAGCGCTACGAGCGAGGTACTTACGCGCTAGCCTCCTTCTGTTGATAGGCTCGTCCTGCCTATGTAGGCCGAATACCTTAAGCCCTTCTTCTCAAGAAGGGCTTTTCTGTTGGCAGGAGGGTCACATAGCTTTGCGGTTAGGGACTTTGGCGCCCTCACGACGAGCTTCATCAAGACCGATAGCCACGGCTTGCTCGCGGCTCGTCACTTTTTTACCGCTGCGGCCGCTTTTCAGCTTACCCTCTTTCATTTCGTGCATTACTTTACCCACTCTCTCTTGAGCCTTTGGGCCGTACTTCGTCATGTGAATAATCTCCGCTTACCTTTGTAGTGTAGCGACACGTTCATGCTTACGCTGTAACGATCTTCACTCGGAGGCTGGGGATTTGTCACAGCAAAATAGTGTGGAACCTCACTGCGCGTTTTGTGCGCTTAGTTATAGTAGAGGATGGAAAGGAGAGAAGCTATGGAGAAACGACTCAGCCAATCAAGACTCGCGAGTTCGCTGATGGTGCTTTTGGGAGCGTGGGTGATGATTTCGCCAATATTCATTTCCATTACTGGCGCAGCGTTAACCAGCCTACTAATCACCGGTGGCGTCATGATAGTTTTCGGGCTCGTTCAGCTGACCTGGCAGAACACTCTGCCAAGCTGGATAAATGCCTTGGCGGCTATCTGGCTACTGGTATCGGCGTTTACGTTTAGTATCAGCGCAGCAATGGCTTGGAACCAGGTAATCTCCGCGATTATCGCCTTCGTGCTGTCCACCTGGGACGGCGTCGAAATGGGCGAAGTGCAGCGCATGCACCACACGCACGCAGTGTAATATGTTGTGCGTGCCGCGCTAGCGACCAAGACCTCCCCGGTAGCCCACCCACCGGGGAGGTTTTTGTTGCAGGTCTTACTCCTGACGGCGGATTGTAAGCGAGCCGAGAAGTAGGGCTGCAATAGCATAGGCCACAACTATAGCAGACGAGCGCTAAGCTGGACAGACGCCTCAGACAGGTCTGTTGATGCCTTTATGGCGCTGGCTGTGACATATTCACTCTCCGTGCACATCGCTTGTGGTATATACTGAGTTTGACCGCACGAGCCGGGGGCAGAAATTCAGAATTCTTTCTGAAGGGGAATATGACTAAAGCAGACATCCTGACGATACGCCGCACACTACCAGGGCCGCATCTCTTGGCCTTCATCCTGCTTGTCATTTCCTTTGCCGGCACGCCCGTTCACGTCTTGGCGAACTCAGCTGTCACCTGCGTCAGCTTGGCCGTCGCGCACAGTCCGGGTAAGGACTCCTACGCGTTTACCGCTACCAGCTCCGGCAATGCCAATGCCATAACTGGCTACGTGTTCGACTTCGGCGACCAGCAGTCATATACTGTCGACCCCAGTACGGCTGGCAGCAAAAACCACCTTGTCGCCACCGTCACGCACATCTATCGAGATAACGGCACCTACAGACCGTCGGTGCAGATACGCATAGGAACCGGCAGCACAACATCGACCGTATCATCACCGACCTGCCAAGTCAGCATTACCACCGACTTACCAATCAGCTCACTCCCCTCCGCCGGCGCTGGTAACACGATTAGAGTGTTCGTGGTAGCAGCCCTAGCCGGTATGAGCCTCTCCCAGTTCCGGTTGCGCCGTCGGCGGCACGCATAGCGTTAACCATACGCGGAATGCTACACTAGGCTTAAAACGCGCCGAATCAAAACGTAAAGACCCCATGCTCGCAATTATTTTCGCTTTCCTCGCCCTAGCCAGTAGCCTGGTGTGGTATTTGCTCCGACACGATCACGGGCGACACCTGCCGGCCGGCTCGCTGTGGACAGCGTTTGGGTTTGGCGTGCTGGCCATGGGATTGGCGCTCGTGGTCGAAGGCTTGCTCTTTCCGAACGCACTTTTTGATTCTCCCGCTAGCTTCTCACTACACTATCGGTTCTTCGCGGCGCTCGGCGTGGGATTTGTTGAAGAATCCCTCAAATTTGTGCCGTTCGCGCTCTTTATATATAAGCGGCCCTACTTCCGCGAACATACCGACGGGGTGATTTACTTTGCCATTTGCGGCCTCACTTTCGGGCTAACTGAAAACATCGGCTACACCTTGTCCTTTGGTGCTGGTGCCGGTGTCGCCCGACTGATATTGACGCCGTTTTTTCATGCCGCCGGGACCGGTATACTCGGCTACTACCTAATAGGCGAGAAGCTCAATCGCTCAAGTTGGCCAATACTACTGCTAGCTTGTTTGACAATCCCAGTCCTGCACGGGTTGTACGACTTTGGTCTGCTGTCGAGCATTCCCATTTTTGTCTTAGTCTCACTCATGGTTACTCTACTGCTCACCATGGGACTGTTTCTATATTTTATGAGCGCTAATGAGCTTGACCGCGCAAATTTGGCTCGCGAAGCCGCCGCACCGCTGTCGCTGTCGCACGTCGCCGGCCGACCGGTTTATGCGAGCACGCCGCCAGTGCCGCAGTTGCCGCTCGTAGATGTGCCTACCGCGCCCGGCCAGCGCAATGGCTTAGCCATTGCTGGATTTGTGCTGAGCGTATTGGGTTGTCTGGCTTGGCTGCTTTCGCTGGTCGGCACCGTTATCGGCGTACTGGCGCTTGTCTTCGGCATTAAGGGACTCCATTCGCGGCATCGCGGCTTGGCTATTACCAGTATCGTGCTCTCGCTGCTCGTTATCCCACTGTCGCTCTTCATGACGCTCGCTTACATCGGGTATTACGAAGGGGCCTCAACCAAATCGCCCACTTCCGACCCCTCAAGTGCGTTGTTTTCTGAGCCTATACAACCTGCGACGATCCTCCGCTACGCTGCCACAATTGGAAGTGTTATGTCCAATTAGTTGTCTCGGAATAGACTACCTCGACCCTTGCGCCCTTCCTAGCCTCAATCTTGTCGTTAGGTCCCATATCTCGCGGCAGTTCAATGACATGATTCTGAGTCCAGAATAGCTCTGGCTTAGTGCCATAGCGTGCCGTATCAGCGTGACGTCCATTACGCGCCAACTCACCAAGTGCTTTGCGGACAGGAGAGCCCCTACGTTCGCCTGTCAGTTCGTTAGTATCCGGTACGGGACACCTTCCACAAGCCTTAACCCGTCTAAATACTGCAACCAGCCCATTACTTCCTACGCGAATTTCTTCAACATAGTCTTCGGGAAATACATTATCTGGCAGCTCCGCACAGTTAGGAAGAGAAAGGCCCGCAAGCAATATAGTAACTCTTGGGCGTTTCCCACTTATGGGCGGATAGCCGACGGCGTTAAGCCTTTCATTTACTAGACCGACGGAGTCTATGCTGCCCACGGTTACAGGATATCCATCAGCGAATCCAACGCAACCAAGGCTTGGGTCGTCCTCAACCCATCTTGGCGCCTCATGACTTACTGCTACCAAGCGGACTGGTCGACCAATAGCTTCCGCTCCCCACTGCGCAGCCTCATCTCCTTGATCAATGCCTTCACCATGCCACCCCCAGACACTTACCGGTATTCTATGCGCGGCAACATCCTCTGTTGGCGGCACATAAAGCGCACCAGCAGTATGGCGCATACGGAGCGTGACCCCACCTTGTGCCTCTAGGGTCGGAGCAACTTGAGTAAGGGCTGGGTCTTCCCGGAGTGACAAAAAATGTCCGGTTTTCGCAGTCTCCCCTCTGCGATATAGCACATTTACGTGCGGTACAGCTTCAACCCACATATAGCTTCTATCGCCAAACATGCCGTCCGCACCAATGGTTACAGCCTCTACATCCTCGTAAGGAGCCATCGCCTTGCCGGGAGCAAAGTTTAATTCTGCTATTGTTACTGACATGGTCGCTATTATGCCATTGAGGTTAGAGAGCGACAAGGCTATCCGAGCTATGATAAAACTAAAGACCTCGATTTGCAGAGGTCAAAAGACTTACGGTGGAGCGCCTCGAAAAAGGTCTACCCCCTCCTCTTCGACGAGTTAGCTAGATAGCAAGATTTAATCCGGAAGGGTTATCTCGATTACCAAAGTGAGCGGAATCGACAGAAGTAGTTAATAGCCCCTTAAGGTCTACACCCCTCCCTAGCTACACTTCCCTAAGCTTCTGCCGCAAGTACTCAAGCATGCGTCTACTCTCTCCTTCGACTTCATCGAGTCTACCCTTCAATAAGTCTTCCACCTTGCCAAAGCCAGTTATAATCTCATAACAGATAACGCTTCTAACCTCGCTCATATGTAACTTACGCCCGAGTTCCGCTTCATAGGCCTCTTTGAAACGATTACGTATGTTGACAAAAAGGGAGTCGCCATACGAGCGGCCCTGACGCGCCTGCTCTCGATAGGAGAAATGGTTGAAAGTCGCGAAATCCCAGAGAGGGTCCCCGGCCAATGGTTGAGGGTCGGTTATGGCAGAAATGGTACCGTCCGAGTTTGTGAATAGGTTTTTGAACTTATAGTCTCCATGCAACAACCTTGATTGAGCCTCGGGGTATTCAGCATGTCTTTTCAGTGCATGAAGCAAGTCACTCTCAGCCTGCGTTATATAGCCCCTCTGACGAATCCAGGTTAGAGGGTAATGCGTCTGCAGAAACTCTGACCAGTCGGACAAGATACCGACGCCGGCTACGTCGAGATACCCAAAACCCTCGCAAGGGAGCTGACGTAAGCGAGTCAAATACCTTCCGGCGTCGGCTGCAGCATTTTGCTGCGCAGCTTCAGCTATGTCAAACGTAAACGGCTCGCCAGTAACATAATTCATAAGAATGTATTGAATATCGTTGAGTGCCCCCGAAACTTTGGGGGTAGGCACAGGGACGCCTAGCTGACTATATCTTCTATATGAATTAGCAATATTAGTAACGTTATAAATCGGGCTACAACTTAGACGCAACACCGCTTTGCCGCTTTGATTTTTTATTATGTACACCACTGCTTGCGGTCGCTTAACTTTCTTAAGAACCGCAAAGTACAAACCTCCAAAGTACATCCTCAGCACTTCTTCTGCAACCGAGTCGCCGGATGCAAATAAGTGCTGCAATTGGTCAGGAGTCGTTCGTGGTCGAATCATCAGGGAAAATTGTATAGTATAACATCAATAATAAACATAATGACCTCCGAGACCGGAGCTCGTTGTACTTAATGCTTAATGGAGCTGCCGGTAATTGCAACCGGGTCCGTCGGCATTTCAGTTAGCCGTCTACAGACATAGTCCGTTTTATTGGGCCTGCCCATCCACAAAACCTGGGCTCCGCAATCAGGCACGATCAAGCGATTTTTTACTTAGATAGAATAAGTTGGCCTTCCCTTCGGGATAGATATCCAGAAGGAGACGTCTATTCTGGTTCGCTTTCGTCCTTTTGAACTCATCAGTATAGACACGCATCTATAGAGCGAAACATGGCAAGCAGAAAACACAAAAACAGAGAAGAAGGAGGAAAACTACGGGCGCAAATGCTCGTACCATTCTCGCCGCTCCAAAGCTCTTGTATCCACTGCTGCCATGTTTACACTCTAGCGGGCTTACGCACGAATGCGGACAACGGTAGTTATCTAACCTTCGTGGATAAGAACGGGACTTGGCAGCTACCCGCCGGTTCGTCTACGGTTAGACGTGAACGGCGAAAGCGAACCGAAGAATGAGTAGTATGATGTCGGCCAGTATCGCGACCATGAGAATTGCGGCGAAGGCCATACTCATCGTTCGCATGCTGGTGCTTGAGTCGCAGGTGTGCCACCGGTAGGTCAGTGCATCCCGGATATGGAACCAGAGCAGGAGTGCGTCGAGAACGAGCCCGATGCACCCAAGCGCCAGCATAGAAGGTGAGGCGGCGTAGTTGGGGAAGCCTGCGGACGCAGACAGTAGGAGCGCCGCATAGAACGGGATGACCAGGTAGGCAGCTTCGCGCCGCATGCCATCCTGAGCGCGGACAATTTCCTCCTGGGGCTTGCCCTTCCAGGGATCGATGTAGTCGATGAACTGCACGCTAAACTCCAGCTCTCTTGTTGTCTCCTGATGGAAGATCAGTGGTCGCGCAGGTGTCTGCCGATCACGACGAACTTGGGGCCGGCCACGGCGATGATTGCGCCGATGAGGCCGAGCTGCCATGAGCTCACGATTATTGCGGTAACGATGAATACCGCGCCAATCACAATGAGGGTTGCGATGGTCGGGAAACCCCACTGGGTCCCGGGTGTAGCAGGCATAACATGCTCCTATCATCTGTGCTGGTCAGAACGGGTTATGTAGATTTCTCTTTCTCTAAAGACACGGGGCAACGACACTACGGCGATATATTGTTGTTGCACCGTGTCTTGAGAGCGTTCTTGAGGTCTGCTTGTCAATGTGCTTCGGAGCAACTCTTTACTCTACGAAGTATTTATACACTAGCATAATACTTACTTCCTGTCAATTCAGTAACCTCTGCGTAAACAGGGGTTACAGTGCACACGGTGGAGCACCTTGAAAAAAGTTCGCCCCTCATTGTGAAGAAGATTGTAAGGTGGCATGATTTACTCCGGTAGGATTAGTTAGAGTATTAAACCGAGCAGAAACAACGAAAGAACTTAATGTTCCCCTAGCGGGATAGGCCCTGATTTATACGGACGCCTCAGTTTACGTTCACGGTATCGTGTGTAACATGGCGTAGGCAGCATCAAGTATACTTAAATCACCATGCAGAAACGAAAAATGATCTACCAGATACTTGCCCTAGTGTCAGCCTCGGGCATAATAGTAAGCTTCTTATTTGGACCCGGTACGGTAGCACCACGACTGACTGTCTACACATTACTTAGCGGATCGGCACTTCTCTGCACCGAATACCTTACACTACGCGAAAACGCGCTTCTAAAGGGTCGGGCAGTTGACGTAAAATGGGTACTGGTTACGTTAGCAGTACTTATCGTAAGCCTGATTCCTCAAGCCCTTTATTTTTTCATAGCGACTTTTTTGTGGTTTTTAGCTCTCCCAACGTTCGGAGTCCTGGCTGTTGTACTTCTCTTTAAGCTACTTAGAATTCAGAAACAAAAAGACCTCCGAGACTAGAGGTCGTATTGTTCAAATGGTGGAGCGCCTCCAAAAAAGTCCACCCCTCATTGCTGACGAGATAGCTAGATGGAGGAATCTAATCTGGGAGGATTATTTGGATCATCAACAGGAGCAAAAGCGACGAAAGAAGTTAGTAATCCCCTAAAGGGATACCCCTCAGACAAGCGGGGTATGGGAGTACCTGATTTTTCGAGACGAGAAGACCAGTATCAGCGTAAACATCATATTCATTAGTAGCACGTACAGCGCGAAAAAATAGTCTACGAACACTCTATTGCGTACGGTCAGAAGCACTAGGAGCGAGCTACCTATCTCAAAAGCATATGCGAGAGTCGTCTCTGTCTCAGGATGCTTATACGACTTAATGATGGTTGGGATGGCCGCAGACAAGTCGGCGATAACGCTGAATACCAAGGATAATAGCGGCTGGCTTGTAAGAAGCAGAAGACACAAGGCTATCAAGGATATGCAGCCACACGCAATATCAAATGGTGTGATCTGCCAGTAAGCTTTCTTATCTATAAACGATGCACCGAAAATTGCAAATGGTATTAGTGCAATAATAAGCGTGTAAAGTATCTGCTCACCACCGCCTGCGTTATGCTGTGCAAAAAACGCAATCAGTGGCGCAACGCCCCATAGGAAGAATGTCACCCTATTAGGCCTGGTTTCACCTTTGAGGGTATCACGAAGATAAAAAAAGTTGCCGAATATTGCTATTGCAAGAGCAACCCATATGAAGCTTTGGCTTAGCATTCTATCAGTATAACAAGTTAATGTTAAGTTGAATTTAATATACAAAAACGACCCCATCTTACAGAGGTCAAAGTGCTTATGGTGGAGCTGGTGGGTACTGCCCCCACGTCCGCCGGCGTTTTAGTTAGTCATCTACAGGCTTAGGCTGTTTTGGGTCTATAGCGCACGGGGTTTTAAACAGACAAACAACCCGTGCGAGCAATCCTAATCTTAGCAGTCGAGGTGGATAGTTTCGTCTGAGCGTCCAGAAATATGAAACGCCGTTATACTATCTGGCGTCGTACTAGGTGTTGCCCAGATAATTAAATCTAGGCTGTTGCAAAGCTAGGAGTCAGATTCATTGCCTTGATGGCAGCGACTGTGCTCTTCACTTTAGCGAAAGATGTGTTTGCATCTATTGGTTATGCCTATAACGCTGACAAGCGACCTGCTGATCTAACCGTAACGTACCAACGTCGAGCTTAAAATTCAGCCCCATAAACGTTCTTGCCATCTCTGGCGTACTCATATTATACCATAAGCACAAGAGAAGAATAAAGACTTGTCGAACTACGCTGCCGGTCCCTATACTAAACCTCATGCAAACCCCTCACGTGTACATATTCCGTGGTGCAGCGGCCAGCGGCAAAAGCACTCTAGCGCCGAAATTTGCCGAGCTGCTGCCACAGCCAGTAGCTCTCATCGAACAGGACCAGTTCCGATGGGGCTTACATCTCCTGGGCCGTGGTGTTCCAGACGTCCAAGACGATGAGCATATGTTTGCTTACCGCAATACCGTCCTGATCTACGAACAATACCTTAAGGCCAACCACTACAACATTGTCGTCGAAGGGCTATTCACCTGGGGCGACACGGCATCCAGCCAAGGTAATGCGCGAGAACTTATGGAGCTTGCCAGGCAGTACGGCCTCCCATGTAACAGCGTGGTACTTAAAGCCGACAAGGACGAACTCTTACGACGCAACGCTACACGTGCCTACTCAGTTCCGGCCGCTGAATTTGAAAGACTCTACGATAATATTTACCATACGACCGACTCGGCCGAGCTGGTGATTGATTCTACCGGCCAGGATACTGAGGCAACTCTACGGCTTCTTAGGGCAAAGCTACACGTTGCTTAGCTTAGACTTCGCTTTTGCGGTATAGAGCATGCCAGTTTTCGAGCGACAGAGCTTGGGCGCGCTGATTAGGCGCAATGTCGGCAGATTCGCAGAGCTGGCGAGCTTCGCTTTTGGAGATATGTAAACCACCGCTCAGCGCATTTTCGAGCGTCTTGCGTTTTTGGCTGAAACCGGCGTGTACCAGACGGAAGAACGGTTTAGTATCTAAACCATCCCCAAAGAGTGGCTCCGGTCGATATTTAAGCACGAGCACCTGGCTATCGACCTTGGGGGGCGGCGTGAACAGCTCCGCTTTCACCACTGGCCCGAGGCTGACCTCGCAGTAAAATTGCGCGCTCACGCTCAGCAGCGACATCTGGCCGGGTCCAGCCGCGGCACGCACGGCAACCTCTTTCTGTACCAGCAGTGCGGCCTGGCTAAAGGGGTGGACACTTTCGGTCAGCACGCGAATCAGGTTGCTCGTAAGATAATACGGGATATTCGCTACCACCTTGTAGCCGGACGATAACTGTGTCAAATCAAATCGCAAAATATCTTCATTCACCACTGTTAAATCACTTGCGGAAGGACAATCCTCGCGCAGAGCCTCTGCGAGCGGTTTGTCGAATTCTACCGCTGTTACATGAGCACCACGGGCGAGCAAGCGGCGCGTGAGAGTGCCAAGGCCCGGACCAACCTCCAGCACAGCATCACCGGCCTGGATATCGGCGCAGTCGACTATGGAGTCCAGCGTCGCTTCATCATGCAGCCAATGTTGTCCCAACGATTTCTTTGGTACGGAATCCATCAGCATATTTTACCAGTTGTGATTCGTCGACCAGTGATTATAGGCACCTGCCCAGCTGCCGTAGCGGCCGACTGCATAACCGGTTGCCCATCGGATCTGCGTCACCGCGCTTGTCGCCCAATCGCTGCCCGCCGACGCCATTTTACTGCCCGGTGTAGCCTGAAATATGCCGTAACCACCGTGAGCGGGTACATCGGCGGGGTTTATATATCCGGGACAATTATGTGTGCCCTGGATTTTGGTAGGACACCAGCCGCCTTCGTGGCTAGCGATGTAATCAACATATTTATAATCGTCCGGGTTAATGCCGGCCTGCGCCATCACTGCCTGCTTATCAGCCGGAATACTGACCGCCTTACCATGAGCAACGATTTGCGGCACCGGCTGCACCGTGATGACCGTTTGCAACAGTGTCCGCTGCCCGCCGTTCACCTGCCAGGTCGTGACCTGCGTGCCGGGCACTCCCTGCTGGCGGGTGGCGCTCGTGCCGAAACTTAAAGAGTCGTCTTCCACGATCTGCACAGGCGGCGGAATATTGCTGGCTTCAGTCACGATCTGTGTGCCCTTGCGATTCACAAACACCTGCAACCCGGCAGTGACGGGAGTATCGGCATCAGGTATGACTGTATCCGCTGGCGTCAGCTTGATGTTAATGGATCTGAGCAACGCCGCCACGGTTTTTTCGTGCGTACGCAGTGGCAGTACCGCACCGTAGTTATTGAGCGTGACTGGAACGGCACGGTGGATGACGATGTGCGCACCAACGCTCTGCTCATCCACCAGGCTGACAGCTGGCTGGTTAATAACCTGATCTTCGGCATATAAGGGGACGCCGGCGTCGGTAACCATACCGCGTGGCGTTGCTGCCGCACTGTACGTAGTGTGTGCTATACCGCCGTCCGTAATTGTAACCGGTACGGCTCGATAGATATTCACCCGGAAGTTGTCTTGAGCGATACCGGTATCCAGACTTGGCTCGACGCGGTCCCGCGGACTGATCGGTATATGCAGTCTTTGTAGCAGCGCCCGGACAGTCGGCTCGTTGGTTGGCACTGTCTGCGTCTCGCCATCGTGCTTGATAATGACAATATAACTAGTGTAGGGGTGAAACGTGGTGGTAGTGTGCGTTTCCGACAGCACCGCTAACAGTACACCACCCACAACAACTGCAGCCAAAAAGGCCAAGACTGGCAAGCCGAACGGGTGCTGCCGCCAGCGCAGATACCGTCGCCTCTGTGCCGCATAAAAGCGCCTAAATGCTCGCCGTATTTTTTGCATAATATTGGGGATTCACCCCTCTACTCTATCGCTCTTAGTATAGCAAACGCTAGAGTTTTTCGAGCGGAGCGAAAGCGATGTTGAGCTTTTTGGGGCCGACTCCCTGAAAATAGATGGTCGCCACATCGCCATCGAGCTCTATAATAGTTCCTTTACCGAACAGCTCATGTTTGACGCCGTCGCCGGTTTCAAAATCAGGCACGTAGCGCGGCTCGCCGTCGCCGGCAATAGGCCCAAACGATGTGGCCGTGACTTGAGGATAATACTGTCGGTCGTCGTAGCCACCGCCGCCGAAGCCGCCCGCAAAGCTCATGCCGGTTGCCATTTCGGCCGCATACTCGGCATCGATCTCAGCTAGGAAACGGCTCGGCGGATTGTGTTGCATGCCGCCGTAGAGCATCCGCGACGTAGCATATATCATATACAGCTCTTCGCGGGCGCGCGTCATACCTACATAACACAGCCGACGTTCCTCTTCCATTTCGGTAGGACTGTAGAGCGCACGGGAATGCGGAAAAATCGACTCCTCCATGCCGGTCATACATACCACTGGGAACTCGAGGCCTTTCGCCGCATGCAGCGTCATGAGCGTAACAGCGTTGCCATTTGGATCGTAGGTATCAATATCGGAGATGAGCGCGATTTCTTCCAAAAACAGGGGTAGGCCCTGCTCCTGATAGCCCTGCGCCGTGCCCATCAGTTCCTTGACGTTTTCCTGGCGGCTTTCGGCCTGCGGTGTACCATCGTCTAGATACTGCAGGTAGCCGACGCGCCGGACCAGCGAATCAATAAGTGCGGCCGGCGGCACATCATCGACGAGTTCACGCATTGACTTTAGAATGTCACCCAGCTCTACCAACCCTTTTTTGGCCTTGCCCGTGACCATACCGCAATGAGCCGCTTGGTCGAGCGCATCACTTAATTGCAGCCCCAGCCCCTCGTACCACTCGTAGAAATTCTGCAAACTTTTGATGCCGATGCCGCGCGTCGGCACGTTCACAATTCGCTCAAAGCTGATGCGGTCTTCGGGCTGGTAGATGAGCCGCAGGTACGCCACCAAGTCTTTGATTTCCTTGCGGTCGTAAAAGCGCACACCACCCACGATGCGGTACGGAATACCGTATTGGATAAATGCCTCTTCCACGCTCCGACTCTGGGCATTAGTGCGGTACAATACGGCATAATCACGGTAGTGTCGCTTACGCGTATCCACGCCTGATTTTATGCGACGCACAATAGCTTCGGCTTCGGCCCGCTCGCTACCTACCTGCAAAATTTGTACCTTTTCGCCCTCGCCGGCAGCCGTCCAGAGTTTTTTGTCTGAACGCTGTTCGTTCCGGATAATAAGGCTATGGGCCGCGTTAAGGATGTGGCCGGTGGATCGGTAGTTCTGTTCAAGTTTAATAACCGTACAACTTGGATAGTCACGCTCGAAGTTCAAAATGTTCCGAAAATCAGCCTGCCTCCATCCATATACTGATTGCCAGTCGTCACCCACGACGGCAAGATTTTGTTTGTCACCAACCAACAATTTGATAAGTTTGTATTGAGCAGTGTTCGTGTCCTGGTATTCGTCGATCATGATATAGGCAAATTGTTGTCGCCATTTGTCTCGTATCTGTTGTATCTTTTGCAATAATTCTACAGTTCGAGCGATTAGGTCGTCAAAGTCCAAGGCACCGCTGTCTTTTAATATCTGCTGGTAACGCGGATAGACTTCGCTGGCGGCCCGGGTGGCCGGACTGCCGCCGGCGCGGTCATAGTCATCCGGCGTGACCAGTTCGTTTTTGGCGCTGCTGATGAGGCTAGCAATAACGCGCGGCGGGAAGGCTTTTTCGTCGATACCGAGTTGCTTGCTCGCCTGTTTGACCGCCGCTAAGCGGTCAGCTTCATCAAAAATGACAAACGAGCGCGGAATACCAATGTGCTCACCGTCCTGCCGCAAAATCCGTACGCAAATGCTGTGAAATGTACCCATGTACGGCATAAAACCACGGTTGCCGGCATCAGCACTGAGCAGCCCTGCTACGCGTCCGCGCATTTCGCGTGCAGCTTTGTTGGTAAATGTCACGGCTAAGATGTTGTACGGCGTGGCCTGTCGCGTGGCAATTAGGTAGGCAATGCGGTGCGTCAGCGTCTTGGTCTTGCCGCTCCCCGCTCCAGCCTGAATCAGCAGTGGGCCGTCAGTCGTCTCGACCGCCCGCCGCTGCTCCGGATTCAAACCCTCAAAGAGATCTTCTGGCATCACTTTATTCTAACAAACTCTGGAGGCTACCCTAGGAATAGCTTTACCTAATAAGCCATTTCAGCAGCCGCTCAGCCGGTCGGTAGAGAAAGCGATCCAGAGGATGATCCGCCGAACCCAGACGACTCACCCACGCCACCCGGGCAGCGCCAGCCCGATGAGCGGCCAACACGTCCACCAGCTTATCGCCGACAAACCCAGCCGCCTCCGGAGGTATCTCAAGTTTAGCAAGTGCGATGCGCAGCATGGCCGGGCTTGGCTTGCGTTCACCTCTAGCAAGTGGCACGTGGTAGGTGGTGGCATTAATTTGTTCCGCCACTTTCGCGGCCCGAGCGACATGACGAGCATTCATATTACTGACTAGTCCGTAGTGTTCGATGCCCGCCTTCCGCGCACGTTTGAGTGCTAACGCAATCACTTCGTCTACCCGGTGGTCAGCCCAAGGTGTTAGCGTCCCTTCAATATCGAATAGCACAGCCCGGACGCCGTACTGTTTATGCCAGGCGGCGAAGTCGATAACTGCAACACCCGGTGCGTGTTCCAGCCATTCAAACGAACGGCCGATAGCTCGAGTGTAGCCTATCAACGACTGCAGTGTAAGAACAGCTGCTGCCAGGAGGAGTACCGCAGCGAACCACGTAAACGCCGTTACTTGCACGCCGAGTACCATGGCGACTAAACCAATCATTAAGAGTGCCGTTTTCAACTTGGCTATTTTGCTGGCTGGCATCGGCCGCGGTAGCACAAAGCGCAGCGTCATCGTAAGCACATCGTACGCCCCAAAGAGCCCGAACATCAGCCAATACCATGGACTGACATACGCTGCCGCTATGGCTAGTAGGGTCAGGCATACGACCTTATCCGCCAGCGGATCGAATGTCATGCCGAACGTACTCACAACGTTCCAGCGACGAGCCAACCTACCATCCAGGAAATCAGAGGCAAACGCCAAAAACGTTAGTACTAGCACTGCAAGCCAGTGGTTCGATACAGCCAGAACAATGATTGCGGCGGCGCAAACAATACGAAAACCGGTCACCGCACACACCACCGTAGCCAGTATCGGCCGCCGCAAGTGGACGGTCGCCTGTTGGTAATATTCGAGTATCGCTTTGGCGGCAAGCCCCACAAAGACAATAGTCAGCACATAGGCAACGACCATCGCCCCAGCGTACAGCGTGCCCAGATCGAGATGATCGGCCACTCGAGCCACCGGGAACATCAGCAGGATGGCCCAAGCACCTACCGTGGCAAACTTTCCAACAGCACCGGAGTGTAGTTCGACACGCCGCACGCGAGCGGTAACTGCTAGCGCGCTATTGGTAGTAACGTGGAGTGCAATACATAGTACCGGCACTGTGGGTATCCAATGGAGTGCCACGAAAACGGCCAGCACCACTATGGCTGCCAATTTGTCGAAGGTGGCGTCCACTACTTCGCCGACCGGACCTTTTGTACCAGTTCGGGCGGCAATGGTACCGTCGAGGATATCGGCAACCCTGCCAACCAGAATCAGTCCGATCCCCTGCCAGAAATTCTCAATCGAGACGATAATAAGCCCCGCCAGCACCAGCACGATGCCGACCAGACTCACAGCATTACCCGGCGTGGCCACTCCATGACTGCGCGCGGCTAGGCGCTGCCAGCGGTTTCTGCTCGGCTCGGGCACCGCCTCCCAATCTGCCCGATTCGTTGCGTAGTGCAGTTGCATCCCTTATATAATACCTGACCCGCTTCAGGAAGCAGTTTTTGTTATTATAGAGACGTGGCTATATTCGCTATTGTTTTGACGCTTTTAATCGGCATGGTAGGCATCGTGTATATTACTAGCCCCTGCACGAGCCCTGTCACGCTGGACGCGTTCAAGACCATGCGAAAGGCACTGGCGTGAAAGCAGTCTTACAGCGCCAGTCTGCGACAACCAACACTATACCGTTCGACACCTGCATTATTGTCTACAACCCAAGGAGTACACAGGCAGAGCAAACACTGCAACGCATTGAATCCCTAAGCAAACTGTTTCCGAAAGACGCCATTACCCTCCTGGAGATCCGGCCAAACGCCGACGCCAATCGTACACTATTGCGCAATGAGGTCGCGCGGCTAGGCAGCCGCACGCTCCTGGCAGTGGGCGGCGGAGATGGCACCGCTAACTTTGTGGTCGATGTGCTGCTGGGTGATCCACACCTTACACCTGAACAGCGCCGCGCCGCCGTACTACCGCTTTGGGGCGGCAACGGTAACGACCTCGCACATATGCTCAACGGCTCGCCGGGCCGACTGCCGTTAAACACGCTGTTGCAAACCGGCAAATCCGTTGCCGTTTACCCCCTGCGCTGTATTATTACGACCGAGGACAAAGCGGTGCAACGCACCGCGATTTGCTACGCCAGCTTCGGTGCTTCGGCGTTCGCGGCGCACCAGCTCGAAAGTATGCGCGGGACGCGGCCATTTTTTCACCGCTTGGGTCTCGCAAAGTTTATTCATGAGCTCGGCCTGGTCTGGCGTGCCATGCTGCGAGCCCCACGCTTTTTGGTACTCGACACCACCTCGCCGCGACCTATTTACGACCGCCTGTTTATAAATGGATCACGGTTCGCCAAGGTCAGCGGCGTACCGCTGCAACTGACTGACAAGCAGTTTTGCGCTATTACCGTGGAACAAAAGCGGGCTTCCGCAGTAGCCTACCACCTTGCTGAGCTGCTACGGAGACACCCAGAGCACTATATAGTGCAAAACGGACAGACAATCGATTTTACCCTGTATGAAGCCGCCTGGGCGCAAATTGACGGCGAGATCGTCCATCTGCCAGCCGGCAGTTCGGTGAGCGTGCAACAAGCCGAGCAACCATTCTACGCGCTCAGCACTTTACTATCCGGCTAGCTTTTGGAGAAAAAATGGGTGTGCGGTGCGCTTGACGGCACAGTTACGAGGCCGATGTCGGCCACAGCGTCGACAAGTGCAAGCAAAAGTACCAACGCGAGGACGCACAAGACCAGTGTATTAACCTGTGAGCGGTGGCGCTGTACGGCATTGATAGGCACAGCATATTTACCGCTGTCGATGAGCGCTTCCAGTTCGGCATCACGCTTGGCTTTGGCTTCGGCAGCGGCCGCTTCCTCGGCAGTTTGGGCGGCGTCCGGATCTCGTTTAGAGTCAGTGTCTCCACTAGCGTCTTCTGTCGGCAGGTCTGACGCCTCCTCGTGGGCAGGAGCAGACGGCTTTGGCTGGGCAGGTTTCTCTTCAGCTTTTGCTTCTGCCTGAGTTTGTTCGGCCTCTGGCGGCGTTTGAACAGGATCAGCCGCTGGCTGCTCGGCAGCATCTTTGGGCGAGCTATCGAGCGGTGCGATGATCTTGCCAGTATGGTTGAGTGTTTCACCCGGTGCATCGGCTGGCTTCTCTTCAACAGCGGTAGGTGCCATCATTGGGTCGTTAGCCATCGTAGGGTGGTTCGTGACAATAATGGGCCGAGCGGTAGCTGGTGGCGTAATCTTCTCCGGCCGTTTTACGTCGTCGATTTTGGGAGACTTTGGTGCTATTGCCATTATCTTATGCTCTAATTCGTATTTGATAAGCCGTGTCGACCATGGCCGCAAACTGATGATAGTTGAGGCTGGCGGCACCCACCAGCGCGCCGTCCACGCCGGGCACTTCAAGGTAGGCACGAATATCCTGGTCATCCACGCTGCCGCCGTACAGGATCAGCATTTTCTCGGCGGCCCGCTGGCCATACAGATCAGCAAGCTGCGTGCGAATATACTTTATAGCCTGGTCGATCTCGTGTGGTTTGGCCAAAATGCCGTCAAACGTGCTGATCGCCCATACCGGTTCATATGCCAGCACTACTTTGTCGAGATCGCGGCTGGTAAGGTTCATGAGCGCTGTCGTTAGCTGGTCGTGAATCACCTGGCGGCTTTGTCCCTCGTCGTGCTCCTGCTTGGTTTCACCGATGCAAATGATGGGCGTGATGCCGTTGCGCACCGCAGCAGCTGCTTTATCACGCACTGTCTCGAGCGTTTCACCGAAATACAGGCGGCGGGCGCTATGACCCACAATAGCGTATTCCACCAAATCACCCAGCATGGTAAAGCTAACTTCGCCGGTGTAGCCACCTTCATCCTTAAAATAAGCGTCCTGAGCGGCCAGCTTGAACTTGCGCCGGTCGATTTGCAGGCTCAATGGCTGCAATGACAGCATACTGGGCGCCAGCACCACTTCAATAGCACGGTGGGTCTTGATGCGCTCATTCAGTCGGTGCACGAGCAGGCTGGACTGGTGCACATTAAGGTGCATTTTCCAGTTACCGACGATTAAGGTTTTGCGCTCATGCATTGCTTATGGCTATTGTACCTTATTTACGCTTACTGCTTATTTTCTAGCGCTTCGACGCCGGGAAGCTTGCGCCCGCTCATTAGCTCCAAAGACGCGCCACCGCCGGTCGATACATGGTTGAACGCGCCGAGTAGCTTGCGGCTTTCTATATAGCCTACGGTATCACCGCCGCCGACTAGGCTAAACGGCCGGTTGCCGAATTGGCCGGTCATAGCTTCAGTAAGTAGTTCGGTGCCGTGTGCGAACGGCCCCACTGGTCCCTGCAAGCCCGGTGTCTCGGTAACGCCGAGAGCGCCGTTCCACACTACGGTGCCGGCCAGCTGTAACAGACCGGCAATAAATGCACCACTGAATGGTCCGGTGTCCAGGATCATTTCATCTTCGTGTACCACGGCCGTTTCGTGCGACGGACGCTTGGGGTAGCTCTCAACTTCAGCGATAATGTGTGCGCTCCAGTCTACAATGCGGGTTTTGGCGCTTCTGTCCACCTTGCTCGCTACCACGCCGTCTTGGGGCAGGTAGAATACAAAATTGCCGTTCCGGGACTTGGCCGCGGCCAGCTCCATGATTTGCTTGGCAAGTGGCAAATCCTCGGCGTCGGTCTTGCTTTTGCCGATATGAATGCCTTTGGCCTGCAAAAATGTGTTGGCCATAGCACCGCCCACAGCAACCACATCTGCAATATCGATAAACCGCTTGAGCACATCAATTTTATCAGCGATTTTAGCGCCGCCCACCACGGCCACCAACGGACGCTCCGGTTTTTCCATGACATTGGTGATAGTGTCGACTTCATGCTCCAGCAGCAGGCCGGCCACGCTCGGCAAAAAGTGCGTCACCGCTTCGGTGCTGGCGTGAGCGCGGTGCACCACGCCAAAGCCGTCCTGTACAAAGATTTGCGCTAGTTCGGCCAACTGCTTGGCAAAGCCGGGATCGTTTTTTTCCTCCTCGGCGTGGAAACGCAGGTTTTCCAGCAACACGACTTGCCCGGGCTGCAGGTTTTCGGATGCTTTACGAGCGCGGTCGCCAACGCAGTCCGGCACAAACTCCACAGGCCGGCCAAGCAGTTCGCTCAAGCGCTTAGCTACTGGCATTAGGCTGTATTTAGGGTCTGGCTTGCCGTCAGGCCGGCCAAGATGCGAGCACACGATCAGCCCGACGCCGCGTTCCAGCAGAAAGCGCAGTGTCGGCACACTTTGCTGCAAACGGTAATCATCGGTAATCTTACTGTGGTCATCGAGCGGCACATTATAGTCAGCCCGCAGCAGCACCTTTTTGCCGTGCAAATCTATATCCCGGACGGTCTTTTTCGTGAAACTCATCTTCCCACCTCTTCTGGTATCAGTATACGATAAACGTAAGCCGAAACCCAAGCCTCTATTCTAGTTGTCGGACTTTGATCGTATCGGTCGTGCCCACGACGCCGGGGTGCTGGCCGCTGGCCGTTACCACTATGTCGCCCTTCTTAAGCACACCGCTTTCACGCAAGAAATCAGTAAGCCTTACAGCCGCTTCACGGCTCACCGGACGTACGTAGCTTTTTATGCCATACACAATGGCCAAATGCTGCGCAGTACGAGGTTCGTCGGTGACCGCTATAAGCGGAATTTCAGGGCGCTCGGCCGCAATATTGAGTGCTGTGGCACCGGATTTGGTCTCGGCCACGATGGCAGTCGCCTTTATACTGTCGGCTAGGCTAATGATGCCCCGGCTGATAGCGAGCTGGCGACTCATGACTCGTTCGGCCGTGCTTGGGAACACCGCTTTCACCGGTGTGTGGCCTTCAGTGTAACGGATTACGCGCTTCATAATACTCACCGCCTCGATGGGATATTGGCCCATGGCTGTCTCGTCGCTCAACATCACGCAATCCGCGCCGACCAGGACAGCAGTGGCGACATCGGACACCTCGGCGCGAGTCGGCTCCGGCATTTCGGTCATGCTGGCGAGCATCTGCGTGGCCACAATGGTTGGCTTGCCATATTTGAGCCCCAGGCCGATAATCTGGCGCTGTACAATCGGCACGCTCTCTGGCAGCGTTTCTACGGCCAAGTCACCGCGGGCGACCATCACCGCGTCGCTGGCTTGGACAATAGTTTCAATGTTCTCAACTGCCAGCTGCGTCTCTACCTTGGTGATGAGCCTGCGCTCCACACCGAGATTTTTAGTGAGCCGCCGCATCTGCTCGACATCGCGTGCTGACTGCACAAAGCTCATAGCCACGTAGTCAATATCGTGCTGGCTGCCGTAAGCCAGGTCGGCCTTATCCTTTTCGGTTATCACGTCGCCGCCGAAGTCGGTGTCAGGCAAGTTCATACCTTTGCGCTGGATAAGAATGCCGGCGTTCATCGCCTCAGCATATACCACGCCGTCTTTTACACTCGTGACAGTACAACGCACCTTACCGTCGTACAAATATAATCGCTCGCCGCGCTTAAGCTTGGTACTTAAATCGTATTGCGTGGGGATAATGCCCGTGCCGACCCAATCGGCTTTGTAGCCGAAGCGCAATGTCTGGCCCGTTTGTACGCGTATGATGTCATCGAAATCGCCTAGGCGAATCTTCGGCCCCTGCAAGTCCTGGATGATAGCAACTGGCTTGCCAAGCTCTTTACTTGCCTTGCGAATCCACGGAATCTGCTGATCACGCTCAGCATTAGTACCATGGCTGAAATTAAGCCGCAGTCCGTTGGCACCGTTTTCTATGAGCTGCTTAATAGCCTCGTAGCTATTCGTAGCCGGCCCGATGGTCGCGATTATCTTAGTACGTTTGTACGCGTGTAATGACACGCCCTTCTTCTCTTGCTCACCCATATTGATTACAGTGTACTCGGTTGTACCGTTTTAGGGCAAGGCCGGTGCCTTCGGCTTGCTTGTTCGCCTCTGTTATGGTATGATTTTTAGGTTATTTTGGCCCCGTCGTCCAGCGGTCAAGACACCGGGTTTTCATCCCGGCAACCGGAGTTCGACTCTCCGCGGGGTCACCATATTGGAATTACAGATATGAAGAGTTCCGCCGTTTATTCCGTGGAGCTCTTTTGTTTATGCTGCCTTTGTTATATTGAGTTTGACTCTTTTACGGTAAGAAGAGGTATCATTGGCGTACTCACCTTTTTCAAGCCAAAAAGCCCTTGTAGCAGGTACCGAGTAACTGCTTTGTCAGCCAATCGTAAGGTTTGTCCCTGTACACTACGAGGATGAAGTTACTGGTCATCGAGGATAACCATAAGGTTGCGAACGTGGTACGCGACGTACTAAATGCTGAATTATTTGCGACTGATGTCTGCTATGACGGCGAAGACGGCCTAAATGCCAGTTTAAATGAGGACTACGATCTCATAATCTTGGATCGCATGCTGCCTGACGGCATGGATGGCGTTACAGTTTGCCAGAAGCTACGTAAAGCCGGTAGGTGTATGCCCATACTTATGCTAACCGCCAAAGACCAAGTGAAGCAAAGGGTGGAAGGCTTGAACGCCGGCGCTGACGATTACCTGATAAAGCCCTTTTCTTTTGACGAGTTGCTCGCGCGTATCAATGCTTTACTTCGCCGACCACACGATAGTCTCGGTAGTATATTAAGAGTCGGCGACTTAACGCTTGATACTGCCGGTAAAAGGTGCAGACGCAACGGCCAATTGATTACGCTTTCCGCCAAGGAATACCTCCTCCTTGAGTATCTGATGCGCAACAAAAGTAAGCTACTCAGCAAGCAACACCTCATAACACATATCTGGGACTTCGATGCGGATATTTTGCCGAATGCCGTTGAAGCGCACATGGCTCGTCTGCGCGCTAAGATAGATAAGCCGTTCAAGGGCCCCCAGCTTATTCATAACGTCAGGGGGTTGGGCTATAAGATTGACGCGGATCCGTGAAAACGATACAAGGTTTCGTGCGCCGCACTCAGCCATTCGTTTGCTCTGCTTCGACCCGGTTGGCGTTATCATATTTAGTTATCTTCATGGTATTGAGCGTCAGCTTCAGTATAGTGCTGTACAAAGTATCATCGGACTCTTTGCAAGAGACGAAGACACCTGCCACGAGTACCAACAGCGCCCGCAGCATCGTAGAGAACAATAGGGGTGTTCTCGTACCTAATAATTCACCGGACACTAAGTACCGCTTGCCTACGAACGGTAAGCCTCAACTAGGAGGAGAAGCTAGTGCTGGAGCACTAAAGCGTCAGGTGGGGCAGCAGATCATCGCTTCTATACAGAAGCGTTTAGTTGAAAGGCTGGTGTTCCTGAACGTTTCGGTCTTGATACTTGGCGCCGGCTTAAGTTATGGGCTGGCACGCCGTACGCTTCGACCGATTGAAGCAGCAATGGAAGCGCAGGCGCGATTTACGTCCGACGCTTCACACGAGCTACGGACGCCGCTGACGGTTATCCAAGCAGAGACTGAAGGCGCGCTGCGAATGCTGAAGCTGCCTGAACGGGCCCGAACGGTTCTCCAGAGCAATCTCGAAGAAATTGTCCAGCTTAAGCAGTTGTCAGAGAGTTTATTAAAGTTGGCCCGTAATGCCGAGGTGATTCCGGTTGGGCCGGTGCCGGTTGACGAAGTGGTTGCCAAGGCCAGGCGCCGTGCCGCGAAGTTCGCCCAAACCAGAGCTATCACTATCCAGGCGACAATACCGCATATCGACGTACTAGCTGACACAATAAGTCTGACACAAATCATCAGCATCCTGCTCGACAATGCTATTAGGTACAGTCCGCGAAAGGGCATTATTACTATCGAAGCGCACGCGGACAGTAAAAAGCATACACACATAATTGTACGTGACCACGGTATCGGAATCGACCGGACTGAACTGAGCCGCATATTTGATCGCTTCTACCGTTCGGAACAGGCGCGCAAGCAGTCAGCCACGGGGCATGGCTTAGGTCTTTCAATTGCGCAGAAACTCGCGGAACGGCAACACGGCCGCCTAACGGCTGAGAGCGAGGTGGGTAAAGGGTCAGTATTTACAGTCACACTACCGACTTTCAAAAATAGCTAGCCTATGTCAGCGTCCCGTCAGTCGGTGCTGCTACATTCATACTTGTAATCTAAGCCACGGCTAAGGAAAAGTATGAATATAGCAACACGGGGTATGAAAAACGCGTTCCGCAACACTACGCGGACGTTATCAATTACCATTATATTGGGTCTGAGTATCGGTCTCAGTCTGGTGATGCTTATCGCGCATCAGACAGTGCAGGATCAAATAAGAACAACCCTTAGCTCGATCGGAAACACAGTGAGCATACTTCCGGCCGGTGGGTTCAATAGTCTGGTTAGTGAGTCGAACTTACTCACAACGGATAAGCTGCAAAGGGTGAGGTCAATTACTCACGTGACGAACGTGGACGAACAGTTAAATGACCGCGTACAAACGGTGAGTACGGCCGGCTCAAATCAGCAACCCAACGAAGCCACGACCAGCCTCAGATCACCCTATCACCTAAGCTGTAGTAGCGGTGTGTGTAGCGGCGGTGACATTCGAGCTCGCACCCCTAACGGCGGTACACTCGGTAACCTTGATCTCGACATGGCAGTTATCGGCACGAATACCCCGACCGACCCGTCTAACATAGATTCGTCGTGGCTTACTATCATCAGCGGCCATGCTATTGACAACTCCGCCGACACCGACAACGCCATGGTCAGCAAAGCTATGGCGCAAAAGAATAATCTAAGCGTCGGCTCAACATTCGAAGCCTATGCCAAGATATTGACAGTAGCAGCAATTTTTAACTGCGACACCCAAGGTGGCAGCAATTCTATTATTGTCAGTCTTCCGACACTGCAGCGCTTGACCGGTTACACGAACGATATCACCACTGCTACAGCAACGGTCGATTCACTTGAAAACTTGAGTACCGCAACTTCAGCTATTAAAACCCTGCTCGGCTCATCTGCCGATGTAAAAAGCGATGTAGACCAGGCGAATGCTGCACTGCAACCACTCGATAGCGTTAAGAGAGTGTCGTTGTACAGTCTCATCGGCGCAGTCATGGCTGGCGCTGTCATCATACTGCTCACCATGATTATGATCGTACGCGAACGCAAACGAGAGATAGGCATTTTTAAGGCTATTGGGTTCGGCAACATACGCATCATGGTACAGTTTATGGCCGAAGCCTTAACGCTCACCGTGTTGGGGGCAGTTATTGGACTGATTATCGGTGTGCTCGGCGGTAATCCGGTAACAACCACACTAGTTAGCAATAGTACCAACTCAAGCAACAGTGTTGGAGCAGGCAAAGGGAGTGCTCACCTGCCTGGTGCACCAAGCCTAAGCAATATTCAAAATGTTCACGCTCAGATCGGTTGGAGTATTATCCTCTATGGTTTGGGGGCGGCTGTTGTCACGGCGCTGGTCGGCAGCGCACTAGCATCGTACTTCATAAGTAAAGTGCGGCCAGCAGAAGTATTAAGGAGTGAATAGGTATGTTGCAAATCACTGACCTAAAAAAGATCTTTCAAGCAGGGGATATGAAGATTGCCGCCGTCAACGGTGTGAGCTTTATCGTTGAGCAAGGAGAATTCGCCAGTATTGTCGGACGGAGCGGCAGCGGCAAAACGACGCTCATGAGCCTAATCGGCGGGCTAGATAAGCCCACGGAAGGCAGTATCAAGCTTGATGGCAGAAACATAGCACAGCTGCATGACCACGCCCTAATTGACTATCGTTGTAAGCAGATCGGCTTCATCTTCCAGGCATATAACCTGATACCGAATCTAACGGCCTTGGAGAATGTCATGCTGCCCATGGAAGCAGCCAAAGTGCCTACACCGCAGCGAAAAGAGCGAGCCCTGGAGCTGTTACGACAAGTGGGATTAAGCAGCGATCAAATGAAGCGCAAGCCCGGACGATTGAGTGGCGGCCAGCAGCAAAGGATCGCGGTGGCCCGTGCTCTTGCGAACAACCCAGTTCTCTTACTGGCCGACGAACCGACCGGAAATCTTGATTCGAATACCGGCGAGATGATCTTTGAGCTCCTGAGAGATCTGGCACACAAGCAAAAGACGACGGTTATTATTGTCACCCACGACCTGTCTATGGCAAGGCAAACCGACGTAGTTCTCCGGCTCAAAGACGGAAAGTTAATTGGAGGCTAGGGACGGGCTATGCAAGAAGACCGATATATATCAGGAGAAGAATACCAAGCTATGCGGCAAGGCAAACCGCTACATAGAGGCAGGCCATCGGCTCATCGGTTCGTTGTTGGGCTTATATTACTTGTTGGCGTGGGACTTTTTAGCGCATTCGGATATTCTTTACAGCACAAGACCGATCCGAGTAATATTGGGCCGTCCGAAAACCCTGATAATGCGACTTCGCAAACCGTCGGCTGCTCCGGAAACCCTAAGAAGTGCTTGGCATCGTCTGGTGGCGGCCGCAGAATTATGGAATCTGAAGGTACGGTCACCACCTATAGTGCGACCAGCCTTACTATAGCAACCGAGAATGGCACAGAAAGTTTTACTATCACGGACAATACAACAGAGCGAAGCTCGCCTGGAGAACAGACTACATATAGTCTTACGGATATTCATACTGGCCAGATCGTTACTGTCGTGACGAGCGGTGCGGCCCCCAATCAGGCAGTGGCTATCCTGCTTTTCTCCCAGTCTTCAGCAACCAAATAGTTCAGGCCAGCTTCTGTAAAGTCTGCTTTGGCTCTACTACGTAATAGTGTTGGCTATGTGTATTTATTAACGCTTCTCGGAGGAGAGGATGATCTAATAAATATTAGGCACAAGCGAAGGCTAGGCGCAGTTGCGATTGTAGGTACTGCGCTAATTATCGTAGCAGACGTAGGGGGAGCTGCGTGATCAGATGGGTGGTCAACAAACACTACCCCAACGGTCGTCGTATAAAAGAGTACGACTGTGGAGTGCCTTACCCTTGCTGGCCAACGACGGCTGGCGATAGGAGACGGCATGAATGATTTGCCGCTATTTGCAGCCGCTGGGCCAGAGGGCATTAAGGTCGCAATTCGCAATGCGCCGTACGTTCTAAAGGATTTGGCGAACTGGGTTGCATCGTCGGTTGAGGAGCATGGGTTTGCGGTGGCTATGGAGCGGTACCAGCTCATCTAGGATCCTAACTCTTTAAGCTGTTCGTCCAACCGCTCCAGCCCACCCCAAAAATGTTTCGCCGAAGGTCCCCGCAGGCTCACCATTGGAAAATTACTGGTAAGAATTTGTTATAGATTTTCTTCGATTAAAGCTAAGCGCTAACCCCTAGTCTGTTAAATTATTCATTTCTATTTTGGACTCAGTTTGCTACTTTTTAACTATGAAGACAAAATTCTTCTTTATTACTTTCGGTGTAGCTAATCTCGAAAAGAGTGTTTCTTTTTATCGAGATGGTTTAGGCTGGCAGACTGATGGAATTGTCGCCGAGGATTTACATGACGATAACACTGGCGCTGATGGCACTATAGCGTTCTTCAAATTTGACAATGGCATATTACTGGCTCTTTACGAACGCCAGAATCTTGCCAAAGACGCTCACATTGAGCTAGGCAGCAGTAGCGCCACCGAGTTTAGTCTTGGCTATCCAGCAGAGTCAAAAGCTGAAGTAGATAGTATTCTCGAGCACGCCAAGGCAGCTGGAGCTATAATTACAGCGCCACCACACGAGCGACCCTGGGGAATATACTCGGGCTATTTCAAAGATCCGGACGGACATTTATGGGAAGTTGTTTATCGACCTTAAACTCCGGGTGAAGAGTGATTAAGACACAGTTTGTTCCATCTAAATAAACCGAGTGGTCTAGGATTACCATACTGATCATCACGTCGAATTGAAGAGCTGCGATAAAACTTTCGGAGCCCTTTTAATTTAGCCTCACGGACCGATGTTCTATATATAATAAAAGGAGATTAGTAAGGAGACGCCGTTGAATGGACAAAACAAGAACCGAAACTTTCTCTGATGGGGTTTTTGCGATAGCGGCTACGCTGCTGGTGCTAGGCTTTCATTACCCGACCACCGATGGTCATTTAGGGCGTTTTATACTCAATCTTTGGCCTTCACTGTTTGCGTACTTCGTGAGTTTTCTACTAGTCGGTCTCATTTGGGCCAATCACCACTCCATGTTTGTTCATTTTCAGCGCGTTGATCGTACACTCCTGCTCCTCAATACGCTTTTGCTGGCTAGTGTCGCATTCCTGCCTTTTCCTACCGAGTTGGTGGCGCATGCGCTTGATGCCGGACAGGATTTGAAGCCGGCGGCGCTCCTATACGGGCTGACCCTTACCGTAGGAGGCATTTTTTTCAATGCCGTCTGGAACTACGCGGCAAACTACAAAAAACTACTAAAAGCAGACTTATCGAAGAAGTTTATCCGCCAGACAACTCGTCGTTTTTTATTGGGGCCGCTCTTCTATGGTATGGCCACGATTATATCGCTCATCGCCCCTTTGATATCGCTTGTCGGTTACATGGTACTTATAATTTTCTATTGGTTGCCACCAAAGGATGAAAACAAAGCCCTCAGTGTCTAGGCTTATTTAGGTCGTCGTCCTTTCCAAATCCTTATTGCCGTCTATAAATTTGACGTTGTAGATGAAGGAATTAATTTTCCACGTGCCAGACCTTTTCACGAGCTCGAATGCGTAGCTGCCGACGAATGTCCGGGTATTTTTGCCGGACTTATTGGGTAAATAGTGGTACGCCGTGCCATAGCAGTTAACCGTGGCCTTTTCTCCCTTTATAACCACCTGGATATTGCCGATTTGGTGGTGTATTGCTTGCAATGGCTTCAGGCCTTCGTCCCAGCTAGCGGTTATATCGCTTGGGGATATGTGGGACGGTTCGCCGCCAGTCAGGGAGGTTTGATCAAAGTAGACGCTCTCGGTAAAGCATGCCTGTGCCCGTGACCAGTCCTCTAGGTCGGTTGCGACAAACAACTCCGTTACGGCATCAACCAGTCGACTTTTCTCCCTAAGATACTCGAGATCATCCATAGGTATATCTATCCTTTCGCTTTTATATTGAAACTATCTTCTGTGACTTCTCATCTAGGCTACAGGTCTTCGGAAGAGGCGTCTGTTAAAAATTTACTTTGCCGGCTTTAGTGTCTCAAAAGCGCCACTCGTGGCTCAATATATTTCAGCTCACCGAAGAGGGTTCCGGCCTGAGTAGTCGTTAGTTTCACCACTGATAGTAGCAAAAGTAAGAAACTCCAGAATTTATTATCTTGGAGTCTTTCTTTTGGATGGCCTCTGTAAAACGAAGCCTCAGCCTCTTGGTATCATTGATAGGTATTACATTTACCATCTATATACTATAATGCTCATAGTTTATGACGAGGTGTGTTAACAGCTATTTTAAGAAATGACGGCCGTTTCAGATAATTTTCAGAGAGCGAACGGGGCGCTGGGAGCCAACTGGACCAATTGGTCGTGGTCGGGTGCGGTTGGGCCGCAAATTAGTTCCAATACGGCTACCGGCGGTGGCGGTGGCGGTACTACCAGCGGTGCTTTCTGGTCTGCGAATACCTTTGCAAATAACCAGTTTTCACAAGTCACCTTTGGAGCAGTACCGGCTGGAAGCGACTGGGCCGGGGTCACCGTGCGCCAAGCTGGTAATGGTGGCAGTGGCTATTTGGGGCTGTGGTTCGCCAATAATGGCAGCTCGTTATTCATGCTATTTGCCGAAAATGGTACGAGCAGCCCGCCTTCGCTCAGCAGTGTCAGCGGATCAATGTCCGCAGGTGATACGCTGGCGATCAGCGCCAACGGCACGACAATAAACCTGTATCACAACGGCCTGCTTGTGCTCTCTGCTACCGACAGCACGTATAGCTCGGGAAAACCTGGGGTGGCGTTCTATGCGGCTGCCGGCGCGCAGACGAGCGCCGTGACCTTATGGCAGGGCAACGACACCTTGGCAGTCGCTACGAGCAGCCTTCCAAATGGCACCGTCGGGACAGCATATAGTCAGACGCTCGCCTCGAGCGGCGGCACTGCTCCGTATACCTGGACAGTGAGCTCCGGCAGCTTGCCTGCGGGGCTTAGCCTATCCAGCGGCGGCGTCATTTCGGGCACACCGACGACCGGGGGCTCTAGTTCATTCACCGTGCAAGTAACGGACACAAACAGCAATACGGCAACCGGCAACCTTAGCATAACCATTACGGCCAGTCCGCTCGCCATTGTCACCGCAAGCATGGCGAACGTCGCGCAAAACGTAGTTGTGAAGCGCTGGCTGCTTGCCTCTGGAGGCAGTTTGCCGTACACCTGGACGATAGACTCCGGCAGCTTGCCGGCAGGCCTAGCGCTTGCCACCGACGGTACGGTCTCCGGCACACCGACTGCCACTGGGGCTTCCTCAGTAACCGTCCGGGTCACTGATGCCTCCTCCGCTACGACTACCGCTAGCCTGTCGATTACATCCGTTAGCGCGCCGTTCTCTCCTTCCAGCCCGACAACCGATGGCAATGGCGTCATAACCTGGCAGATTAACAGCACGCTCAACGGCAATGATGCCGAGTCCATCCGGGTGCTACAACCGACGAGCCCAAGCTCCAGCTACCCACCCGCATTTCTATTCACGCTGCCGGTCAACAGCGGCACCGATGACACCACGTATGGCAACGGCCTCGACACAGTGCGCACACTGGGCTTGCATAACACCTACAACTTGACCGTGGTCGAACCGAGTACCGGCGGCTACTGGCTGGCCGATAACCCGACTAACACACACATCATTCAGGAGACTTACCTACTCCAGCTGGCTGCTTGGGCGCGTACTACCTACGGCACAACTAACGAGCGCATTTACCTCATCGGCTTCTCGAGAACTGGCATCGGTGGCCAGAGTCTATTTTTTCACCATCCGGACATCTACGCTGCGGTAGCCAGCTGGGACTTTCCAGCCGTTATGAGTACGTATGACGGCACCGACATCGACGGCATCACGGGCGGCAACCCAGCCGGCACGTACGGCACTCAGGATAACTTTGCGGCTAACTACCAGCTATCCGCCAGTAACCTTGCCAAGTGGTCGGCCGGGCAAAATTTTGGCAGTGTGAACCGTATCTGGATCGGCGGCTACGTCGCTTTCCAAGATGATGTCACCGCGTACGACCCGGTGCTGACAACAGCAGGAATCTTACATACCAAGGCGTTGGTATCAGCCTCTGTACACAACTGGGCGCCGACACCTGGCTGGGTCGCTCCCGCGCTGGCGGCCATTGTTACTCCCCTGCCTCCGACCACCTCCAGCCTTCTGATGGTCGGCTTTCCGTAACTCTAATACCAGTATTAGCCACTGACAGCCCCCGGGGTGGATGGATGAACATCCAAGCACTGCAGAATATTGTTTACTAATTGTGATGAGAGTCCGATAGAATAAACAGTATGGACGAGCTACAAAGTATTATTGGCGACTATCGGGCCTTTCTCAAACAGATACTACAAGAAATAACAGACGCAGGCTTTGACCTGGCCGACTTTGTGCAGATGGATCATATGTGCTACCGAGTGCCTTCACTGGAGCGCTATGAGCTGAAAAAGCGGGAACTAGCAGCGTGTGGTACGCTGCTCGGCGAAGCGCAAGTTAACGGCCGGCCGATCGCAACGTTCCGTCTGCATAAGCCAGTGCACTTCGAGGGCTGGCGCATAGATACAGTGGAACTACCTGCGCCCAAAGATGGCGTCAAGACAAAAGAAGGACTCGAGCACGTCGAGATGGTGCTATACGACGACATGGAAGTGTTCCTGCAGAAATATTCTGACAAATCTTTTGAGCTGCAAGCCGCAGACCGGAGCATTAACCCGGAGATTGTCTTCCGGCTGCCGACCTACACGGTAAAATTCCACCTGCTCAACCTCCCAACCGTCGTATATTTGGAGAGAAAGTTGGGCATAATGGAGGTTCGGACCGGGCAATAAGTCTGGCAGCAACTATGACAAGCGCGTTATTACCGTTGGTCCAAAAATCGTTGGATGCCCGTGCCATTATCTATAAAGTTTTTGAATGCGATCCTGATCTCGCTGATACTGCCGTATTTTGTGAAAAATACGGGTTCGACCTCGACCACTCCGCCAACGCAATCCTGGTGGCGGGCAAGTCAGACCCGGTGCGATACGCATGCTGCGTGATACTGGCGACAACAAAGCTAGATGTGAACAAGAAGGTCTGCCAGCTACTGGGGGTACGGAAAGCATCATTCGCCCCTCACGAAGCAGCAATCAAGTTCTCGCAGATGGAATATGGCGGTGTCACGGCTTTCGGCCTGCCCGACGACATTCCGATCTATGTCGATGCGAGCGTAATGGAGCACGAGGAGGTTGTGATGGGCGGTGGGAACCGGTCTTCGAAAGTTTTGATCGACCCTAGTGAGCTGAAAAAACTACCAGCCGTACAGATCATCGAAGGCCTCGCGAAGGCAAAAAATTAGCCTTACGCCATTACGGTAGATGGTTGCCGCCGGTGACGCCCAGCACTTCGGCGGTAACGTAACTTGACTCCTGAGATGCAAAAAAGACGTATGCTGGCGCGACCTCTGCCGGTTGCCCCGGCCGGCCGAGGGGGGTTTGCTCGCCAAACTTCGGAATGGCTTCCGCCGGCTGGCCGTGGCTCGGCTGCAGCGGTGTCCAGACCGGCCCAGGCGCTACCGCGTTCACGCGGATGCCCTTCTCGGCCACTTGTTTGGCAAGCGCTTTGGTAAATGCTACGATGGCAGCCTTGGTTGAAGCGTAGTCAAGGAGCTGCGGCGACGGCTGGTACGACTGAATGGATGCCGTATTAATTAATAATACTGGCACCCTTGGGCATGTACGGCAGCGCGTATTTACAGAGCCAAAACATGGCGTACACATTTATCGCAAAGGTTCGCTCAAACTGGCCGGTGGAAAGTTCAGCAATATCAGTCGCTGCAATCTGCTTGCCGGCAATGTTCGCCAGAATGTCTAAACCACCTAACGTTTCCGCGCCTTCGGTGGCCAGTTTCTCGCAAAAAGCCTCGTTGGAAATATCCCCCGGCATAGCTACTGCTTGACGGCCCTCTTTTTCAATGAAGTACACGGCTTCCTGAGCGTCCGCTTCCTCCTCGGGTAAATATGACAGTATGACGTCCGCCCCTTCGCGGGCAAAGGCAATGGCCGTTGCTCGGCCGATGCCCGAATCCGCGCCCGTCACGAGAGCCTTGCGGCCGGCTAACCGGCCGCTGCCCTTATATGACTGCTCGCCGTGATCGGGCGCTGGCTGCATAGCCTGTGCCAATCCCGGCTCGGCCTGAGTCTGCTTGAGGAACGGCGGCCGCAGATATTGCGTCTTTGGATCTTGCATGGCGAGTTGATTATTCCGTACCATAAGCTTCTACCTTATACCCTCTCTCCTACACCCCCACGTGGTGGCGTGACCGATTCTGTACGGCGTTCAGAATAGCAACCAGAATGAGCGATCCAACGAATGACCAGAATAGGCCGACCCATGAGAACGCTAGATACGCCTGGTCACCCATGCCAAGCATCCGCGACAGCAAACCACCAATAATCGAGCCGATGACGCCAATAACGATACTGGCGACAATGCCTTCGTTCCGGCCAGCGGTTTTAGCCGCGAGCCAACCAACAATACCACCGATGATAAGTGAAATAATTATGCTCATACAATATATCCTCCTTTGACTAACAGGCGCTTGGCGCGCCCTGTGTCTGGATAACTTTAACGAGTGCCTGATCGCTCCAGGCACATTTCTTGAAACACGGGAATGGTTCGCTTTGCGTGGCAGCAGCAGCAATCATGGAGCTGCCGTTTTCACCGGCACTATGCCCGCTACTGAACTGGCCACCGAACGATCCGCCCAAGCGGGCAAGTGCAGTAGCCGGCAGGGTTATCGCCACTTCTTCATCCGAAACTGCTGAGGTTGTGTTGATATTCGTTGTCATAGTGGCTTCTCCTTATTCTTGGGGTGGGCAGAGCTGTAATACCCTGCCCACGTTTTAGCGCGCAGTCCGCCGATTAGTCGTTCTGGTGGCTGTGCTGGCCGCCAAGGCGCTTTGCCGCAGTCGGTTGCGCTTTGGCGCCCTTCTTGCCAAGCTTGGACATATCCTGCTTCTTGCTGCTGGCTTCACCGCCCATACGAGCGATGTCGCGCTGTTTGTCGTCGTCCATGGCTGCAAAACCACGGTTGCTAGTGTTGTTATCTGCCATAATGACCTCCTTTGCCTTACGTTGGCACTCTCTACTGTAAATGTTCAGGAAGCTGGCCGCTGTAAGAGTGCTCGTACGGCCAGTTCAAGATGTTTGGCAGCGGCGGCAAAAATATCTTACAAACACCGCCGTTATTACCGCCTTAGCTGCGGGCTAAACCATCCCTCGATTGCCTCGATAAATGCGGGTATGTCATCTGGCTGACGGCTGGTAATAAGATGGCTGTCTATGACGACTGGCTGGTCAATCCATTCAGCGCCAGCGTTGCGAATGTCGTCCTGCAAGGTGTAGTAGCTGGTGAGCCTACGGCCTTCTACGAGGTCAGCCGACACCAGTAGCCAAGGCGCATGGCAAATGGCAGCAATGAGTTTGCCGTCGTCAGTAAATCGGTTGACCCAATCGCGCGCCCGCTTGTTCATACGTACATGGTCGGCATTCACAACGCCGCCCGGCAAAACAAGCGCGTCATACTCATCGAAGTTAGCATCGGCAACCAACATATCGGCGATAAACTTGTCGCCCGCTTGAGTATGCTGCAGGGCCTGCAGATTTTTCTTATCAGTCGCCACCACCGTTACTGCCGCACCGCCCTCTTTGAGCCGCTTCAGAGGCTGCTCGAACTCGGCTTGTTCAAAGTAGTCGTCGACGAGTAGGGCGATCTTTTGTCTAGCTATGCTCATGGGGCATCCTCCTTTTTCGGGAGTATTTATTATAGACCGACTCTTTCGATTCTGCTGTAAGGATTTAAGAGGTTATCGTGTAAATAATCTCCGC
>JAICKC010000033.1 GCA_025928155.1 Candidatus Saccharimonadota bacterium
GAGGAACGAGCCCAAAAAAGTTCGTCTCATGGGTGCGCCAGGCCTGGGAGCGGTTCCAGTGGGAGCTGACAAGTTACTGGAGACTGACGGGGCTGACGCCCCGTCCTTGGGGTCAGGTTTGAAGTGCAGGTGGGTCAGATCTTAAAGCTGGCGAAGGCGTTACTTTTGTTGGCAAACAATGGGATGGAATGTACCCGAATTCTCCGATTAAGGCTCCATTCCATGGTGTCTCTTTGCCTGAAAGAACCGGCAATGTGCAGCGAAGCTCTGCGGTGCTCTTCTTAGACAAGCCGGGCTACTCAACTACTCCCGCTGAAAGAGGCGTGCAGTAGGCCTTCCCGGAATAGCGGCCGGCACATGGGGGTATATATTTCTGAAGCCTGATGATAGCGGCTGCTACACTGAACTGAATGAGGAGGATGAGTAAGCCGAATGGTCCGTCAAAGAGAGAGTGAGCTTCTGATGCCGCCGAGTCTGCCAAGGGCGCTACGAAAACTCCCATAGCCCTAAACTGCTGTTTGTCATGTAGTAGGTAATTGCTTATGATAGAAGCAATGGATCATGTTATTGAATGCAGGAGACTTTCTAAAAAGTACCATGGGGCTGGCTCTTTTGCGTTGCATAACTTGTCGCTGCATGTAGATGCCGGCGAAGTATATGGTTTTTTAGGACCAAACGGCGCGGGCAAGTCCACTACAATCCGCACGCTTATGAATTTTATTCAGCCTACGAGCGGCAGCGCGTCAATTCTTGGCCTTGATGTTGCCAAGGAGGCGATGGGTATCAAACGGGAAATCGGGTACTTGGCCGGAGACGGTGCCGTCTATCCGAAAATGACCGGCAGCCAGTATCTGGAGTACCTTGGTGAACTACAGCCGCCAGCCAAAGCGTACCGGCAGGAACTTGCCAAACGGCTACAGGCCAGCCTGCACAAGCCGCTCGGGTCGCTGTCTCGCGGTAACCGGCAAAAAGTTTCGATTATCCAAGCCTTTATGCACCAGCCGAAGGTGTTGATTTTAGACGAACCCAGCAGCGGCCTGGATCCGTTAATGCAGGAAGTATTTTACGAATTGATCGGCGAAGCCAAAGCCCGCGGCGCAGCTGTTTTTATGAGCAGTCATATTTTAGGCGAAGTCCAAAAAGTCTGTAGCCGCGTTGGTATAATCCGTGACGGCAGACTGATCGCCGAGCGTACCATTGCAGATATGGCCAAAGAAGCAGCTCAAACGTTCGATCTTATGTTTAAAGAAAACGCACCGCTTGATGCATTGCGGCAACTTGCGAGCGTACAGAAGCTAGTGGTGAATGATCCGCGCAGTGTAACACTGCATGTCAGCGGCGAACTCTCGCCCTTATTTTCGTTGCTGGCCAAACACACGGTGACTAAAATCGATACCCGGGCACTTGATCTCGAAGAAGCGTTCCTGCATTACTATCAACAGGGAGGGAGCGAACATGTTTAGCGTTTTGAAATGGACGCTGTGGCAACGGCGCTGGAGTATCGTGTGGTGGAGTATCGGGGTCGTTGGCCTGGTGTTGATAACCCTGGCATTCTACCCTACTATCCACAGCCAGTCGGCTTCACTTAATAAAAGTTTCGGAGACCTTAGCGATAGTACGTTGGCTTTGTTTGGCGGAACTGATTTCTTTTCGCCGGTCGGGTATTTGAACAGCCAACTTATCTATTTGATGTTTCCTTTGCTGTTGATAATCCTGGGGATCGGATTGGGTGGCAGCCTTATTGGCCGCGAAGAGACTGATGGTACAATTGAGTCACTATTGTCGCGGCCAGTTTCGCGGACGGGACTGCTGCTGGCTAAAGCTGGCGCGGGAGCTGTAGGCATCTTTATTGTTACCGGCATCGGCTCAATCGTTATCGTTGCTATGGCCCGGATAGTCCATTTAGGGATTCCGCTTGGCAATATTGTTGCTGCTTGCTTTGCCTGCTTTATGTTGGTACTTGCGTTGAGCGCTGTGGCATTTTTGCTGGCTGCAACCGGGCGCGGTCGTGCAGCGGCCCTTGGTGCTGCTGTGGCCTACGCCCTAGGCGGCTACGTCGTCGGCTCGCTAGCAGGTACCGTGCACTGGCTTAAAACTCTCAGCTTGATTTTCCCCTACCATTACTATCGGTCTGCCGATATCTTACGGGGTACATTCAGCTGGCCGTCAATGTATTTCTTCGGCCTTTTTATACTGGGCTGCCTGCTACTGGCCTGGTTAAGCTTCCGCAAGCGCGACCTTGGCTAACGCCCCTTCAGAAGAAAATGAGTGGTCTCAGGGAGTATACGGACATGGCTAGCTTCTTGACCGGCGGGCACTCTGACTCTATAGTCAAATCCAGGAGGATAAAAAGTGGGTAAAAATGTAATCCTGGCAGTGTACGTCGCGGCGATGGTGGCTGTTATAATCGCCGTGGATCTCCTATTTTTCCGACATCGGTTCGGGGAACGGCTAATCGCGAATATAGGAATCGTATTGGTTTTTATAGCCTTCTATCTCAAATTTCTGAAACATTCTTGAAGACGTACCACTGGGTGTCGCAGCACCTGGTTTAGCACTGTCTACGACCCTCAGGTAGGGTTCATCTTGGCGTACCAAGATAGCAGAAGTTATGATTGCTATGAAGTTTCAAATCTATTGCAGGTATATAAAAATCAGAACCGAATTAACGGCTCTGATTGTACCTGCCCCAGCTTGTTTCGGCGCCGGTCCTTTTATGCCTGTAATGGACTAGCGCTGTTTTTTTATGCGTCCTGCGTGGTAGTATCCCAGTGTCGCTAACACTAATAAGATGATCCCCGCCACCAGAGCGCCCAATGCGGCCATGCCCGCAACGGTTGCCATAGTATCAAACGCATATGCGTTAAGCAGCAAACCACGTAGAGTCTCGCCTTGAAAAACCGTTTGAACTTGTTTAGCGAGCGTGGCGTCCGAAGGATCGGCTATCGATGCTGTGCTTAATTCAGAGTATGTTTTATCTCCGCCAATCTTTTTTAAGTGTACCGCTATGTAGTGATCGGCAAATGTTTCGGCTTGAGCGCCCGTTAGGAGCTGTTGGCCGGCATATTTACTTACAGCCTTAGCGTCTGCCGGTGGTAAGGCAGCGATTCCTGCACTGCCAACCGCCGGAAAAGTAATTTTCTCTACCGCCAATTGGTCATGGACTTGTGAATGTATGAAGTGGTGGGCGTACCCTAGACCGCCCGCAGTCATTAAGAGCACTATAGCTATAACGAGCCCGGAGGTTGAGATGAGTTTATCGAGAGTCGCACGGTTCATAGATAATCCTTATGTTACTGTCATCACTACTATATCATGGCGTGTCTCTGCCTAGTGATTATGGGATAAACGCATCGTTTTGCTCAGGGCTGATTACTAATGCGGTACGAGCCGTTAGCTAAATCCAAAAGGGACTCTTTTTGAGTCCCTTCGCCTGATCACTGAGTTTATTTCTTCTTTGATGAGATGGCAATTTTCTTTGGTTCAGGCAGTGGTGTAAGCGGAATACTTACCTTGAGTACCCCGTCATCTAGATGTGCTTCAATCTTATCGGCATCAGCCCGTTTGGGCAGGGTGATACGGCGATAAAAGCTGCTGGAACTTTCGCGTACGACATATTGCTTCCCTTTGTCCTCATCCTGTTCATGACGTTCGGCACTGATTACTAATGCGCCGTCCTCAGCTTCGATATTGATGTCTTTTTGCTCAAAGTTTGGCAGATGCGCTTCAATAATGAGGTCATTATCTTTGGTAAAAACATCCGTTGTGGGGATGTTGATGCCTTTGACTGGCGACACCCAATTATCACCAAAGAATTGTTTTTGTAATGCAGAAAGCTCTGCAAACGGATCCCACTTTATTAGATTACTCATATAGTTCTCCTTTCGTCATTAGCTGTAATGGTCTCCAGAAGAAGCATAAAAGCTTCTGGGTACATTGTAGAAACTTGGCACTCTTGTGTCAAGATTGCTAATTCAGTCCTGCTCGAGGGCTAGTCGAGCAGGACAACGCCCACCTCGAATGTGACCCGGCAGGATCTATGCAAGCCCGGCTTTCAGTATCTGCTTCTTTACGCCTCGACTACGAAAGCAAAATGGGGGGAGGTTTTAATATCATGGTGAAACTATACTTGCATCAATTGCGAAAATCTGATATAATGCCGTTCGTTCAACAGATAGAATCGACGATATGTTCAGAATTACCCCAGGCCACGGCAAGTACCAGTACGCAATCGCTCCAAAAGAGCGATTGCTTATTAATTCTATCGGTGTCCTCAGTCTTGTCTCGCTGATATTCCTCGCGGTCGGTTTTGTCAATTTCTTACGCCTGAGCCTGTTGGCGGCTATCGTTTTTCCGTTGCCCTTCGCTGTTATTTTCCTGTTTCATTTTATAAACGCTTTCCTGATGTCCTTTTACCCCGGTTTTGACATTGACCGCCACAAGAAGCATGTCATCGCATATTGGAAAAACCACGAGGAGCCGCGTGTTGGCATCTTTATTCCCGTCGCCGGCGAGTCGCTATCTGTTGTGGGCAAAACCGTTAAGGCCGCACTCAAGGCGGATTACACCGATAAGACCGTTGTTCTATGCGATGACACCAAAGACGGTAGATACAGGGCACTTGCCGAGAGGCTAGATTGTGCGTATGTCCAGCACGACAGGCCTGGCGTTCGCAAGAAGGCCGGAAACGTGAACTACGCTATAAGCCAGTTTCCCGACGTTGAGCAGGTATTGATACTCGACGCCGACTTTGTGGTGCGGCCGGAAATTTTGCGCGAGCTGGTTTCGTACTCGGGGGGGGCGACGGGCATCGTACAGTCACCGCAGCATTTCCGTTTGGACGACCGCGTTTACAAACGTTCTAAGACTGAGTTTGGCGCTGCCCTTATACAGCGTGACTTTTACCGTATTACCCAGGTTGCACGCAACCGTTTCAATAGTGCTATCTGCGTCGGTACTAATGCGCTCTACAGCCGTAAGGTACTTGACATGGTCGGCGGCTTTGAAGGCGTTGGCGGCGATGACCCATGGACGCACAGCGAAGACGTCAACACTGGCCTCAAGATGATGAATCGCCGCTTGAGCGATGGTAAGCCATACCGCATTCGCTACATACCAGTGCAGCTTGCTACCGGCGATTGCCCTGAGAACTATTACCAGTTTTATAAGCAGCAGTCCCGCTGGGCAACCGGCAGCACTCGTCTGATGTTCTCGCCTAAAACATTGTTCTCAAAAGTACTCACGCCGATACAGAAGATATGCTACTTCTCAAACGCACTGTACTACCTCTACACCATAGCCATCTTAGCTATGCCTATCTACTTCCTGACGCTGGTGCTGGGACGTCATGGCTATAGCTGGCACTACACACTGTTCTTTGTTCCGCAGCTCGTTATGACCTACCTGGTTACGCCGTTCGTGCTGCGACGCGAGCCGGAACCCGTCGTTTCAGTCATTACTGTTATGACAACCGCCTACACGTTCGTTCAGGCTATATTCCTCTCGGTTGTTCGACGGCCTATCGGTTGGGAACCAACCGGCGGCGCTGGCAAGGGCACCGGCCACACGTTCAAGCAATACAAACGATTCGTGCTCGCATATGTGTTCATTGCTTACGGGGCTACGCTCGCTATTGCACTGGAACGGCATGCTTTTACACTGAGTGCATCCGTTATTTTGCAGGCTATGTTCGTGTTCGCCTGTTTTGCCCAGATCGCACACATATTGTACTTGTTTGAGGACGCATGGCTCGTACGTAAGCTGGCAGTGATTAAAAACGTATTGACAGCGGAGCGCTAACCTATGAAATCTGCAAAAGTCCAGTTTATCAATGTTATGAGCCGCCACCAGAAGCGCCGTTACAACGTACTCATGATACTTGCGGTAACATTCCTGATGCTGTTTGCGGGCGTGTGGTTCAATCTCGGTAACGTTCCGGACAACTTCCACGGCAATTGGCACGCTATGGATTTCGTGCTGTTCCTCGTCGTGTCCTATGTTGTATGGCATCAGATCATGATGGATACCGTGCTCTGGCTGATCGCTCGTGCCATGAAGAACCCGAAGCGCCAAAAGGCCGCCGCTGGCCTGAAAGTCGCGTTCATCACGACGTTCGTGCCGGACAGCGAGCCGCTGGAACTACTTGAGAATATTCTGCCCGCCATGCGGCGCGCGGATTATGAACATGATACCTGGCTGCTTGATGAAGGAAACGACCCTCAAGCCAGGAAGCTCTGCAAAAAGTACGGCGTCAAATATTTTACCCGTAAGGGTGTCGAAAAGTACAATCAGCCGACCGGCCACAAGTTTGCCACAAAGACCAAAGGCGGCAACCACAACGCCTGGTATGATGCGCACGGTTATGCTTATGAGGTCGTGGCTCAGATTGATACTGACTTTATTCCCCGCAAAGACTTTCTGACCCGCACGCTCGGTTACTTCAACGATCCTGAAATCGCATTTGTCGGTACGCCGCAGATTTATGGCAATGAAGATGACTCGGACATCGCACGCGGTGCCGCTGAGCAAGGCTTTACGTTCTATGGACCGATCTTACGTGGTTTGTCCGGACGCGACAGCTGCATGATGCTTGGTGCAAACCACGTTGTCCGTGTATCCGCGCTGAAAGAAATCGGCTACTACGGCGCACATTTGACTGAAGACCTGCTGACCGGCATGGTCATGCACTCCCGCCGTTTCAAGAGCATATATGTTGCTGAGCCTCTGGCTGTTGGTGAGGGTCCGAATACCTGGCAAGATTTCTTTATCCAGCAACGCCGCTGGGCACAGGGCTGCTTCGATATCCTCTTCCACCAGAGCGCCAAGCTGACGTCGCGTATGCACCGCCGCCAACAGATGTATTACCTCATCATGCAGCAGCACTATCTGAGCGGTATTACGATTGCAGCTGGCATTGTGCTCCTGTCGCTGTATTTCGTATTCGGTATTCAGGTAACACAAGTCTCGCCGCTGTTATTCCTTGCAACCTATGTACCACTGATAGCTACTAATTTCGGCATATCTACCTGGCTTCAGCGATTCAATATCAGACCAGACAAGGAAAGGGGTCTGCTGCCCTACGGCAAAATGGTGAGCATTGCCGCTCAACCGGTGTATATGGTGGCCTTACTCAGTGCGCTCACAGGCAAGAAGCTGACGTTCAAAGTCACGCCTAAGCATACTACGCTTGGTCTAAGCAGAACACCAGTGACCTTGTTTATGCCACACCTCGTGCTTGGCACTATAACGCTGCTGGATATCATGCTGGGCGTTGAAACTGGCAGGGTTTCTCCCATACTTGTTTTCTGGGCGGCTCTCAACACAACACTCATGTACTATATCGCGTTTGACGCTATTGCGGGTACAATCCTTGACAGCATTACGACACTGCGCCGCAAGCCTGGAGCTGAACCCGCAGAGCTGTAGGCTAAGCGGTACGGTGCATATTGACTGCCTGTAGCTAAAGTCTATCAAAAATAGCTGCACAAAACGCTAATCCCGAGCGGGATTCTTTCTACCAAACCGTTCGATTCTTCTCATCCTCGCTTGCTCGGAATGTATTCCTGCGCCAGCTCCTCATGACCGAACCGGCAATTTGCGTCAGCACGGCTGCCGTGGCGCCTTGCCTACAGGTCGCAACAAAAACAAAGAGCTTGGATGACCATGTTAAGGTGATCTTCCAAGCTCATGGCTCAGCTTGCCGGTCTCGAACTTTTACTGCCGATGACAGTTATTCTTATACCGTCTTACGTTCTAAGAAATGCTTGAGATTCTCAAGCGCTCGCTGGCCACGACGTTGATTTGACTCGTAGGTATCTCCGGCAACAGCCGTAGAGAATATTACTCTAGGAATATCTTTATATGCCTCATAGTTTTTGACGCCTGCCGACATATCAAATAGAGCGTAATTACCTTCTCTTGATATCCATTCTTTGAAGTTTCTCCGACTAAAAGGGCTGCCTGAACTGGCCTGCACTACAATGCTTCCTGGTTTTATTTTGTCGAATTCCGTTTTGCTTAGCACCTCTACATTTGTGGGACTACATACTGCTATGATTTCGCTGTGACTAACGAGATTACTCACTTCGACATATTCGAGCCCCCGATCTTCCCAGTCCGGTTTGCGATGGGGACTATGATAGCTAACGCTCATTTTGTACGCCAGCGCCATGTGAGCGATAGCTTTGCCTACTTCACCAAGGCCGATAATGCCGAGATGTTTACCGGTTAGCTCATGATCTTCACCTGATTTCCATTGATACTCTCCTGTGCCGCGCGCAAGGCCTACTAGTTGCATAAAGAAAAATTCTGCTACCGATTCTTTATCCTTGGAGACAATATTGCTAAACGCGATATTGCGCTTGGCAAGCTCGTCTAAGTCAATGTTTGCAGTCGAGGTCCCGCAGAGGCCAATATATTTAATTTGTGAGCATGCATTTAAAAAGACTAAGTCGACCTTATCCCATGGTGTTACGAGTACGATTTCCGCATCACCCGTCCTTTGGATTCGCTCATCTTCCGGGCAACGTTCTTCCGGAAATATGATTTTATTACTGGCTAACGTCTGGATTTGCTCTTTTACATCGGGGAATAAACGGTACTCTAGGACAGATATTTTCATAACCCTACTATAGCAAAAATCCACTAGCGTGGATGCTTAGTGGATTCTTCCTCAACTTTATACCGTGCGTAGTCTGACTCACAACGATAAGGGAAGTTATAACTGTTGTTTATCAGGCCTTTATTAAAATTGCGTTCTCGGCCTCAGGATCGTACTCGGCAACTATCATTCCTACACGGGATGCTACGGCCATATCCTCCGCTTGAATCCCCTGAAATATTAGTAAACCGTTATGATTTAATGCTCGAGTGAGTTCGGTAAACAGTCGTATGCGTGGGTTGTGAGATTTTGTCAGCTTATCAATATCTATATCTGTTTCTCGGAGCGCAGACTCGTAGCTTTGGTCAACCAATCTTTTTAGCTCGGCTTGGTATTTGCGTAGCGATTCTTTATTGGTTGCTAAGCCGCTGTACTTTGCATTAAGCCCGTGTATAGTGCTCTGGTCAAGTGTGGTCAGGTTGGAAACTAGACAGACTCCTATACTGTCATCTGCAAAAGGCAGCCGACCTGCGTCGGCTTGTACATCAACGTTTTCAGGACCTCCAGCGTATTCGATGTATCTGTTAAGGGCGATTGGCGTGGGGAGCTCGATGCCGCGGGAAGTAAGTGCCTCATATCCCTGGTAGGTCGGGCCCCTACTTCAACTACTAGGCCCTCTGTCCGTTCTAACGCGGCTTCCAGATCGTATGGGGCTACAGGTTCTTGATCACTCCGACTGGTCATCAATTCTGTATGCATAGCTTTAGTATAGTAGAGTCTCTACTAATGGTAAACTACCTTTCCCTTATCAATTTTAGTTACGCCTGCTCCTTATACCAGCCAATCAGCCGCGCGAGTCGTCTAAGACGCCAGTTAAACTGAGGTAGCGCTCAATATATCACGACATCATCTGCATGCTATAGCCCGCCAGGTCATTAGTATGGGATAATGGGCTGCATGAGAACAAAATCCTACGCCGTCCCCGCTATAGATAAACCACTAGAGTATTATGAGTTTGACCGCCGAGAGCTCACTGACACTGATGTGGAGCTTGATGTTCACTACTGTGGCATCTGCCACAGCGACATCCATACTGCTCGTGGTGATTGGGGCGAAGTAGAATACCCGTGTATCCCTGGACATGAAATAGTGGGCGTTGTTACTCGTGTCGGAGGTAACGTCACAAAATTCAAACCTGGCGACAAAGTGGGCGTTGGTTGCATGGTGAACAGCTGTGGTGAGTGTGAAGCGTGTAAGCGTGGCTTTGAGAACTCCTGCTTCAAAGAAACGATCTGGACTTACAGCTCAAAGGATCCTGTAGATGGCACTGACACCAAAGGTGGCTACTCTACGATTATGATAGCACCAGAGCATTTTGTATTGCCCTTGCCGTCATCATTGAACATGGCAGTAGCAGCCCCACTACTCTGTGCGGGTATAACTACTTATTCACCGCTCAGGCACTGGAAGGTTGGTGAAGGCTCAAAGGTTGCCATAATCGGGCTTGGCGGACTTGGACACATGGGTGTCAAATACGCTAAATCGTTTGGTGCCGAAGTCTGGGTGATAACTTCCTCTCCCGAGAAAGCCGAAGCGGCTAAATCTTATGGTGTCGATGGTGTCATTCCAGCACTTACCCCGTGGCTCGCCACGCGGGACCACTAGCGGAGGGGAGTCTGAGGGGAACCGTAGGTTCC